>DASUFJ010000127.1:0-30755 GCA_036274575.1 Candidatus Limnocylindria bacterium
CAGGTGCGCCAGCACGAAGAGTGCCGACGACTCCATCTCGAGATTCGCCACACGCTGGCGGCGAAGCTCGTCTGCGAGCTCAGGATAGCGAACAGGGAGCGTGCGCATCGCACGTCCCTGCGGAGCGTAAAACCCGCTCGCCGTAGCCGTGAGCCCTACGTGGTGGGGGTACCCCAGCTCTCGACAGGCTGCCTCGAGGGCCCAGACGACGTCCCGATGGGCCACAGCCGGGAATCCGGGGTGCACGTAGAAGTCGGTCGTGTTCTCGAGACGGACGGCCCCGATCGAGACGATGAGGTCGCCGAGAGCGATCTCCGGCTGCAGCGCACCGGATGAGCCGACGCGAACCAGGGCGGGCGCATCGGTGATCTCCATGAGCTCGGCGAGGACGATCTCGACGTTGTCGGTGCCCATGCCGGTCGACATGCACGTGACCCGCATGCCGCGGTACGTGCCCGTCGCTGTCGTGATCTCGCGGCTCGTGCGCTGGAGCTCGACGCCGTCCCAGCGCGAGGCGACCTTGGCAACCCTGCCCGGGTCGCCGACCAGGAGGACATACTCCGCCACCTCGCCTCGCTCCAGGCCGATGTGGTACTGGCGCGTGCCGGTGCGCGGCGCATCGGCCTGGGTGAGCCCCGTCAATGCCTCGTCGTCGCCTCCGTCTGCGTGCTCAAGCGTTCGAACGCGCGGGAGTATACGCCGCGCTCACGCTCACGGCCTCCCGCGCGACCCCTCATCCGTGCGGTTCGGTCGGGAGGCGGACGAGCGCCAGTCGCGCTGAGGCGCTGAGGTCAGGAGCGTCGGGGTTGGCCGGGCCGACCGATTCCGGCTCATCGTCTCCCTGTTCGGTCCAGCGCCGGAAGGCGGCAACACCGCCCAGGCCGACGGCCGCCAGGCCCAGGAGCGCGCCGGCAAGCGCGCGCTGTCCCTCCGCGACCTCAGCGCCGGGTGGGGGGAATGACCCGCGGACCTCGGCGACCGGAGGCATCGTCAGGCGCGCGTGCGCCGTGGGGGCGGCGACGATCGCCCCGCACGGGACGACGAGCCGCGTGGGATCGCCGACGGCGATGCCGGTCACGCCGACGAGGCCGTTCCCGATCGGCGCCTGGCTCGAGGCGCACCGCCGATCGACGCGCACCTTCCTGCTGCCCAGCCGAAGCTCGAGCTCAGAGCCGCTGCCGACGACCCGACCGACGGCAGCCGCCCATCCCGGCTTCGCGACATCCGCGAGCGGGCGCGCCGCGGCGGGCGGTGTCCCGGCCTGGAGCACCTCTCCGGCGCCGGTGCCCAACGTCACGCTCGGGATCGCAAGGCTCGCGACGGGACCGGCGGCGGCCAGGCCGCTGAGCTGGAGCGCCATCGGCGGCCGTCGGTCTCCGAGGACGGCCTCGACGACCTTGACGGACCTCTCGTCGATGCCCACCAGCCGCTGGCCGTCCCACAGCAGCCCGGCGAGCTTGACCTCCGGCCAGGGGCCGACCACGAGCGTCGCGCCGATGGTGAGCTCCGCGAGGTCGGGAGCGTCGATGCTGTCGAGCGACTCCGTCACCGCCGCTTCGCCGTCGGGGCCGGCGGTTGTCGGGCCCGATGCGCCCCCATCGCCCGCCGGAGCCACGACTCGGATTTCGGAAGCGCTGCGCGGCCAGAGCCGATAGCCGCGATCCGGCAGCGCCCCGGTCGTCACCTGGCCGAGGATGCCGGTGACCTGGACCCAGGTCCCGGACGCGAAGGCCGACGGGTCGAGGGCCAGGGAGGCGCCGAAGGCGATCTTGAGCGGCCCGGACCCGTCGTCGATGTCGAACGTCACGCTGCCGCTCGACGAGCGACGTGGCGAGCCGGCGAGCGCGCCACGCACCGAGACGAGCACGGCCTCGCGCGCCTCGGTCGCGTCGCCGGTCCGAAGGGCCCGGGCAGACGGCATGGCTGCCGCCCCGAGATGGAGCGCGGGTTCGGTGACCCGCAGCGTCTCCATCCCGCTCTTCGTGGAGCGCGTGCCGTCCACCTCGATCCGCTCGCCCAGCGTGAGACGGCCGACCTCGTTGCCCAGGCGAAGGAGAATCGCGCCGCTCGCGTCCTGGATGGCGGCCGTCTGGCCGTCGACGATGCCCGTCGGGAGCGTGACGACGCCTCGGACCGAGACGTGGGCGCCCTTGACCGCCGCGCGAGCGCTGGCGATCGACGACACGCCCGCGGCATCGTCCGACGCGGACGGTCCGGGCGTCGGCGTCGGCCCTCCACTCGCGCTCGGCGCCGGTGTCGCCGGCGACCCGGCCAGGAGCACGTCGGCGGCGTCGCGCGGCATGACGCGGTAGCCGGCGGTTCCCTCTCCCGACGAGTCCCGCTGGCCGACCACGCCGATCAGCTCGAGCCGAGTCCCGCTCCCCCACGACGATGCGTCGATGCCCGTCGCCGACCCGACGACGACGCGCGTCGCGCCGCTTCCATCGTCGACGTCGAAGGCAAGCCCCGTGGTGAGGACGCTCGCCGCGCCGGCGACGGTGCCGTCGATCCTCACGAGCTGACCTTCGAGAGCTTCGCTGACGCCGGCGGTCGAGGCGGCCCCGGGGGTCGGGTCGGATCCGGAGCCGAGCAGGACGAGGTCGCTGCCATCGACGCGGAGCGTCCGCTGCGAGAACCGGTCGTCGAGCTCGCCGGTGACCCGAAGCGCGACGCCCCGCGGGAACGCTCCATCGGTCACGAGCACGGCGATCCCGCCGGACGCGTCCGCGACGAAGCCACCGCCGTCGTGGAAGTCCGACGCGGTGAGGGCGACGCCCTCGACGGTGGCGAGCGCGCCATCCGGCAAGGCCCGCGCATCGCCGATGTCCATCACGGCCGGTTCGGACGTCTCGACCGGCGTCGGAGCCGGCGTCGCGCCCAGGGTGGGCAGCGGCGTCGGCAGCGCGGTTCCGGTCGGCGTCGGCGCCGGAGTCTCGACCGGGCCGTCCGCGGGCGTCGGCGGCGACCCGAGGTTTTGCGGCTCGGGGAGGAGTCGCTCCGCGAAGTCAGCGGCGTTGTCATCCGTGTCCCGGCCAGAGCCGAGCGGGCCGCCGGGGAGGCGCTCGACGCTCGAGCCAGCCGCGGGCGCCGGCAGCGCCTGCCCCTCGCGCCAGGTGCTCGTGGCCGTCCCCCACCCGACCGCATCGATCGCGGTCGAGGCGCCCTGGATCCGGATGGCCACGCTGCCACCGGTCGAGGCCATGCCGCTCGCATAGGTCGCATCGGCGATCGACGCGTAGATGCCACCCTCATTGGCGACGAGGAGATGTCCGTGGGCCGGGACGCTGCCGGCGTCCAGGCCCCAGGCGGCTCGACGGCTGACCGTCGCACCGCTGGCGGTGACGTAGATCACCTCGAGGCCATCGAGCAGCAGCGCTGACGCGGTCGGGTTATGGATCTCGATGAGCTCGTCGGACGCGCTGGCACCGCCGGTCACCACCTCGCTCACGACCAGGTGCGAGGACTCGTCGACCTCGCCGCGCACACCCTGCATGGGCAGGATCGCGCCGACGACGAGGCCGATGAGCGCCGCCATGGCGAGCGCGCGACGGAGCGCGCGCTCCAACGAGCGGGTCATGGGGCGGACGGCGACGGGCATGGCACACCTCGATGACGGAGACGTGCAGACGCGGATGGTGGACCGCGGGCGCTTACCGGCCGCTTACCGGCCGCTTACCGGCCAGCTTCGGCCGCTGACGGTACAATCCCGGCCCATGTCCACGCGCACTCCTGATCGTCACTCCGCGTCGCGGGCCGAGGCGCGCCGCCGCGCCCGGATGGTCGCCAGAGGCGAGGCCGTCGACGAGCCGGAGGAGGTCGCCGTCCTGGAGCCCGCCCAGGGTGGCGGTTTCCTGCGCCGCATCTTCCCGGCCGCCCCGGCACTTCCCGGCCGCCCGGATCCCCTCGCCGGATTCGACCCGAGCGGACCGTTGCGGCCGATCCGGGAGCGAGCCTTCCTCCTCCGCAGCAACCTCCTCGCCTGGCTGGGAATGGGCGTGATCGCGTTCCTCGGCTTCTTCGCCTCGACCTTCTACGGCGGGGACATCCTCGGGCTGATCGGGACCTTCGCGCTGTTCAGCGCGCTGATCGGCGCGGGCTGGCTGGGCTGGCAGAGGCCGACGCTGTTCGGGACCGCCGCCGGAATCGTCAGCTACGTCCTCGGGGCGGCGATGATCCTCTTCATGTTCGCGCAGCTCGGCGCTGCTCCGGACACGTTCGGGACGCCCATCGAGGTCGTCACGCAGCTCCTCCTGCAGGGCGCCTACCAGGCCGGCCTCGGGTTCCTGGGCGGCTGGTATGGCGGGTACCTCCGCCGCCGGCAGTCGCAGATCAGCATCGACGCGCGCCGCAAGCGGTGAGCGCGCCCGATTTGACACCGGGGGCATACAACTTGCTAATGTGAACGATGTAGACACCGGGAACATTGAGGCAGCGCCGAACATATCGATGGGGCCCGTCGCCGACGGAAGCTCGGGCCGGACGCGACTTCACGCGGCTCCATCTCGTTCGCACTGACCGGCTCCCGGGTCTTCTTGGGTCGTCGGGTTCCAGGACCCTCCGTACTGGAGCCCGGCGGCCCTTCTTGTTGCCCTGAAGGAAGTCCTCAGCCGCCGTGCGCCGCCACGGCCTCCGACGCCAGGCGGTGCGCGGCCTCGGCCCCGGTCGCCAGCCCCAACACCTCGCCGGTCGATCGCATCTCCGGCCCGAGCTCGGCGCTCACCCCCGGCAGCCGCCAGAGGGAGCCGATCGGCGCCTTGACCGCGACCAGCGGACCATCGGCCGCGAGGCCCGCGGCGAGCCCGGCCTCCGCCAGCGAGGCCCCGAGCGCGCACTGGACCGCGGCGGCCACCACGTCGCGGCCGGTGGCCTTGGCCACGATCGGCACCGTGCGGCTGGCTCGCGGGTTCGCCTCGATGACGACGATGCGATCGTCGGTCGCGATCATCTGGACGTTGAGGATGCCGCGCACCCCGAGCGCCAGCGCGATGCGCCCGGCGGCCTCCGCCGCACGTTCCTGCATCGGCCGCGACAGCGACTGGGGCGGCAGGACCGCGACGCTGTCGCCGGAGTGGACCCCCGGTGGATCGGTCTGTTCGAGGATGCCCGGGACCGACCAGCCGTCGCCGTCGCAGATGGCGTCGACGTCGAGCTCGGTCCCGGTCACCATCTCGTCGACCCGCAGCGGCCAGCCGACCTCCGTGGCGAGGTAGGCGGCGACATCCCGCTCGTCGCGCAGCACGGCGATCCCGCGGCCGCCGATCACCCACGACGGCCGCACGATGACCGGAAGCCCGCCGAGGCGTTCGGTCGCGGCGCGCAGCCCGGAGGCATCGGCCGCCAGGGATCCGCGCGGTCCGTCGAGGCCGAGCTCGTTGAGGAGGCCAGCGAATCGCTCCCGATCCTCGGTGATCTCGATCGCCTCGGCCGTGAGCCCGGCGATGGGCACGTCGGCGTAGGCCAGGTCCTTGGCCAGGTCGATCGCCGTCTGGCCGCCGAATGTCAGGACCACGGCCGGCGGCGTACCGGTCAGGGCGCGCTCGTGGTCGATGACGTCGAGCACCGACTCGGTGTCGAGCGGCTCGAAGTAGAGCCGGGTGCAGGCGTCGTAGTCGGTGCTCACCGTCTCGGGGTTGTTGTTGATGACGACCGCGTCGAGACCCATCTCGCGGATGGCCCACGCGGCGCGGACGCTGCAGTAGTCGAACTCGATCCCCTGCCCGATGCGGATCGGCCCCGACCCGACGACGATCACGCTCCGGCGCTCGGCCGGCGGCGCGACCTCAGGCTCGGCGTAGGAGCTGTAGAAGTACGGGGTCTCGGCCGGGAACTCGCCCGCGCAGGTGTCGACCCGACGGTATGACGGACCGATGCCGGCGCGCACACGGGCACGCCGGATGGCGACCGGCGGCACGCCCGACAGGGCGGCGATGTCGGCATCGCCGAAGCCCGTTCGTTTCGCGTCGATGAGTGGCGCCCCGACCACCGTCCCCTCCGCCCTCACGAGCTCCGCGATCCGATCGGTGAACCAGGGCGCAATGCCGGTCGCGGCCGAGAGGGCGGGTGCATCGGCCCATCCGTGGCGCATCAGGCCGATCATCCGCCACAGCCGCGTATCGCTCGGAGCCAGGAAGCTCTCGAGATCATCCGGTCTCCGATGCGACAGCGACCACGCCGGGTCCTCCCACAGCCAGCCCCGACCTCGCGGCTCGAGCGAGCGGATGGCCTTCAGCATCGCGGACCCGAACTCGCGGTCGATGGCCATCGCCTCGCCGGTCGCCTTCATCTGGACGCCGAGTGACCGATCCGCCGTCGGGAACTTGTCGAACGGCCAGCGCGGCAGCTTGACCACGACGTAGTCGACCGCCGGCTCGAAGGCGGCCGAGTTGCCGCCGGTCGCAGGGTTCGGCATCTCGTGCAGCCGGTGACCGAGCGCAATGAGCGCCGCGATCCGCGCGATCGGGTAGCCGGTCGCCTTCGAGGCCAGGGCCGACGAGCGGCTCACGCGCGGGTTGACCTCGATCACCCGATAGTCGCTGCCGTCCGGCGCGACCGCCAGCTGCACGTTGCAGCCGCCCTCCAGCTTCAGGGCCCGGACGATCTTGAGCGCGCAGCGGCGCAGGCGCTGGACGACCGGGTCGGGCAGCGTCTGGATCGGCGCCACGACGATCGAGTCGCCGGTGTGAACGCCCATCGGGTCCAGGTTCTCCATGCCGCAGATCGCGATCGTCGTGTCCGACGCGTCGCGCAGCACCTCCCACTCGATCTCGTACCAACCGAGGAGCGAGCGCTCGACGAGGACCTGCCCGATGGGGCTCGCGGCAAGCCCGGCCGCGATTCGCCCGCGAGCTTCCTCGGGCGTCTGCGCGAACCCCCCGCCACCACCGCCCAGCGTGAAGGCAGGGCGGATGACGACCGGCGCGTTGAGCGCCCCGACGAAGCGCATCCCGTCCTCGACGCTCTCGACCACGGCGGACTCCGGCACCGGCTCGCCGATCCCCACGACCAGGCTGCGGAAGCCGCCGCGATCCTCCGCCGCCCGCACCGCGTCGAGCGGCGTGCCGAGCACGCGGACGCCGTGACGCGCCAGGACGCCGGCGTCGTCGAGGGCGACGGCCAGGTTCAGCCCGGTCTGCCCGCCGAGCGTTGGCAGCAGCGCGTCGGGCCGGTGCTCCTCGATGACGCGCGTCACGAACTCGAGCGTCAGCGGGCCGATGATCACGGTCCCGCCCACGTCGGGATCGGTCATCACCGTCGCCGGGTTCGAGTTCACCAGGATCGTATCGACGCCTGCCTGGCGCAGCGCCAGGCAGGCCTGGACGCCGGCATAGTCGAACTCCGCCGCCTGGCCGATGAGGATCGGCCCAGAGCCGATGACGAGGACCCTGCGCGGACGTTCGGTCATTCGAGGGCGCGCTCGAGGGCGATATCGAAGATCCGCGTCGCGTCGATGGGACCGGGAGCGCCCTCCGGATGGAACTGGACCGATGCGATCCGGCCGCTGTCATGGACCAGCCCCTCGACGGTCCGATCATTGAGGTCGCGGTGGCTCACCCGATAGCCGGCCGCTGCCAGGGCCGGGCCGTCGACGACCTCGACCTCGTGGTTGTGGGCGCCGATGTCGACCCGGCCGGTCGCCTCCTCGAGGACGGCGTGGTTACCCCCGTGGTGCCCGACGGCCAGCCGATGGGTCTCCGCGCCCGCCGCGAGGGCCAGGAGCTGGTGGCCGAGGCAGATCCCGAGGATCGGGGCGCCGCCGCCGATCGCGTCAGCGGCGAGCTCCCGCACCATGGCGATCTGGGTCGCCATGCGAGACGGATCGCCGGGGCCCGGCGAGAGGACGATGAGGTCGGGCTCCGTGGCCCGCACGTCGTCAGCGGTCGCTGACGGCGGAAGAGCGGTGATGTGGACGCCGCGCGACGCGAGGGCTCGCAGGAGCGAGGCCTTCACGCCGTAGTCGACCAGGGTCGCGCGCAGGCGCCGCGAGCCCTCCGGCGCGATCGTGAACAGCTCGCGCGTCGCGACCCGCGAGACGTGATCGACGGCGTCCCACGCCGCGCTGGCGCGCGCACGCCCGACCGCCCCCTCCCTGCCTTCCTCGGCCGGCACCACGACCGCCCGCCGCGCTGCGCCGTTCCGCAGCCGCAGGGTCAGCGCCCGCGTGTCGACGCCCGAAATGGCCGGGGTGCCACCCTCCGCCAGGAGATCGCGCAGGGAGACGCCCGGTCCGGCGCGCGGCTCGACGAGCCGCGTGACGACGAGCGCGCGGGCGTGGACGCGCGACGACTCGAGCTCCGAGCGGTCGATGCGGTAGCTGCCCGCCATCGGGTGGGTCAGGACGACGATCTGCCCCGCGTAGCTCGGGTCGGTGAGGATCTCGCCCCACCCGGTCGAGGCGGTCGTGAAGACGAGCTCACCCTCGGCGATCGGGCCGCCGCCATGGATGGCGCCGGTGAGGACCAGTCCGTCGGCGAGAGCGAGCAGGCCGGGACGAGAAAACGACGCCAGCGCCTCCGCGGCGGCCGGCGTCGTCTCGAGTTGCGTAGTTGCTGCAGCGAGCTGCATCGGTCTCCTTCCCGGCATCACCGTGCCGGCGTTAAAGGATTCGCGCGCAGTCTAGCGCATCGGCATCAGCCCGCCTGCCGTTCGCGCTCCGGCTGGGGCATCCGCCGCCGAACCTCGACCGCGACGCGCCACACGACGAGCGCGATGACCCCGATCACGATCAGGACGGGCAGCCAGACCACGACGAACCAGACGAGGACGTCGAACAGTCCCTGGCCGATGCCGACGAGCGAGGCGACCGCGCTGCTCCAGGTGGCGCCCGGATCCCAGCCCTCCTGGACGGCCGCAACGGGCTCCGAGCGCGGGATGAGCGTGACGGTCAGCGTCGAGAGGTCGGCCTGCCCGCTCACCGTCTGGAGCTGGGCCTGGAGCTGCTCGATCTGGCCACGGACCTCGTCGAGCCGGGACTGGACCGCGAGGACGTCGTCGATCTTCTCGGCGCGCTCCAGGAACTCGCGGTACGACGCCTCGGACGCCTGGAGATTCCGGACCCGCGCCTCCAGGTCGACGATCTCGCGTGTCACGTCCTGCTCGCGGGTCGACTCGGCGACGACCTTCGTGTCCTCGAGCTCGTGGAGCCGAGTGAGGAGCTCGTCGAACCGCGCCGCGGGAACTCGAAGCGTGATCGACGCGCTCTCGTCGAGCGTGCCCGCCTGCGAGCCGCCGATGTAGCCGCCCAGCTCCACGGCCAGGACGCGAACCTGGGCCAGGATCCCGGCGACGTTGTCGACCTCGAGGCCGACCTCGCCGGTCTTGATGATGCGCTGCTCGACGGGCGCGAAGTCGCCGGCCGGCTGCTCTCCACCGCCGGATTCCTGGCCGGCGCCACCCGACGCCGCAGGGACCCGGCCCTGGTCGCCGCCGTCAGAGGCGGCGGCCGGGGCAGAGGCGCCGGTCTGCGCTCCTCCCGACCCGCAGGCCGCGAGCAAAAGCGCGAGGATGACGAGCGCGGCGCCGACGAGGGCGCTCGCCCGCCTGGTACGCAGGGATCGCATGGTCTTCTCCCTCCGGGGCACGTTGTGAGGCACCGGACGCCGCGCCGGCGCGGAACGTTCCCTCACGCGGAATAGCGCCTGCGGCTAGGATCGGTTCATGGATCAGCGCACGACGGAGCTCATGGCGAATGAGCACGCTCGTGCCGGCATGACGGCCGACGAGTTCGACCACGACTTCCTGCGCGCGCACCTCACCGACGAGCGGCGCAAGGCCAGCTGGCTGGGAGAGATCCGCGAGGCGATCTTCGGCGCCCAGGACGGCCTGGTCAGCACGGTCGCCGTGGTGAACATCGCCGCAGGAGCGACCACGGACCAGTACCTCGTCATCGTGGCCGGCATCGCCACGGCCCTTGGTGGGATCTTCAGCATGGCCGCCGGCGAGTACATCGGAAGCAAGAGCCAGCGCGAGATCTTCGACGCGCAGATCGTCGACGAACGGGAGGAGGTGCACGAGCGCCCCGGAGAGGCGGAGGCTGAGGTGGCATTCATGTTCGAGGAGGACGGGCTGCCGCACGATGACGCACGCCAGGTTGCCCGGCTCATGGCAGGCCACCCCGACACGCTGCTCAAGACGATGGTCGAGAAGGAGCTGGGGCTCGCGGTCGAGCCCGACGAGGGGTCACCGCTGCAGGGCGCGATGATCATGGGCACCGCCTTCGGCCTCGGCTCACTGCCACCGATCGTTCCCCACCTTCTCTGGACCGGCGAGCTCGCGGTCGTGCTCTCGCTGGTGCTGACGTTCATCGCGCTCTTCAGCATCGGAGTCGTGAAGAGCCGGTGGACGCATCGGTCATGGTGGAGCTCCGGCCTCGAGATCGTCGCGATCGGCGCCGTTGCCGGCATCGCGGGCTACTTCTTCGGCTCGGTGCTGCCGATCGTGCTCGGCGCCCCCCAGGCGGCGGCCTAGATCCCCTCCACGAGCATGCCGGCCAGGAGCACCGCGCCGGCGACGAGGTACGCCCACACGCCGATCGCGTCGCCCGCGACTCCGGCGATGTCCGGCAGGACGCCGGCGAAGGTGCCGAGAAGGCCGATGAGGACCAGTGCCAGGGCGATGATGATCGTCGGCATGCGCGGGGCGAAGTTCATGCGGCTCATGCGTCAGATGCCCGGGAGCAGCGAGCCGGCGACGAGGAGCGCGTCTCCGGCGAAGAGGAAGAGCCACGCCACCTCGGTGGTGACCTCGATGTTCGTGCCGATCGTGCTCTGCACCAGGTCGAGCGCCTGGTTGACGATGTCGATCGGGAAGACGGTCGCCGAGAGCCCGACGAGGATGAGCGCGACGGCGATGACGACGGTGATGAGCCGGGGTGGATTCGGTCGCAGCACGCGCGGAGTATACGGACCGATCAGCCGCCGACGGTGACCGTCCCCACCATCCCGTACGCCTCGTGACCGGGGAGGTGGCAGATGTACTGGACTGGTCCGGGCTCGTCGAACGTGATGGTCGTCTCTACCGTCTCAAGGGCCGGGATGGTGACCTCGTTGGGCACCGCGCCGTGTGAGGCATGCGTCCCGTGGCGGTGCCGCTCGTGGAACGCCGCGTCCCCGATGAGCCACTCGTGGTCGATGGGATCCTCGTTGACGAGGACGAAGGTGACCGGCACGCCGCGCGGCACGCTGATCTCCGTCGGGTCGAAGCCCGAGTAGTGGATGTGGATCGTCACGGTCGTCGGCGCGGGTGCGCAGCCGCCCGCGACCGTCGCCACCCCGAGGAGGATGACGGCGATCGCCAGGCGGAAGGTGCGGGTCATGCCCCGGCCAGCGGCGGCCCGCCCGCGCGGCGCCCGGCCCGCTCGAGCGCGACCGGCACGATCACCGCGAGGGCGGCCCCGGCGAGCAGGTACAGCGGCAGAGGTGGACGCGGCGCCGGGTTCGCGGGTCGGAACGGTGCGTAGCCGGCATCGACCGGCGACGGCTTGCCCGCACCGCTGGCGTCGATGGCGAGGTCGAAGTCGACCGCATCGGCGCGAGCCTCGACCACGACCTTCGACAGCCAGGCGTTGGCAGGGACCCACTCCATGCCCGCGTCAGAGCGCAGGTCGGCCAGGAGCCCGGCACCTGCCGCGGCGCTGTGGTCGAGCAGCAGGCCGTCGGACTCGGCGAATGCACCGGCCTTCGGCAGGAGCGCCGGCTTCGCATCGGTCAGGAGGTAGACGTCGGCCTCGACACTCTCCGCCGCCTGCTTGCCGAGGGCCAGGATCCGCAGCGGGACCCACGGGTTGTCGGTCGGGATCGTGAGGTGGACGGGCGTGCCATCGCCGATCGCCTGGCCGCGCTCCGCGGCCGCATCGGCGTCGAAGGCGGCAGCCATGAAGATCGGGCTCCGGTCGGCGTAGAAGTCGAGGACCTCGGGCGCGTCGGGCGGGAGGCGGAAGCCGTGGTTCTTGGCCCACAGCCCGACCTCGTCGCCGCCACCGCGCAGGATCGTGATGTCAAGCGCGTCGATCGTCGTCTCGAGCAGGACCTCGGCCTCGTCAGCCGCTCCGGCCGCCACACCCAGGCGGAAGAAGGCCTCGTCTGGCGGATCGGTCTCGCGGACGAGGCGCTGGAGCGTCCAGTCACCACCGCGCTCGACCTTGGTGGGCACGTCGGGAAGCGGGACGATCGACCCGAATGCGCCGCCGCCGCCGGCGAACTCGAAGGCCGTGACGTAGTGCTCCACGCCATCGTGGTAGCCGGCGAACGTGGTCGTGCGCAGCAGGTTGACGGCGCCGTTGGGGCCGATGAGCCCGCCGCACGCCAGCGCCGGAGCGGCGCTGACGAGGAGAGCGGCAGCCGCAGCCGCCAGGGAGAGCCAGGGACGTCGCATCGATCGTCCTCCTTGCGGGGATGGTCCGTGGATCGATGCTGCGCAGCACTGGGTCTGACGCCCGCGTGCCGGAATCGGTTCCCGCTAGCCCGAGCTGCGCTCGTCGAGCGCCGCCAGGAGCTTCTTGGGCGCCACGAGCCGGTAGCTCTCCTCGATCCAGCCGAGGACCATCTCCAGCGGCGCGTCGCCCGGCAGGGTGCCCGACACCCAGCCGCCGCGGTCGAGTCCGTATGCCGAGGGCTTGACCCAGTCGAAGGCCATGGCCTCGTCATGGCGGTCTCGGAGCTTGACGGTGAGGTGCCCCTCGTCGCCAACGCCGAGGAAGACGAAGACCTTCTTGCCGACCTTGAACACGGTCTCGCCCCACGGGTGGTCCTCCCACGCGCCGGGCAGGCCGGCGGCGAAGGTGCGCGTCGGCTCTGCGAGTGGATGCGTCATCGCGCGATCGTACTTAGCGGAACATCCGCTGCTGCTTGGCGAGCGGCAGCTTCTCGGACGGGTGGTGGAGCGTCTCGTCGACGCTGCGAAGCCGGGTCGCGACCACGTTGAGCACGGCGCCCTCGACCTGCAGCCGCCCGTCGATGACGAGCAACGGGTGTCGATGGAGCAGCGCCCGATGCGCCTGGTACACGTTCGGCCGCAGGGTGACGTTGATCATCCCGGTCTCGTCCTCGAGCGCGATGAACACGAAGTTCTTCGCCGTCATCGGATGCTGGACGCTGACCGCCAGGCCCGCCAGCCGGATGTCGGACCGATCGCGACGCCGGCTCGCCTCGCTCACCGTGATCACGCCGCGCGCCGCGAGCCGCTCGCGGAACAGCTCGACCGCGTGGAGGTGCGGGCTGACGCCGGTGTCGCGGTAGTCGGCGGCGACCCGCTCCGAGTCCGTCATCGGCGGCAGGCTGGCGCCCAGTGCGCGCTGGGCGTCATCGGTCAGGCCGAGGGCCGGATGCTCTGGATCCGCGTCGGCCAGGGTCGTCCGCAGCTGCCAGAGGAGCTCGCGGCGGGGCGCATCGGTCCAGTCGAAGGCGCCGATGCTGATGAGCCGCTCGACGACCTGCTCGCCGAGGCGGGTGCGGGCGACGAAGTCGCGAACGCTCGCGTACGGTCCGCGCTCACGCTCGCTTTCGAGGGTTGCGCGCGCTCGTTCGTCGATGCCCTTCACCTGCCGCAGCCCCAGCCGAATTCCCCAAGTCCACTCGCGTGTGTCGCACGTGCACGTATCGGCCACGGAGTCCGGGGGCAATGGTGGATTTGTGTCGCACGTGCACGTATCGGCCACGGAATCCGGGACTGCTTGGCTGTTTCGTGCGTCTGCCGCAACTACCCGCTGGGTCGCAACTCCTGCTTGGCCGTTGCGTGCACCACCCGCATCTCCCACGGACTCTCCCATGGACGTGCCGACGCCCCCCTGGCCAACGCGTGTATCCGCCACGCATCCGCACGACCAGACCCGGCGCGTGTCGTGCTCCCAGGCCGATTCGTTGACGTCGATGGGCAGCACCCGGATGCCGTGGCGCTTCGCGTCGTTGATGACGACCGCCGGCGAGTAGAAGCCCATCGGCTGGTTGTTGAGGACGCCGACGGTGTAGTGCGCCGGCCAGTAGCGCTTCAGCCACGCGGTGTCGTAGCTGATCTTGGCGAAGGCCGCGGCGTGGGCGCGCGCGAAGCCGAACTCGGCGAAGGCTGAGCACTTCTGGAACAGCTCCTCGGCCTGCTCCTGGGTGAGCCCCGTCTTCATCGCGCCGCCGATGAACCGCGGCCGCTCGGCCTGCATCTTGGCGTGGCTGCGGTGGCTGCCCATCGCCTTGCGGAAGATGTCGGCCTCGACCGCGGTGTAGCCGCAGACCTCGATCGCGACCTGCATGACCTGCTCCTGGTAGAGGATCACGCCGAGCGTGTCCTCGAGGATCGGCTTCAGGCTCTCGTGGGCGTAGGTGACCTCCTCCTCGCCCGCGCGTCGGCGCAGGTACGGATGGACCGCGTTCCCCTGCACCGGGCCGGGGCGAATGATCGCGACCTGGACGACGAGGTCCTCGAACCGCTCGGGCCGAGCCTTTGGCAGCGCCTGCATCTGGGCGCGGCTCTCGATCTGGAACATGCCGACCGTGTCGGCGGCCTGGATGCTCTCGAAGACCTCGGGATCGTCGTGCGGGAGGCCGTCGAGGTCGATCCGCTCGCCGGTGTCGCGCTCGATCCGGTCGAGGGCGTCGCTCACCACCCCCAGCGTCCGGAGACTGAGAAGGTCGATCTTCACGAGGCCGAGCTGCTCGACGTCCTCCTTGTCGTACTGGGTCACGACGCGGTCGGGCATCGTCGCCCGCTCGATCGGCACGAGCTCGATGAGCGGGGTCCTTGTGACGAGCATGCCGCCGACATGGATGCCAAGATGGCGCGGGAAGCCATCGATCTCGGCGCACAGCTGGAGGAGCCACTGCCATCTGTTCCTCGGCGCGTGACCGATGGGCGCGGCGGGCTCGTCCTCCGGCTCCTCCGGCACGACCGCCACGCGTCGGCGCTCCTCGACCGGCATCCCGCTCTCCGGGTCGAGGCGGACGAGCGCAGGCCGCCCGCTCGACGGGCCGGGCGATCCGTTGTCGCGCGGCGTCGGCACGCGCAGCTCACCGCCGGCCAGCTCGCCCGAACGCGCGTAGCGCTTCGTCGTCGACGACTCGTGCCGGACGCTGGTCACCGATGCGTCGAGGACGCGAGCCTTCCTCGGCGGAAGCCAGCCGCTCTCGCTGACCGGCCGCGGATCCAGGGTCGGCCGCGGCCGATGGTTCCACGACGAGTCGGAGGACGGTCGCACGAGCCCGGACGTGCCGAGGTCGGGCGTGCCGCGACCGTCGCGGCCGGGCGGCACGGCCGTATCGGCCATGTCGATCCCCAGCTCGTCGAAGAGCCAGCCGAACGATCCATCGAGGGCGAGGTCGCGGGCGACGTCGGTCGCGTCGCGCGTGTCGAGCGCCTTGGCCAGCCCGTCGATCCCGTCCGGCGGGAAGCCGAGCGCCTTGGCCACCTCGCGGACCGCGTTGCGAGCGCGATACGTGACGATCGTGCAGACCATGGCCGCGTGGTCGGCGCCGTACTTCGCGTAGAGGTACTGGATCACCTCCTCGCGCCGGTTGACGTCGAAGTCGATGTCGATGTCGGGGAGGGCACGCGCCTCGTTGATGAAGCGCTCGAAGAGGAGCCTGTGCTCGATCGGGTCGACCTTCGTGATGCCCAGGCAGTACGCCACGATCGAGTCGCCGGCGCTCCCCCTCCCCTGGCCGATGATCTTCCGATCCCGGGCGAACTCCATGAGGTCCCACACGATGAGGAAGAACTCGGCGAGGTTGGTGCGCTCGATGACGTCGAGCTCGTGGGCGAGCTGTTTCAGCGCCCGCTTGGTAACCGGCCGGTAACGGCGCAGTAAGCCGTCGTGGGCAAGCTGGTAGAGGTATGAGAACGCGGTCTCCCCCTCCGGCACGCTGAACCCCGGAAACCGATAGCGCTCGAAGCCGAGCTCCAACGTGCAGCGGCCGGCGATCTCGGCGCTGTGCGCCATTCCCGCCTCCCAGGCACGGCGGCTCCGCTCGTCGGGCAGGTCGTCGCCCAGACGCGCCATCTCGTCGCCGGTCTTCAGCCGGAACTCGGCGTTGGGCAGGAGGAGCTCACGCGCCTCCTCGAGCGTCGCGCCGTGGCGGATGCAGACGAGGACATCCTGGAGCCGATGGCCCTCCGGATCGGCGTAATGGGCCTCGTTCGTGACCGCCATCGGCAGGCCCAGCTCCTCGGCGACCTCGACGAGCTGGGCGAGGAGCCAGTCGTCGTCGGGCTGAAGGTGATGGCCGAGCTCGATCGCAAAGTGGTCGACGGCGAAGTGCTGTGCCCAGGCCCGCGCCACCGTCAGCGCCGCGTCGCGCTCGCCGGCCAGGATCCGTCGCGGAATCTCGCCATTCCGGCAGCCCGAGAGGCCGAACAGGTGCCCGCGGGCCTCGTCAAGCGCGGCCTCCACCAGCGAGCGCTCGAAGACCGGGAACTGCTTCTCCCCCGCCAGGTGACCGCGCGACGCGAGCCGCGAGAGGGCGGTGTAGCCGTCGACGTCGCGCGCCAGGAGGACGAGGTGGTCGCCGGGCATCGGCCCGGCGTGATGCTCGCCGGGCCAGCCACGGCTGGCGTGCTCGCCGCGCAGCGGGAGGTTCAGCTTCCTGCCGCGACCCGCAAGACGCAGCTCGTCCGGGGTGCGTGGGATCGTGAGCTCGAGCCCGACGACGGGGCGAACCGGGCGGAGGCCCGCCTCGCGGGCGGCATCGGTCTCGGTCTCCTGCGCCGCCTTCCAGAGACGGACGGCCGCATAGAGGCCGGCGTGGTCGGTGACGGCGAGCGCCGGCATGCCGAGCATCGCCGCCCGAGCGATGAGCTCCTCGGGATGGCTCGCACCGTCGAGAAAGCTGAAGTTGCTGTGGGCGTGGAGCTCGGAGTAGCCGTCCGGCATGGCCATCGGACGACCGATGATAGAACGAATGTTCTATTCAGGGAAGCCCTGTGCCCGCCGCCACGCGTCGCGGTCGAGCCGATAGAGGACGTGCCGCACGAGCTGCGGATAGCGAGCCGCATCGACGCGCGGGTGGTCGAAGTCGCCGGCCGGGTCGCGCACGAGGCCGATGCGCTCCATCACCGCCAGCGAGCGCGTGTTCTGCGGCACGGTGAACGACACGATCTCCTCGAGCCCGGCATCGGTGAAGCCGAAACGAAGGCCCTCGCGAGCCGCCTCCGTGGCGTATCCGTTGCCCCAGTGGTCGCGCGCCAGGCGCCACCCGACCTCGACCATGCCCGGCTCGACATAGTCGGCGGGCCACAATCCGACGTAGCCCACGAACGGCGCCACGTCCGGCACCTCCACCGCCCAGAGGCCCCAGCCGTGCTCTTCCCAGTGCGCCTCGATGCGGTCGACGAAGTCGTCAGAGCGCTCCCGCGTCATCGGACCCTGGAGGTGCTCGACCACCGCGGTATCCGTGTTCATGGCCGCGAACGGCTCGCGATCCTCGTCACGCCAGCGTCGAAGCAGGAGCCGCTCCGTCCTGATCACGCGCTTCGGGCCGCCATCGATCCCCGAAGGCGTTCGCGCTGCGTCGCCAGGAACCCGAGCGGGATGACTGCGAGCCCGAGTCCGAGCAGGCCGAGCGCGGTATAGGAGGCGGCCGCGACGATGAGCCCGGACGAGAGGCTGGCGAAGGCCGCCGTTCCCCAGGTCAGGGTGTCGGCGATGCCCTGCACCCGGGTGCGCTCGCTCAGCGCCAGCCCGTGGCTGACAAGCGTCGAGGCCGACACGAAGCACAGGTTCCAGCCGTAGCCGAGCAGGAACAGCGCGATGGCCAGGATGAGCCCGCCGGTCGGTGGCGCGATGGCGGCAATGGTGGCGGCGATGCCGAGGACCACGAAGCCCGACGCGATGACGCGCGGCGGGCCGAAGCGATCGGCCAGCCGTCCGGTGATCGGCGAGAGGCCGAACATCCCGAACGTGTGCGCCGAGAGCACGATGCCGACGGTGGCGAGGCCCTGGCCGTGGTCGATGAGGTGCAGCGGCGTCATGGTCATGATCAGCACCATGACGACCTGCGCGGCCACGAGCGAGACGAGCGCCACGGCGACCGACGGTCGCGTGAGCAGGCCCGACAGCTCGGGCGCCGGCGCAGCGGTCGATTCGACCGGCGGGCGAAGGACGGATGGATCGGCGAGTGCGTACGGCTCCGGCCGCAGTGCGACGACGGAGAGCAGCCAGGCGAGGCCGATGAAGATGACCGTCGTGGCATAGGCACCCGACAGCTCGGGCAGTCCCAGCGCCACGGCAACGGTGCCGGCCGGCGCCGTCAGGTTCGGCCCGATGACCGCGCCGACCGTCGTCCCCCACACGACGAGGCCGATGGCCGAGGCGCGGTGTGCCGGCGGCGCCATGTCGGCGGCGATGTAGCGCCCGAGGTTGCCGGCCGCGTTCGCGAACCCGGTGAAGGCGCTGCCAAGCAGCAGGAGCGGGATGGACTCGGTCAGCACCGATGTGAAGACCACCGCGCCGCCGAGGACGCCCGTGGCAAGGCCGATGAGGAGGCCCGGCCGCCGCCCGGCGCGGAGCATGATGAGCGCCAGGAGGCTGGCGGCGGTCGCCGTGCCGATCGTCGTCAGCGTCGTTGGCAGGCCGCCGAGGGCCGCGCCGCCGGAGAACTCGGCGGCGACGAGCGTACCGACCGTCACCGCGGCGATGTAGCCGGTGCTCCCGAGCGCGGCGACGCTGAAGAGGACCCAGCGCATGCGGCGGCGAAGGCGGGCGAGCTCCTCCGGCCCGATCTCGTCGGCGTGGGAGGCGGCGCGCGCGACCGCTGGCGAGGGCGTCATGCGATCGCCTCGAGGGTGGCCAGGTGCTCGGTCGTGCCGTCCGGCGCGATCGGGATGACGGCCACGTGGTCGGCCCCGGCGTCGTGGAGCTCGGCGATCCGGGCCCGGGCGTCGTCGACCGAGCCGATGGACACCATGGCGTCGATCAGACGGTCGCTGCCCGGCGGCTCCCAGTCGGCCGCCTGGAAGCCCTGGAGCTCCCATGACGCGTGGTACGTCGGGGTGCGCAGGTAGGGCTTGAGGTAGGCGCGGGCCGCGTCGGAATCGGCGCCGATCCAGATCGGCAGCGTCACCGCCAGCAGTGGGCGCCTGTCCGGCGTCGCTCCATCGAGGCACTGCCGCATCCATGCCACGCGCTCAGGCGTGACGAGGTACGGGAAGGCGCCGTCGGCATCGGTCGCGGCGAGGTCGAGCATCCGCTCGCGCAGCGCCGCGACGAGGATCGGCGCGTCATCCGCACCGGGCCCGCGGTACACGGCCGCGCGATAGGCGGCGAGATACTCCCGCATCCGGGTCAGCGGGCGGTCGAAGTCGTGGCCGCGCAGCTTGGCTGCGAGGTGCGGATGGCTCACGCCCAGACCGAGCACGAACCGGCCGCTCGTGGCCTCCGCCAGCGTCGCGGCGCCCATCCGCGCCGCCTGGGCGTCGTGGCCCCAGATGCTGACGATGCTCGTGCCGAGCCACGCGTGGTCGACCTCACCGGCGAGCATGCCGAGGAGCGTGAACGGCTCGCGGCCGACCGTCTCGGGCACCCAGAGGGTGCCGAAGCCGAGCTCGTCGACGCGGCGCGCGTAGGCACGCGCGTCGGCCGCCGAAAGCGTGTCGAGATGCCCCCAGACGCCGACGCGTCCGAGGTTCGGGAGGGTCACCGGCGGATGCTACCCGCCCTCGCCGAATCGGTACCGCAGGTAAAGCTCATTCTCGTGACGGATCGCGCTCACCAGCTGCCCCGGCAGCGGCTCGTGCGCGTACGGCGACCCGTCGGGGATGGGGGCGATCATCGGCAGCGCATCGGTGCCGAGGAGGTGCGCGCCGACGGTCCAGTAGATCTCGTCGATCAGGCCCTCCGCCAGGAATCCGGCGTTGAGGTTCGGCCCGCCCTCCAGGAGGAACGTGCGGATGCCGCGCTCGGCGAGTCGGGCGAGGACCCATGTCGGTTGTGGCCGATCGTCGGGGGCGCGCAGCAGCTCAGTGCCGTCCGGCGCCTCCTTCAGGGGGTGATGCCGCCCGACGACGAGGATCCGCGGCTCGTCGCCGCTGAACCAGCGGCCGTCGGTCGGGATCGCGTCGGCGCCGGCAAGGAGGACGCCGGTCGGGTTGGGCGGGCGGCCGTCCGCCGCGCGTCGCGCCGCGAGGTCGTCGCCGACGCGCAGCCAGATTCCGGTGGCGCGGAGCGTGCCGGCCCCGCTGCCGACGGCGTCGAAGGCCGCGCGGTACAGCCGCATGAGGCGCCGATCGGCCCGGCTGCCGAGCCCCTCGGCCGTGCCGTCGAGCTGCGCCCGCCCGTCCACGGAGGTGACCATGTTGATCGCGACGAGCGGCCGATCCGCCGGCGGCTCGGGCAGTGTGAAGGAGGCCATTGCCGCATCCAGGTCGAGTCCGGTCGCGGGCTCGGGCCAGAGCCGATCCACGCGGAACGGGCCCTCGATCATGCGCCGCCCCCCTCCATCCGAGCGGTCACTTCTCGACCGGCCGGTACTCCTCGGCGTCGGCCAGCTCGTCCGCGGTCCACGAGATCGTGATGGCCGAGGTCGTGATGCGGGTCACCGCGTCGGCCGGGACCATCCGCGTCCCGCCTTCGCCGTAGGGCGTGACGGCGACGCCGTGGAAGATCCCCTCGGTCTCGGTCCCGAGCATGGCGGCCACCCGTCCCAGCTCGTCGCCGTCGGGCCCGAGGACGAGGGTCTCGGACTCGACGTAGCTCCATGCGACGGGGTCGTCGGGACCGGGCAGGTCGAGCTCGGCCGCTTCGGGCTCCGCAGGCCCGCCGGTGTCGTCGGCGGTGTCGCCGGGCGGCAGGGTGCGCTCGTCGGGTTCGAGGCCCCCCTTCATGCCCGGGTCGTCGATGGCGCCCGGCTTCCGATCGAAGTCGTCCATGGCCGAAAAGCATCGCACGAGTGGTGCCAGCACGTTGTCACGCGGACACTGTGATGGCAGCGAGCACTCACTGCCATCGCAGCACGTTCGCACGTGCGAACGGCAACGCCTCAGTCGAACAGCCGCTCGAGATGCCATGTCCCGCGGATCTCGTCGAGGAAGATCACCGCGACAAGGCCGGAGCGGGTGACGATCTTGTAGCAGGCCCTGGCGACTGGCTCACCCCACCAGCCGTCGTCGACCCGCCACC
Source organism: Candidatus Limnocylindria bacterium (assembly GCA_036274575.1). GTDB lineage: Bacteria > Chloroflexota > Limnocylindria > QHBO01 > QHBO01 > JACDBZ01. Next base: position 21,092 of record DASUFJ010000127.1, read on the forward strand.
GGTTGCAGATGCCGAGCTCGCCGTGATCGGTGCCGTCCATGCGGAGCCCAACCGGCGCACCGGTCGCATCGGTGTCGACCTGGACGAGCGGATGGTCCGGATAGCGACGCGTCACGGACCGATCCCCACGAGCCGCGACCGGTGCTCGGGCAGCGCCGCGGTCGGCCGGTCCGCGACGGCCCGCCAGACACGGCCCTCCCCGAACCGATGCCCGATCCGCTCCAGCGACCAGCGCAGCTCCTCCCAGCGTCCGGCACGCGCCTCGAACGCGGGCAGCTGGCGCGTCGCGGGGTCGGCGAGGCGGTCGAACGCCAGATGGACCGATACGACCCGCGGCTCGCTTGGTTCTTCGGTTGCTTCGGTGGTGGTTAGTCCACTCCAGTAACCAACGGACGTTGAGCGGCCCTTTGTTGGCTGGGAATTGCCTGCTGCGGTAACAGACGGCCATCGAGCGGGGGGTCTTGCCACTTCGTTGTCCGTTGGTTGTCGACGCGAGTAAAGGCGAGCACGGGCAGCGGCCTCGACCCGGCTGAGGAGGAGGCGCGCGATCCAGTCCGGCTCGAGGGCCGGCTGCGGGAAGGGCTGCGCGACGCGGAGGGCGAGGGCGTCCTCGAGGCCAAGCTCCAGGATCGCCCGCCCCGGCGCGAGGTGACGGGCACGCAGCCGGTCGCACAGCTCGGCGGCGAGGCGACGAACGGTGAGCGTCGCCGTGCCGATCCCCTCGATCGGCGTCTCAAAGGTAATCCGCTCCTCCACCCGCTCGGGGCGTCGACGGGGGACGATGGGGCGGCCGTCGCGGCCGCGGGCGAGTGACTGGAGCCGCTCACCGGCGCTCCCGAACTGCGCCCCCACCGCCGAGGCCGGCAGCTCGGCCAGCTGCTGCATCCGGGTGAGGCCGAAGAGCGCGAGCCGCTGGCTCGCGGCCGGATCCGCGGGAAGGAGGCTCAAGGGGAGGTCGGCGAGCTCCTCGCGCTCGATCGCGTGGAAGGCGGCCGGGGCGTCGGGACGCTCGAAGCGAGCGAGACGGGCGGCGAGCGTCGCCAGCCATCGGTTCTCGCCGATCCCGCAGCGGACGCGGAGCGGTGCCACCGTCCTGGCCAGCGCCACGGCTCGCGCCGCGATCCGTCGCTCGCTCCCCCACCTCGGCTCCAGGCCGGTGACGTCGACGAGCGCGACGCCGAGGTCGACCGCCTCGATGCGCGGCGACAGGTCATCGAGCGCGTCGAGCATCGGCTCGAATGGGCGCGGGTCGGCGCCGGGCACGCGGAGCTCCGGCCAGGCGAGGGCGAGGACGCGCATCACTCGGCCCGCGGAGGCCCCATGACGATCCGGTCCCGCGCCAGCGCGACGTCGGGCCAGCTCTCGGCGCTGCCGTCCCAGGTGAAGCGCCACGGATCGAGGCTCTCGATCCACCACGTGGCGCCGATGTCCGCCGACAGCGCCGGATCGTCGGCATCCGGGCCCTCGTCCGGCGTGTGGCCGCCGTCGAAGTACTCGAACGGCGCGTCGGGATCCTCCCGCAGCGACTTCAGCTCGGCGAGCAGGGCGCGCGACTTCTCCTCCCAACCCTCGGTCGGGTACGGGAAGAGGGCGTTCATCCCGTCCCAGCGGGCGGCGCGCCGGATCGGTCCGCGGTGCGGCCAGTAGCCGGCGACGATGATCGGGATCCGCGGCTGCTGGACGGGCCGTGGCAGGAACGTCATCGGCTCCAGGCGGTAGTGCATGCCGGAGAAGCTGAGCTCCTCGCCGCGCCAGAGGCCGTCGATGATCGTGAGCGCCTCGTCGAGCCGTGCGGCGAGGATCCGGAGGTCGGTCGGCTCACTGAACGCGCCGAGCTCGACGTCGCGCGGCTCCCCGAGGCCCACCCCGAGCATCATCCGCCCACCCGACAGGTGGTCGATCGTCACCGCCTGGCGGGCCACGACCCACGGATGCCGGCGCGGGAGGGGCGTGACCATCGGCCCGATGACGAGCCGCTCGGTGGTCGCGGCGATGGCCGCCAGGAGGACCCAGGGATCGTGGACCGGTAGCGGCGTGGCCGAGAAGCGGATGTGGTCCCACAGGAAGAAGCCGTCCCAGCCGGCCTCCTCCGCGTCGCGGGCCAGCCCGACCATCGTTCGCGGGTCGGCCCAGTCACCGAAGTTCGGGATGCTGATCGCGTATCGCACGTGCTCTCCTCTTTGCCCGATGCCCAGCCTCTCACCGCTGGCTAGGCGCTCACCACCTTCAGCGCCGGACGCTCCTCGAGCGGCCGCGGCTCGGCCAGTGCCCGCAGCTGCGCATCGATGCGGCGACCCTCTCCGAACCAGAGGTCGAGCTCCGCCGAGCCACCGGCGAGCGCCCAGCGATGACGCTCCACCACCGCGGTCACCCGCTGCCCGACGAGGTCGCGCCCCACCGCCAGCCAGGCGGACCGGTGGAGCGCCACCCGCACGCCGGCCACCGTCCCCGCCACGGCTCGTCCCGCCGGCGCCAGGACGAGCGAGGTGGTCACACCGGACCGGGCGAGCAGCGACCCGAATCGATCCAGCGCGCGACGGTCCGGCGTCGCCCGCTCTCCGAGGTCGAGGACGAGCGCGTCGATCAGGCCGGATCGCCCGAGCCAGGCGGCGAGCTCGATCGCCTCGTCGGGATCGTGCGGCCGGGCGACGAGGAGCCATTCGAGGCTGACTCCCAGGCGCGCGGCCACGGCCGGGTCGAGCGTCCCGTCCAGATCCAGCCACGCCACGAGGCCACCAGTGGCCTGGGCCGCTGCCAGCGTGCCGAGGGCGAGCGTGGAGGCGCCCATCCCACGGACGGCGTCGAGGAGCACGACCGCGCCGCGCGGCCAGCCATCCGTCCCGAGGGCGGCATCGAGGCTCGCGTGGCCGGTCGGCACGGCCGCGCGGGCATGCTCGATCGGCTCCGGATCGCTGCCGCGACGCAGGCCGAGCCCTCGTGCCCGAAGGGTCTCGAGGGCGCTCTCCAGGGACGGCGAGACGGCGGCATCGGTCTGGAGCATGAGTCCTCGATGATAGAACAGATGTTCTATCACGGGAAGGGCTATACTCGCCACCGCCCGTGGGGATGTAGCTCAGCTGGGAGAGCACCGCGTTCGCATCGCGGGGGTCAGGGGTTCGAGTCCCCTCATCTCCACCATTCCACCAGATCACCGCCGCCGATCTTTCGCGCACCTCAGCACCAGATCGCGTCATTCCGTCCCCCGTTGCTCGAAAGATCGATCATCTTCGGCGCGTTCCGGCGGCATCGGTGCCCGGCTGATCGAAATTTCCGACCCATGCCGACGCCCACCACGGTCGCCCGATAAGGCTGGACCCCACCACGCCCGACCATGCATGATGCGCATTCCACGGAGGTGAACCGCGGGCCATCCCGAGCGGCCTGCAGCGATACCAACTGAGGGAGGATGACCCGTGACCAGGCCCATCTGGATTCTCGGCGTGCTCGTGCTCGCCCTCGTCATGGCGGCCTGCGGCGATCAGGCGCCGAGCCCCACCGGCCCCCAGGAATCGACGCCGGCGGTGACCGGCTCTCCCGGCGAATCCGCACCCGAGGGATCGGAGCCGCCACCGTCGAGCGGCACCGGGCGCCTCGGCACGGTCCAGGAGCGCGGCCAGCTCATCTGCGGCGTGAACGGCAGCCTGCCCGGCTTCAGCTTCCTCGATGAGGACGGCAACGAGACCGGCTTCGACGCCGACTTCTGCCGCGCCCTCGCGGCCGCCGTCCTCGGCGACCCGGAGGCGGTCGAGTTCCGCGCCGTCAACGCCGACCAGCGCGGCCCCGCGCTGCAGACGGGCGAGGTCGACGTGCTCATTCGCAACACGACCTGGACGGTCAGCCGCGACACGTCGTGGGGTCTCTTCGCCCCGACGACGTTCTATGACGGCCAGGCGATCATGGTGAACTCGACGCTGACCGACGCGACGGCCATCGACGAGCTCGAGGGAGCGACGATCTGCGTTCAGTCCGGCACGACCACCGAGCTCAACCTGGCCGACCGCCTCGGCGACACCATCGAGCCGCTGGTCTTCCCGGAGATCGACCCGACGTACGCGGCCTATGAGGAGGGCCGATGCGACGCGGTCACCAGCGACCGATCGCAGCTGGTGGCGCAGCGGACCGGGTTCGAGAACCCCGACGACCACCTCATCCTCGATGAGGTGATGAGCAAGGAGCCGCTCGGCCCCGTCGCCCCGCTCGGCGACGACCAGTGGTTCAACGTCGTCAAGTGGGTCGTGTTCGCGACCATCGAGGCCGAGGAGCTCGGGATCACCCAGGACAACGTTGCCGACATGGTCACCTCGAGCGACGACCCGGTCGTCCAGCGCCTGCTGGGCGTGACGCCGGAGGGCGCCGAGCCCTTCGAGTCCGGCCTCGGACTCGAAGCCGACTGGGTGGTCACGATGATCGGCGCGGTGGGGAATTACGGCGAGATCTACGATCGCAATCTCGGCCCGGGAACGCCGTTCGACCTCGAGCGTGGGCTGAACAGTCTCTGGACCGACGGCGGCCTGCTCTACGCACCGCCATTCCGATAGGAACCGATAGCCCGGGACCGGCGCTCGCCGGTCCCGGGCCACCAACCTCGTGGCCAGATGACGGCCGCACCCCATCCCGCCGCGGCCGGCGTGCCGCCGTGGCGCGACGAGCGCGTCCTCCGCCTCGCCGTGCAGGCGGCCATCGTGCTTGCGGTCGCCGCGATCGTGGCCTGGATGGCCGCCAATTTCGCGGCGGCCACGGCCGCGCGCGGCCTCGGCTTCGGGTTCGGCTTCCTGAGCCGCAGCGCCGGGTTCGACATCAGCGAGGGCCCGATACCCTACACCCCGGCCGACACGTATGGCGAGGCGTTCCTGGTGGGGCTCCTCAACACGCTGATCGTGAGCGTCCTGGGGATCATCCTCGCCACGATCCTCGGCATCGTCATCGGCGTTGCGCGGCTGTCGCCGAACTGGCTCTTGGCGCGCATCTCGGCGAGCTACGTCGAGGTCATCCGCAACACGCCACTGCTGGTCCAGCTCTTCATCATCTACTTCGCCGTCTTCCTCCAGCTCCCGGCCATCGCCCAGGCCGTGAGCTTGCCGGGCGGGATCTACATCAGCCAGCGCGGCGTCTTCCTGCCCGCGCCGTCGCTCACGACCGGATTCCTACCCTGGCTCGCGTTCGTGGCCGTCGGGATCGTGGTCCTCGTCCTCGTACGCGGCGCGGCGCGGCGGCGGGAGGATGCCGGCCGGCCGATCCGCGGACTGCGGGCCGCCGGGTGGCTCGCGATGCTCGTGATCGTCGCACTCGGATGGGCGCTCGTCGGGCCGGTCGCGTTCGAGCTGCCCATCCGCGAGCGGTTCAACTTCGTCGGCGGCATCGGCACCTCGCCCGAGTTCGCCGCCCTCCTCACCGGGCTCGTGCTCTACACCGCCGCCTTCATCGGTGAGGTGGTGCGTGGCGGCATCCAGGCGGTGCGGCGAGGCCAGGTCGAGGCCGCCCGCTCGCTGGGATTGAGCGAATTCGAGACGCTCCGTTTCGTGGTCTTTCCGCAGGCGCTTCGGATCATCGTCCCGCCGCTGACCAGCCAGTACCTCAACCTCATCAAGAACTCGAGCCTGGCGATCGCCATCGGCTACCCGGATCTCTTCAAGGTGGGCCAGACGATGGCGAACCAGACCGGCCAGCCGCTGCCGGTGCTCATCCTGGTCATGGCGACCTACCTCGGGATCAACCTCATCGTGAGCCTGCTCATGAACATCTACAACCGCCGCGTCCAGGTGATCGAAGGATGACGGCACGGACGCTGCCGCCGCCGCGCGAGACCATCGGTGTGGTCGCATGGCTCCGCGCGAACCTCTTCAGCGGTCCGGTCAGCGCGCTTGTCAGCGTCCTCATCGTGGCTGGCGCAGTGTGGCTCGCCATCAACATCGGGCAGTGGGCGCTGACCGAGGCGCGTTGGAGCGTGATCACCACCAACCTGCGGCTCTTCCTCGTCGGCCAGTACCCGGCCGACCAGGTATGGCGGATCTGGCTCGAGCTGGCGATCCTGTCGGTGCTCGGCGGCCTCTCCGCGGCCACCTTCGGGCGGGCGATGCGCGCGCTGGCCACGACCCTCACGGTCGCCCAGGTCATGCTCGCGGCACTGATCCTGGTCTCGCCCATGGGTCCCGTCGCGGCCGGAGCACTGGCCCTGAACGCCGCCCTAGTGTGGATCGCGTTCGCGGCCGCGATCCGCGTGCGGATCCCACGTCGCGCGCTGACGTGGGCGTGGATCGTCTCCCTCCCGGTCGCCTACGCCCTGGTCGCCGGCTTCGGAGCGACGGCGCTGCCCTCGGTGAGCTCCAACCTGTGGGGCGGGCTGCTCCTGACCGTGCTCCTCGCGGTCGTCGGGATCACGCTGTCGTTCCCGCTGGGGGTCCTGCTCGCCCTCGGGCGCCGGAGCCGGCTGCCGGCGGTGCGCATCCTGAGCACCGGCTACATCGAGCTCATCCGCGGCGTGCCGCTGGTCACGATCCTGTTCATGGCGGACATCATCCTGCCCCTCTTCCTGCCCGGTGAGTGGCGCCTCGATCGCGTGGCGCGGGCGATGGGCGGTATCACGCTGTTCTCGGCGGCCTACGTGGCCGAGAACGTTCGCGGCGGCCTCCAGGCCATCCCGACCGGGCAGGTCGAGGCCGCGCAGGCGCTGGGGCTCAACGCCATCCAGACCAATCGCTTCATCGTCCTTCCGCAGGCGTTGCGCTCGGTGATCCCGGCCAACGTCGGCCTCTTCATCAGCCTGCTGAAGGACACCACCCTGGTCACGATCATCGGCCTGCTCGAGCTGCTCGGCATCAGCCGAGCCGTGCTCGCCCAGCCGGATTCGTTCGGCGCCCAGATGGAGGTCTACGTGTTCATCGCCGCCGTCTTCTTCGTCCTCTGCTACGCGATGTCCCAGGCGAGCTATCGGCTTGAGCGCCAGCTCGGCGTGGGAGTGCGCTGATGGCGGGCGCCCGGACGGCCGATGCGGCGGCGGACGACATCATCGTCTGCCGCGACGTCCACAAGTGGTTCGACCAGCTCCACGTGCTGCGCGGCATCGACCTGACCGTGCGTGTGGGCGAGGTCGTCGTGATCTTCGGCGCCTCGGGCTCGGGGAAGTCGACGTTCATTCGAACGATCAACCGGCTCGAGAACCACCAGCGAGGACAGATCTTCGTCGACGGCATCGAGCTCACGAACGACGTTCGCAACATCGCCGCCATCCGGAGCGAGATCGGCATGGTGTTCCAATCGTTCAACCTGTTCCCGCACCTGACCGCGCTCCAGAACATCGTCCTGGCGCCGATGCGCGTGCGCCGCTACGCGCGGGCCGACGCCGAGGCGGTGGCGATGGAGCTGCTGACGCGCGTCGGCATCGCGGAGCAGGCGAACAAGTACCCGGCCCAGCTCTCGGGCGGGCAGCAGCAACGCGTCGCCATCGCGCGGGCGCTCGCCATGAACCCCAAGATCATGCTGTTCGACGAGCCGACCTCGGCGCTGGATCCGGAGATGATCGGCGAGGTGCTCGACGTCATGAAGTCGCTCGCCAGCGACGCCGGCATGACGATGCTGTGCGTCACCCACGAGATGGGCTTTGCCCGCGCCGTCGCCGACCGCATGGTGTTCTTCGACGAGGGGGTGATCGTCGAGGAGGGCCCGCCGCAGCGGATCTTCGAGGCGCCGGAGCACACGCGCACGAAGCGGTTCCTCTCCCAGATCCTCCACTGACAGGCCGATCGGCTAGGGTGACTCCATGAAGCGAATCGAGAGGCGCGCCCGCGTCGAGACGCCACCCGAGGAGCTCTTCGCGTACCTCTCGGACCTGGCGAACCTGCCCGAATGGCAGCCGGGCATCGTGAGCGCCGAGATCACATCAGGCGACGACATCGGGGTGGGGACGACGGCAATCGTGGTGCGCGACCTCATGGGCCAGCGGATCGAGGCACCCATGACCGTCACCGCCTACGAGCCACCCTCCCGCTTCGCGATTCGCGGCGAGGTGTCCGGCGTGAAGGCCACTGCCGAGCTCCACCTCGGACCCGTCGACGGCGGCAGCACCGACCTCGGCTTCTCGATGGAGATCCGCGGCTCGTTCATCACCTCCTTCATGGAGCCGATGATCGCCGGTGCGGCGGGCGGCGAGATCGACGCCGGCATCGCGCGCATCCAGGGCCGGTTCGCCAAGCCGGGATGACCGCCTTCGTCACCGGTGGCGGCGGGTTCATCGGCCGCCGCCTGGTGCGACGCCTCCGGGCGGCCGACATGCCGGTGCGCGCCCTCGCCCGCAGCGATGCGTCGGCCGCGAGCGCGCGCGAGGCCGGCTGCGATGTGGTCATCGGCGATGCCCTCGACGGCGGCATGCTCGAGCGCGCGATGGATGGCTGCGACGTCGTCTATCACGTCGCCGGCGACTACCGCGTCGGCATCCGTGATTCGATGCGCGCCGTGATGGAGGCAGCCAACGTGACCGCCACCGAGCGCGTGCTCGACGCGGCGATCGCGGCCGGCGTCGGTCGCATCGTTCACGTCTCCACGATCAACGCCTTCGGCGACACGGGATACCGGGTCGTGGACGAGAGGTACGAGCGCCCGGTGCCCTACCGCTACGTGAGCTTCTACGACGAGACGAAGCATCGGTCCCACCTTGCGGCGGAGGCGCGCATGAGCGGCGAGGCCCCCTTCCTCATCGCCATGCCGGGTCAAGTGTACGGACCGGGCGACCACACGAGCCTCGGCAGCGTCCTCGAGCAGGCGGCACACGGCAGGCTCCCGACCCTCACCTTCGGCGACCTCGGCCTGAACATGGCGCACGTCGAAGACATCGCGGATGGGATCGCGCTCGTGGGCGAGCGAGGCACGCCCGGCCAGAGCTACGTGCTCGGCGGCGAGATCACGACCATGGGCGAGCTCGTGCGTCGGGTCGCCGCCATCGGCCACCGCCGGCCGCCTCGGCTTTCGACGCCGACCTGGGCGCTGCGCGCGGCGGCGCCGCTCGTGCGCCGCATCGGTCCCGACCTCGGGGAGATCGTGCGCGCCGGCGCGGGTGTCACGTACTGGGCCAGCGATGCGAAGGCCCGACGCGAGCTGGGCTACGCGCCGCGCGACCTGGAATCCGGGCTGACCGAGGTCTTCGGCGAGGGTGGTCAGCGGCGCTCGTAGGCCGCGACGTGCCAGAGGCCGACGTGCGTCGTCGTCCGCGGCCGGAAGCCGGCGTCGGCGAGGCGTCGCTCGAGGCGCCGCAGGTCATGGACGTACCCGCGGCAGCCGCCGCGAATCAGGTCCCAGACGTTCTCTGCTGCCCACAGCGGGCGGTTCGCCCACCCACGCCAGCCGCGAGACTCAGGCGCCGTGAGGGCGATGCGCTCGGTTGCGAGCTCCGCCGCGCGCTGGATGAGCCGGTCAGGCTCGCCGAAGCAGCAGACGACGCGATCGAGGACGACCCAGTCGTGCGGCGCCGCGTCGGCGTCGGCGGCGTTGCCGACGCGGAATGTCGCCTGCTCACCGAAGCCGGCCTCGGTGGCCCGCGCCTCCGCCAGCCGAACGCTCGACGCCGACAGGTCGATGCCGGTGACGCGCTCGGCGCCCATCTCGAGCAGCGCGACGCTGAGGCCGCCGCTGCCGCAGCCGAGCTCGAGGACCGACGGCCGGCGGGCCGGGGCAT
>DASUFJ010000128.1:0-9853 GCA_036274575.1 Candidatus Limnocylindria bacterium
CCTGCCCTGTGCGGACGGCACGTGTGAGTGCCCACACCACGAGGACCGAACGCAAGCGATGATGACGAACGAGGTCGGGAAGCTGCTCACGGCGGCCGAGGTCGCCGAGATGCTGCACCTGCACGTGAACACCGTCAAGCGGCTTGGCGACCGCGGCGAGCTCCCGTTCTTCCGGGTCTGCAAGCGCGGCGACCGCCGGTTCCGCTACGACGACGTTCTCGAGTTCCTGCACCGCAGCAAGTAGCTCACCAATTCCATGCTCCCGGCTGCCTGCCGGGACACGCCCCCTGCCAGGGGCATCGTGGACGGCCGCCGAGGTGCCATGTTCTCGGCGGTCGTCCGCGTCTGACCGTATGATCGCCCGCGATGGCTGACGAACCGACCCTTCGGCTCGAGGAGGGGCGCCGACTCCTCGACCAGGGTGATCCCGAGGCCGCGCTCCGCATCCTCCCGCAGCTCACCGGCCATCCCGATCCGGATCTCGCCGCGGAGGCATGGCTCCACATTGGGACCGCTCGATACCGTCTCGACGACGAGCCGGGAGCGCTCGCCGCCTGGCAGTCGGCCGCCAACAGTGGTGGCCGATCGGCATGGCTAGGCTGGCGGAGCGCGGCCGAGCAGCTCGTCCGCAATGGCGACCTCGAGGGCGCGATCGCCGCGTACCGCGAGGCGGATCGCCGGGCGCCGCCGGAGGAGCGCGGCGCAATTGCGAACCGCATCGCCTGGCTGCTCAAGGAGACGGGCCACGACTTCGCGTCGCGCCGCCAGTTCAACCGCGCGCGGGGCGCGTACGCGATGTACACGCCGCTCGTCACCTACGCGATCATCGCCATCTGCGTTGGACTCTTCGTCCTCGATCTCGCGCTCAGCCAGGGCGCGGCACTGGGTGGCGGCCTGTTCGGCGCGGGGATCGGTCCGCTCGGCCAGGCGAACCTCATCAACGGGCTGTTCGTCGCCCAGGGAGAGTGGTGGCGCATCTTCACCAGTGCGTTCTTCCACCTCGGCCTCATCCACCTCGGCTTCAACATGTACGTGCTCTACCTGTACGGGCCCATCGTCGAGCGGATGTACGGGCACATCGAGTTCCTGGTCATCTATCTCCTGTGCGCCGCCGGCGGCAGCGTCCTGACGATCCTCATCGATCCGGCGCAGTCGGCCGCCGGCGCGTCGGGCGCGATCTTCGGCCTCGTCGGCCTCCTCTTCGTCGTCAGCCGCCGACACCACGCCGTCCTGGGGCGCGAGGCCCGAGCGCTGATGGCCGGCATCGGCAGCTACCTGATCTTCCTGCTCGTCTTCACGTTCGTCTTCCCGGGCATCAGCTGGACCGGCCACCTTGGCGGGCTGCTGGTGGGCGCGGTTCTTGGGTTCTTCCTGCCCCCGACGGGGGTGAGCACGATGTCGAGCATGTGGCGCGCGCCGTCCGGCGAGCGTCTGACGGGCGCCATGCCGCTCGTCTTCCGCGCTGCGGTCTACGTCGTGGTGGCGATCGCCCTGGCCATCGGCTCCTACGTGGCGGTCGAGCGCCTCGTGGGCTGACGCCGCTGCGACGACGGCCACCGGCCGAGGCACGCGCCGTGCGATGCTGCGGGCATGTGCTTCGACACCGATAGCCGACCACCCCTTCCGCCGATCCGGGGCGGGGCGCACGACGCCCGTCTCCTCGAGCTCACCAGCCGCGATGGCACCCCGGTCGCGGCGTACGCCGCCCGCGCCGACACGCCCTCCGGCGCCGGCATCGCGATCGTCCCCGACGTGCGCGGGCTCCATCCCTACTACGAGGAGCTCGCCCTGCGATTCGCGGAGGCCGGCATCGACGCGATCTCGGTCGACCTCTTCTCACGGACCGCCGGCACGGGCCCGCGCCCCGATGGCTTCGAGTACGAGCCGCACGTGCGCCAGCTCGACCCCGGCACGGTCGGCGAGGACGTCGCTTCGGCCATCGAGTTCCTCAGGACGCCGGACGGCGGCGAGGCGACCCGGATCTTCACCGTCGGCTTCTGTCTGGGCGGTCGAGTGAGCCTGCTTCAGGCGGCCGCGGGCCTCGGCGTCGCCGGCGTCATCGGCTTCTACCCGTGGCCGGTCGGCGAGCACCGGAGCGGGATGCCCGCCCCCGCCGACGAGGCGCCACGCTTCTCCTGCCCGGTGCTGGCCATCTACGGCGGCGCCGACGCCGGGATCCCCGCCGAGAAGCGGGAGGCCTTCGACGCGGCGCTGGACGCGGCGGGTGTGGCGCATCGGTCGGTCGTCTACCCGGATGCGCCCCACTCGTTCTTCGACCGCAAGGCTGCCGACTTCGCCGATGCCAGCGAGGACGCCTGGCGCCAGGTCCTCGACTTCATGAGCGTCACCGCCTGACGACGAACGCCCGCCGCGGCAGGAGCCACGGCGGGCGTCTCCCCCCGGTGATCAGCGCGCGGCGCGAACCGTCAGACGCCGACTGGCTTGTGCTCTGGGCTCGCGATCGGTGTATCGCGACGCTTGACCGGCCGCGTGTAGAGGTAGAGGACCACGACCACGTACACGAGCCAGACGGCGAGCGTGATCCACTCCGGCGTGCTCGAGTATCCGAACATCGCGCGCAGGACCGAGCCGACGACCCCCAGCCCACCGTCGGCCGCGTCGTGCGGCAGGATGGCGCTGATGTCGAAGGCCGTGCTGGTGCCGATCGTGATCCAGCCGATCTCGACGAACTCGTGGATCGCATGGGCCAGCAGCCCGGCAGCGATGAAGATGAGGGCGACGCCGGTCCACAGGAAGAACGTCCGCAGGTTGAGCACCCGCGCGCCGCGGTAGAGGCCGTACCCGATGGCGACGGCGACGGCCAGCCCGGCGACCGCGCCGAAGAGCGTGCTCGATGCCTCGGTCCCGGCGGCGGTCGCCTGGCCCATGAGGAACAGCGCCGTCTCGATGCCCTCGCGGATGACTGCCGTGAAGGCGAGGACCGAGAGGCCCAGGATGCCGCCGTGCATGAGGGCACGGTCGACGCCGGCGTGGAGCTCGCCCTTGATGTTCGCCGAGGTGCGGCGCATCCAGAACAGCATCCAGGTCACGACGCCGGCGGCGATGAGCATCGCGATGCCCTCGAAGATCTGCTCCGCCGGTTCCTCCATCCCGCCGATGGTGTTGAAGAGCACCAGGCCGATGACGACGCTGAGCGCGACGGCGACCCCGGCCCCGAGCCAGATTGGCCCGAAGTAGCGCTGGTTCCCGGTCTTCGCCAGGTAGGCCATGATGATGCTGACGATGAGCGCCGCCTCGACGCCCTCGCGCAGGCCGGTCAGCAGTCCGGAGATGAAGAATCCGAAGTCCAACGTCGCCTCCCGTGGTGCCGCGCCGCCGATGGATGGGGCGGGCTCATTTCGGGGCGTAAGGCTATCCTTACCTCTCGGGTTCGTCAAACCGAAATACCGACGACTGGGTCGGGATTTCAGCCGACGGACTCCACGCGGTCTAGAATCACGCTTCCCGCCCACCCCACGGAGCACAGATGATCGACTTTTCGCTGACCGATGCCCAGCGGGAGGTGCAGCGCACGGCGCGCGCCTTCGCGGAGCGCGAGATCCTGCCCCGCATCGGCGAGATGGACGCCTCGGCCACCTACGATCGCGGCCTCTACGAGAAGATGGGCGCCGAGGGCCTGCTGGGACTTCCCATTCCGGAGCGCTACGGCGGGGCGGGGATGGACTACATCGCCTTCGCCCTTCTCTGCGAGGAGATGGAGCGCGCCGACACGGCGTTCCGCGTCATCCTCAGCGTCCACACCGGGCTCAACTCGCTGACCCTGCTCCAGTGGGGGAGCGAGGAGCAGAAGGAGAAGTACCTCGTCCCGCAGGCGCGCGGCGAGAAGCTCGCGACGTTCGGGCTGACCGAGCCCGGGGTCGGCTCGGACGCGGCGAACCTCGCCAGCACGGCGCGGCGCGACGGCGACCGTTACATCCTCAACGGGTCGAAGATCTGGATCTCGTTGGCGGACACCGCGGACCACTTCCTCGTCTTCGCCAACGTCGACCGGGCGCAGGGGCACAGGGGGATCACCGCATTCATCGTGGAGCGCTCGTTCCCCGGTTTCAGCAGCGACTCCCTCCACGGCAAGCTGGGCGTGCGGGCCGGGAACACCGGGATCCTGACCTTCTCGGACTGCGAGGTGCCGGCCGCGAACCGCGTCGGGGAGGAGGGCGAGGGCTTCACGATCGCCATGTCGGCCATCGACCAGGGCCGCTACACGGTGGCGGCTGGGTCGGTGGGGCTGGCGCAGGCGTGCCTCGACGCATCGGTCAAGTACGCGCACGAGCGCAGGACGTTCGGCGACGAGATCGGCCGGCACCAGCTCGTGAAGCAGATGCTGGCCAAGATGGAGCAGGGGATCCAGGCCGGAAGGCTGCTCGTCTGGAAGGCCGGCTGGAAGAAGAACCGTGGGGAGCGCAACACGCGCGAGACCTCGATGGCGAAGTGGTTCTGCACCGACCACGCCGTGCAGTCGGCCATGGACGCGATCCAGGTCCACGGGGCCTACGGCTACTCGAACGAGTACCCGGTCGAGCGCTACCTGCGGAATTCGAAGGGCTCGGTGATCTACGAGGGCACCTCGCAGATCCACACCCTCATGCAGGCCGACTACCTGCTCGGATATCGTCACGACAAGCCGCTGCGCATGCCCCAGCTCCCCTATGAGGGGGAGATGTAGCGTCAGGCCTGGCGACCAGCCATTGCCCAGCCGGCGGCTTACCGCGGTCGCAGATCCAGCGTGTCGACGGTGGCGGCCACCACGGCTTCGTGGGTCCAGGCGATGGAAACACCCTCCCCGCGCTGCCACAGGTCGAAGAGGTCGGCGTAGTGCGGCGACAGCGGGTTGCCCGACTGGCCGCCGGCCAGCACGTAGCGGCTTCGGTCGGGATCGGCGAGGTCCACGACCATGCGGTGGTTGGCGATGGCCGCCGGGTTGGCGAGGGGATCCAGCGGCTGGACACCGGCCTGGGCCACCGTGTTCGCATCGCCACCCCACGCAACGGGGCCGATGCCGAGGCCGGTGAGCGGCGCTCGCGCGCCCAGCGGATGGCGCAGGCGCAGGGGCCGGACTCTGCCCCAGGCCCAACCGGCCGGATCGGGGCCGAATCGGGAGCTCAGCGTCTCGACGGCGCTCGAGAGCGCGGCGTCGATGAGCGGCTGACGCCCGCCGTCGCGCAGGCGACCCACGACGTGGCTCACGGTCCGTGCGCCGAACGAAGTGCGCGGAAGCGACTCACCGAAGCCGCGGCCGATCGCCCACTCCCAGCCCGATGGCGCCGCGTCGCGGGCCAGCAGGGCCGCGAGCTCCGCGGCAACGAGCTCGAAGACCGATGCCCCCACCGAGCCGGCGCCCACGATCCCGTCCCATTCCGCGAGGAGCGAGCGAGCGGTGCGTCCGGCTTGCGAGGTGGGCTCCAAGCCGAGCACCAAGTCGCGCATCTCACTCCACGGGCCGCTGAACATGTCGAGCTGGAGCGCGGCGGTCGCCGCCACGTCCCAGTCGCATCGCGACGACAGGGCCTCGACGATCCGAGCCGCGCGATAGCCGTCGAGCCAGTCGACGCCGAGGAACGGGGCATCCGGCCCGTCGCTGCGTGCCGCGTTGTTGGCCGAGGCCACCAAGCCCTCCGGGGGATCGAACGCGCGGGGCAGCTCGTCGAACGGCACGGGCTCATCCTCCCAGCCGGGCTCCCACGCCGGCCGCGGCAGGGTCCCCTTCCCGCCCTGCCGCCGAGGGAGAGTGCCGACCAGCTGCCAGCCGATGTGGCCGTCGGCATCGGCATAGACGACGTTGAGCGCCGGGCCGGCCCAATCGGCGAATCCGCGGCGGAACGTCTCGAAGTCGCGGGCGCGCACGACGTCGAGAAGGCCCCGAACCGGGGCCGGCCGCAGCCAGGTTGCGCTCAGGGACAGGGCGACCGGAACCCCGTCGAGCACCGGGCTGACGATCGGTCCGCGTGGGGTGACGACGACCTCCTCGACGAGCGCAGGGCCGCCGCGCACCGAGATCTCCTCGTGGAACCGATCGACCGCCTCGTCACCCGCCGGGCCGCGGGCGTTCGAACCCGAGGCGTCGAGCTCCTCCCAGAACAGGTCGGCGCCATCGGTGCAGCCGGCAGTGATGCCCCAGGCGACCGTCCCATTGTGCCCGCTCGGGAACGCCGGGCCCCCGACGAACGAGGCACCGGCGACCTCCCACTCCGGCGTGCGCAGGTGCGCCAGGTACCACGGGGCGGGGATATTCGGCCCCAGGTGCGGGTCGTTGGCCAGGATCGGCGAGCCGGACGCCGTGCGAGTGCCGGCCACGGCCCAGGCGTTCGAGCCGCCCGTGCCGCCCACGATGCCGGCCAGCAGGCCGATGTCGCCGCTGACACGGTCGGCCGAACCCCCGATGGGCAGGCCGACCGGGGTCACGACCGGCAGCCATTCGCCGTAGCGCGGCTCGGCGGCGCGGAGCGCATCGGCCCCGTCGCTCGCGAGGATGCGAAGCCGCGCGAGCTCGGTGTCCCAGTTGCCACCCAGCGCCAGCGATTGGAGCCCAAGGAAGGCGAGGACGTCCTCAACCTCCCAGGTCGAACCCTTCACGCGCAGGGCGACGAGCTCGTGCGGCCTCGGGGTGCTCGCTCCGGAGGCGTTGACGCCGGCGACGTAGGCGGCGAGGGTCGCTTCGACGTCAGGCTCGAGGAGCGCCCGCTGTGCCGTTGCCAGGCGGCGGAATCCGAGGGTGCGCGAGAGGCGGTCGACCGGGAGCCCTGCCCGCCCGAAGGCCTCGGCGACCGTGCCGCGGCCGGCGCGCGCCAGGAGCTCGAGCTGGAAGGCGCGGTCCTGGCCGTGGCAGAAGCCGAGCCCGAACCAGGCGTCGGCGGCGGTGTGCGCGTCGATGTGCGGGATGCCCCAGCGATCGCGGTCGATGATGACCTGCGAGCTGAGCCCATCGACCCGCAGCGTGCCGCGCGTCCGCGGATGGCGCCGGCCAAGCATGCGCAGGAGTGCGCGGAGGCCGGTGGAGGTGGGCATCGGCCGAATAATGCCACCGTATACTCGGGCCCGTGAGTCGGACGATCGAGCTCATCGCCGGGCTCGTGCTCCTCGCCGTGGGGATCGCCGTGCTCGCCAGCGAGCCGCTCATCAACCTCGTCGGCGGCGTGGGCATCGATGACCGCGTCCTCGCCTGGTGGCCGGTGCTCATCATCGGCCTCTCGCTGTTCTTCCTCGTGCCCGCGCTGTTCGGCGGGCCAAGCCGGAGGCTGCGCGCCGGGATGGTCATCCCGGGTGCGATCCTCGCCGGCGCCGGCGGCGCGCTGCTCTACACCAGCCTCAGCGACCGATGGGGGGTGTGGGCATCGCTGTGGACGGTCCTGCCGTTCAGCTTCGGCCTCGGGATGTACGCCGCGGGCTGGATCGCCGATGCGCCCGCGTTCAAGTGGATCGGATTCGCGACGGCCGTCGGCAGCGTCGTCGCCTACCTCGCCTTCGCGACGACGTTCGGCGGCGAGGCCTTCCGGCTCATCGCCGCCATCGGCATCCTCGCCCTGGGGCTGGCGCTCACGATCGGCGGGCTCGGCGAGCGCCTGAGCCGGAAGTCGCCGGCCGCCTGACCCGCCTTCGGCGTCCGGCGTGGCGCCCGAGCCAGTCGAGGATCCGCTCCATGCGGTCGATGCGCCGGTCCGGTCGTCCGTAGTTCTTCATCTCGTGGTGCTCGTCGGGATAGAGCACGTACTCGACCTCGCGGTCGAGGACCTTGAGAGCCGTGAAGAGCTGCTCGTTGTCGCCCGGCGGGCAGATCCGATCCTCCTCCGCCTGGAGGATGAGCAGCGGCGTCGTGATGTTCGACGCGTTGCGCAGCGGCGAGGAGCGCCAAAGCTTCCGCATGCCTCGCTCGGTGAGCGGCGTTTCGAGACCGGCATGACGGTTGTAGTGGACCCCGAAATAGGAGTTCGCCCACGCGGAGACCTGGTTCGCCACGCCGTTCTCGCTGATCGCCGCGGCGAATCGATCGGTGATGCCGACCAGCCACTGGGTAAGGAAGCCGCCGTACGAGAGGCCCATCACGGCCAGCCGATCCGGATCGGCCAGGCCAACGGCGACGATCGCGTCCATCGTCGCAAGCGCATCCGCCGCGTCGACGTCGCCCCAGCGGCCGGAGAGCGCCTTCACCCAGTCGGCGCCGAAGGTCGTCGAGCCGCGCAGGTTCGGTCGCAGCACGCGGTAGCCGGCGGCGCACAGCGCCATCTGGTCGAGCGTGCCGCCCGCGCCCCACGAGCCGGTGGGCCCGCCATGGATGTGGAGGACCGTAGGCAGCCGCCGCCGCCCGGCACCGGCCGGAGAGGCGAGCCAGGCCTGGATCGGCCCGGCGGGGCCGTCGATCGTCAGCTCCTGGGTCTCGACCGCGGGAAAGCGCCGCTGCCAGGCCGACCCGTCGCGCGTGATCTGGCGCATCCGGCCGTCCTCGAGCGCCCACACCTCACCCGCGCCACCCGGCTCGGATGCCCCGAGCGCCGTGTGCCCGCTCGCAGCCTGGATGGCGCAGGCGGCGACGGGCAGCGTTGGATCGACCAGCGGCGTCGTCGTCCCGTCCAGCTCGATGCGGTAGGGGAGGTTGCGACCCTCGGTGCCAAAGACGGTGGCCAATGAGCCGTCGTCGAGCCACACCGGCGCCGCCATCTCGTCGCACATGAGGAGGTCGGACCACGCCCAGTCACCCGCGGGCCGGTCGAGGTCGGCCGTCAGGTTGCGCGGCGTCCCGTTCGGGAGGTCCACGACCCAGACCGACGGAGCCACGTGGTCGGGCGGGTCCTCGACGTCGGTGCCGATGAACGCCAGCCGCTTGCCGTCCGGCGAGAACGAATGCTCATCGGCGTCGCCGGCCAGGCTCACCAGCGGGCGGACGCGAGGATGGGCGGCTTCCGCGCTGACCTCCCAGAGCTGGGTCCGCGGGTGGATGTTCGCGTCCGGACCGCGGTCGGCGGCGAAGGCGATGCGCCTCCCGTCGGCCGACCAGGTGGGACGCATGACGTCGAAGTCGCCGCTCGTCAGCTGTCTCGGCGCGGCTCCGGCCCGGGCCGGGACGACCCACAGGTGTGAGCGGCGGACGACGTGGCCGGACTCGTCGTCGCGGAAGTCGAGACGTGTGATGCGCCGCGCGACCGGCGTCCGCTCCTTCTTCTCCTGGCCGACGATGAACCGATGATCGCCACCCTGAGCGACGAGGAGCAGCCGGTCGCCGCTCGGGCTCCAGCGCGCCGAGCTCACGCCATGCTCGAGGGTCGTGATCCGGTACGGCTCGCCGCCCTCGAGCGGCAGGAGCCAGACCTGGGCGACCGCGTCATCGGGGCCGACGGGCGTTCGCAGGAAGGCGACCCGTCGTCCATCGGGCGAGACGTCCGGGGCCGTGTCGCGAACGGTGCCGCGCGTCAGCTGGCGTGCGCGCCCGCCTCGCCACGGCCGGGTCCAGAGGTGCGAGACGTACTCGTCTTCGCGGACGCGGCGCAGGACGTAGACGATCGAGGAACCGTCTGGGAGGAGGGCGAACGACTCGAGTGCGACCTGGGCGCGCACCAGCGCGCGGGGCGAGGCATCGGTCATGTCGGCGGAGTATGCACGGATTCAGTATTCGCGCGGGAATCATTGACCCGATTCCGCAGCCTGTGCCATTCTCACGCGACTTGTTGCGGCCGTCCCGCCCCGGGCATCGCCGCTCCGGCTTAGCCTGGAGGGCACCGACACCGATGCGACGTACCCGTTCGTTCTCGATCCTCATCGGCCTCTCGCTGGTGCTCGCGGCATGCGGGGGTCAGTCGCCCTCCCCGAGCGCTGACGGCGGCGGATCCCCGGGCGCGAGCGGGGG
>DASUFJ010000129.1:0-2952 GCA_036274575.1 Candidatus Limnocylindria bacterium
ACAGCCCGGGGAACAACGGTGGCACCGTGAGATGACCCCCTCGCCCGTTGAGGCGAAGGGGTCGCGTGTTCTCATGGAGGCCAGACCGATGACGGTCACTCTCACCCGCACCCAGCGTCGATTCGTCCTGCCCGAGGCCGACCTGCCGACGCACTACTACAACATCGCGGCCGATCTCCCCGTGCCGCTGCCGCCACCGCTCCATCCGGGTACCCGCGAGCCGATCGGGCCCGATGCGCTGGCACCGTTGTTCCCGATGGAGCTGATCAAGCAGGAGGTCAGCCCGGAGCGGTTCATCGAGATCCCCGAGGAGGTCCGCGAGGCGTACCGGATCTACCGGCCGACGCCGCTCCATCGGGCCACCGCGCTCGAGAAGGCGCTCGACACGCCGGCGCGGATCTACTTCAAGAACGAGGGCGTCAGCCCGGCCGGAAGCCACAAGCCGAACACGGCGATCGCGCAGGCGTTCTTCAACAAGCAGGAGGGCATCACGCGGCTCGTGACCGAGACGGGCGCCGGCCAGTGGGGGAGCGCCCTCGCCTTCGCCGGCTCGCTGTTCGGGATCGAGACGAAGGTCTTCATGGTCCGCGTCAGCTACGAGCAGAAGCCGTATCGGCGCAGCTTCATCCAGAGCTTTGGCGCCACCGTCGTCCCCTCGCCGTCGAGCGAGACGAATGCCGGGCGCGCGATCCTGGCCCAGGATCCGGACTCGACGGGCAGCCTCGGGATCGCGATCAGCGAGGCGGTGGAGGAGGCGGCGACGCGTGACGACACGAAGTACTCGCTCGGCAGCGTGCTCAACCACGTCCTCCTGCACCAGACGGTGATCGGCCAGGAGGCGATGGGCCAGATGGAGATGGCCGGTGACGAGCCGGACGTCGTCATCGGCTGCGCGGGCGGTGGAAGCAACTTCGCCGGCATCGCGTTCCCGTTCCTGCGCGAGCGCCTGAACGGGACGAAGTCGACTCGCTTCCTCGCCGTCGAGCCGGCCTCGTGCCCCAGCCTGACGAAGGGTGAGTACCGGTACGACTACGGCGACGCCGTGGGCATGACCCCGCTGCTGAAGATGCACACGCTGGGCAGCGACTTCCGGCCAGCGCCGATCCACGCCGGCGGGCTGCGCTATCACGGCATGGCGCCGCTGGTCTCGCACCTCTACGACCAGGGCTACCTGGAGGCGCGCGCATACCCCCAGAACGCGTGCTTCGACGCCGCGGTCCAGTTCATCCGGACCGAGGGGCTCATCCCGGCGCCGGAGACGTCGCACGCCATTCGGGCCGCGATCGACGAGGCGCTCGATGCCCGCGAGGCGGGGGAGGAGCGGGTGATCCTGTTCAACCTCTCCGGCCACGGGTTCTTCGACATGGCGGCGTACGACGCGTACCTCGCCGGGTCGCTGACCGACGGGAACGGCACTGGGGCCTGACCCGCATCGGTCTCGGGAGGCGGGCGTCGGGCCTGGCGTCCGCCTCCTCTTTATGCAGGCCAAGAGATTCAGGCGGTCGCTGTCAGGACTCGATCCGCTCGATCCCGGTCACCACGAAGGCTTGCCGACAGCGGAGGACGATGGCGGCGTCGTCGACGGGCGGGTAGAAGACGCCCCACAGGACGGGAGGCCTGCTCCGATCCTCGCAACCGGTGGCGGCCGGATCGTCGAAGTGACCCCGCACGCGCACGGGGCCCGTTCCCGCGGCCTTGATCGTGTCCGCATGGATCGGGTCGACATGCAGAGGGAGCTGGACGAGTGGCAGGGAGACTGGTCCCCCCTGAAGCCCACTGCATCCGAATGCCAGCCACCGTGGCTCCCATGGCGGAACCTCTCCCATGACCATGCAGGTGCCGTCTTCCGCGTACTCGCCGGGGCTGAGATTTCCCTCGAGGCTGAGCTCGCGCGAGCCGATGCAGGCGACCCGCTCCTGGGGCGTGAGCGAAACGAGCGCCTCGAGCGTCGTCGCTACATCGACGCACGTGATAGGTGCCGGCTGGAGGAACGGCACATCGGCTTCGCCGGCCGCGACGTACCCGTAGTGTGGCCACCCATTGATTTGCGCCGTCGCGTAGTCGCTGCCGTAGGCGACGCTGTACCACGCCATTCCATCGACCGCGAAGGGGCCGGCGTCGATGAAGATGCGATCGCCACGTGCAAGGCCGTCGATGACGGGCGAGGACAGACGGAGGTCAGCGCGCACCCGCAGCTCATCCACCGCCACCGTTGCCCACGCGTTCGGCGGAAGCACATGCGCGAACTCGAGGGCCCGAGCCTCGGACACGACGAACGTCGCGAGGCACTCCTCGAGGAGCCCGGCGCCGAGTTCGTCGCACGCGCTCGTCGCGGGATCGTTGAATCGGCCCCGGAGCTCGACCCATCGGTTCGGTCGGAGCGCGTCGGCCGCGGCCGTGGCCGGGTCGACGGCGACCCTGAGCGGCCCATCGGCGGGATCGATCATGGCGGCGGTCGGGTCACCCGGCGGGTAGGCAAGGGTGGTCAACCGGACGTGCTCGACGCCGCACGCGAGCCAGCTCGGGGCTGACCCGAGGTGGTGGCAGTCGTATACACCTTGATCCTCCCAGATCCAGCCCCGCAAAGTGAGGATCTCGTCGTCGAAGCAACCGGGCCGCTCAGGCCCGGCCACGGCGATGACGGATGCCAGGGTCACGTCGCCCTGCGGGCACCTCGTTGGCGCCGAGGGCTGGCTCGACGGCGATGGTGTCGCAAGTCGCGCTGCGGGAGAGGCGGTGGGGACACTTGACGGCTCGACGGATGTCCGTGGGCCGCCGGACGCGCACCCGCCGATGACGACCACGGCTAGGAGGAGGGGCACTCGGCGATCGAGGAATCGGCGCATGGCCGGATTCTGCGGTTCCATGACTGCGGGCTGACTGCGGTGAGCCGCCGTAGGATGGGCCGATGAAGTTCGGGCTGCAGATCAACCAGTTCACCTGGCCCGGCGG
>DASUFJ010000130.1:0-21998 GCA_036274575.1 Candidatus Limnocylindria bacterium
CCGCTGGAGATCGGTGACGAGGTCGTCGAGCATGCCGGCGTCCATGCGCTCGGGATCGACGTAGTAGCGGAACGCGTAGCGCATCGGATAGGTCGTCTGCAGGAAGCCGGGATAGGCGTCGGGCGAGGCGAGGCCGGTGGCGTAGATGAGGACGGTGTTGATGCCGACCGGCACCCGCAGCGGCTGATGGAGCGAGCGGTCGCCGACCCAGTAGTCCGCGTCCGGATCGGTCACCTCGTAGATCCCGACGATCTCGGCGACCACCGGCTCCAGGAACCCGAACGGCCCCACCAGCGTGTCGTCGCTGTCGGGGACCATCTCGAGCGTGTCGCCCACAACCGCCTCGAGCTCGTCGGCGGTGCTCGTCGAAATGGCGACCTCGATCGTCAAAGCCTCGAGGTCCTCCGGGATCGGCACCGATGCGGGCGGCAGGTCCGGCGCTGGGACGCGTCCCATCTCGCCGGTCGGCATCCGCCCCTCGACCAGCTCGACGTGCTCATCCAGGCGATCCTGGAACTGCATCGTCAGGAACCCGGGCCGGTTCGAGGGCCGGTCGAGGATCGAGTAGCCGATGCTCCTCGCCAGCGTCGAGTCGCCGGAGATCACCGAGCGCACGGTGTCGGGGAGGCCGGCCTCCACGCTCGCCTCGGCCTCGTCGACGGGAGCCATCCCCTCGCCGGGGGCGGCCTCGATGCGGGTGATGCGGCCGAGCTGGAGGTTGCGCTCCACGACCGACGCCTGGCGGATCTCGTAGCGCAGCCCGTCGTCGGCGACGCGGTTGAAGAGGCGCGGGGCGGCGGCGGCGACGAGCGCCGTGACAAAGACGAGCGCCAGGATCAGGAGCCCGGGGAGCTGGTCGGTGCGTATGCGGCCGATGAGGAGGCGGATGGGCGCCATGGGTCTATTCGCCTCCCGCCCGCAGCACGCCACTGACCCGCACCCGTCCGAGCAGGCGGCCGATGACGAGCACGGTTATCGCCAGCGCGATGCCGGCGACGAGGTAGAGGAGGCCGTAGATTCCCCACGGGATGACGACGTCCACCGGCGGGACGGCGAGGGTCGCCTCCTGCGTAAGCGTCACGAACGGCAGGACGACCCAGGCGAGAACCAGGCCGATGCCGGTGCCGACGAGCAGGCCGACGAGGAGCAGGAAGAGGTTCTCCATCGTGATCCAGGCCGATAGCTGCCGATGCGAGAGGCCAATGGCCTGGAGCAGCGCGAACTCCCCGAGCCGCTCGCGCGTCGACACGGTCGCGCTCACGACGAAGCCGATGGCGGCGAACACGATCGCCGCAACCGCACCGATCGCCAGGGCGCCGATGAGCCCCAGCGCCACCGGATCGCTGAGGAGGTCGCGGTGAAGCTCCTCCCGCACCCCGACCGAGGTCGCCGAGAACGGGTCGTCACCGATGACCGCCGCCACGCTGGGCGCCGCTTCGTCGGCGGTGTCGAGCCACCACTCGCTCACCTCGAGCTCCCGGCCGTCGGCGTGATCGGAGGTCGCCAGGGCGCCGAGGTCGGCCACCAGGAAGGGTGTCCCGGGGTCGAGGGTCGGGAAGCCCGCGACCTGGCCGACGATCTCGAAGCGCCTCCTCGCGGTCAGCTCCCCGACGTCGACGACGTCACCGACCTGGCTGCCGGTCAACTCCAGGTACGAGGTCGAGGCCAGGGCGCGAACCGGCTCGTCGGCGGCCGGGGTCGAACGGAGCGGGAAGGCCAGCTCGGTCGGATCGGCGGCCCCGAATCCGTTGACGGGGGATGATTCGGCGTTGAATGGCTCGAGCGCCGCGACATCGATGTCGGTCGAGTCGCCATTCGCGTCGACCCCGACCACACGATCGACCTCGACCTGGCCCGTTCCCACTGCCCCGGGGGGCAGCTCGACGTCGAGCTGAATGCCGAGGAGCTCGAGCGGGTACGCAGGTTGGACGAGGATTCCTTCGCCCAGGTCGGCGGCGAGCTGGATGTCGGACGACTGCTCGCCCAGGCCGACGGCCATGCGCTGGCCGGGGATCGTGAGCACGGTGCCATCCGCGTCGCGGACGACGACGTTGGGCGTGATGCCTCGCAGACCGGGCGAGAACGGCACCGACGTCTCATCGACGGTCACGTTCTCGAGTTCCGCCGTGACATCGAGGGTGAAGCCGACCGTCTCGCCGTCCAGCACTACCCCATCGACAGGCGCCTCGCCGCTCTCGAGCCGGCCGAGGAGCTCGTCGATCGGCTCCGTCGCGAGGTCGGGGCGGAAGGTGACTCGCCCGGCGGCCTCGGCCGCGGCAAGTGCCAGGATCTCGCCATTGCCCTCCTGCAGGTCGAACCGTCCGTGCGCGACCGGAACGGCGGCCGCGACGCCCTCGACCGACCGATACGCCTGCCCGATGGCCCACCGCGGCAGGTCCGGGAAGTCGGAGACCTCGACGCGCACGTCCGACGCCGTCCGGTACGCGGCCTGGTCCTCCTGCGATCGCGTCCAGGTGCTGGCGTACGCCCCGGCGAATGTCCCCAGCGCCGACGCGAGCATCAGGAGCAGCGCGGCGCGTGTGTAGCGCAGGGGACGGCGCGAGAGCTGGCGCGCGCCGAGCGGCGCGACCAGGTCACGTCGACCGCTGAGCAGCCGCTCAGCCAGCTCGGCCGCCAGCGGCACGATCCGCAGGGCCAGGATGGCGCCGGCCAGCAGCCCGATCGCCGGTGCCGCAACGAGGAGCGGGTCGAGCCCCACGGAGCCTCTCACCGTCTCGGTGATCGGCGCGCCGTACTGGCGAAGCTGCCAGAGACCAATGCCGGCCAGGACGACCAGCGCCAGGTCAATGCCCAGGCGCTGGGCCAGCGGCCGGTTCCCCTGCCGCGAGATCGTCTGGCGCACCATCGCCAACCCGCGCCCGGCGCCCAGCGCCGGCAGCACGAGGCCGATGATGCACGCGAGCCCCGCGATCGCCGCGGCGATGATGACCGTCTCGTTGACGTGCGGGCTGATGCGAATCCCGGCATCGGCCAGCGGTCCGCCGACGTTGAGGAGGTCGAGGACGCCGACCGCCAGCCATGGAGCGGCGACCACGGCAGGCACGACGAGGATGAGCGCCTCGATGATCGACATGACCACGATGTGGCGGGTCCCCGCCCCGCGCGAACGCAGCAGGGCAGTCTCCACTCGCCGCTGCTCGACGAGGAGGCCGGCGACGAGGAGCAGTGCGTAGCCGGCGAGCACCGCGAACTGGATGGTGAGGACCACGACGCCGCTGCGGCTGACGAGCAGCGAGGTGTTCGCCGACTCGAGGATCTGGTCGAGGTCGGTCGTGACCTGGAAGTAGGCGGTGTCGCCGAGCTCGTCGTGGAGACGGCGTTCGAGGGCCGCGGTGTCGCTCCGCATCCAGTTGACGTCGTCGACGGCCAGGCGCGAGAAGCTCGGCAGGGCGCGAAACTCGAGGCCGAGGTCCCCCGACGCGGTGCGACCGATCAGGTCGTCGTGCCCGACCACGAATGGGCCATGCGTCGCGAAGCTTGCGCTCCGAGTGGTGCCGGTGAGCTCGAGGGGATCATTGCGCCAGTACGGGTCGGCGGCGTCGTCCACCTCCCACACGCCGACGATCCGGATCCCGATCTGGCGATCGCCGCCCCGCTGGCTCGTCAGGCTCAGCTCGTCGCCCACGCGAAGCGCCAGCATATCGGCCACCGGCTGCGAGATCGCCACCTCCATCGGCTCGAAATCGTCACGCGGCCAGGCGCCGTCGACGAGCGTCGCGTGCTCGTCGATCCCCTCATACGCGCCGAACAGTGCCAGCGGCTGGAGCGCATCGGTATCGTCAGGTGCCGGGAGTGCGTAGGTCTCCGACTGGCTGATGGTGCGGAGCTCGCCGCCCGTCCAGCCCAGGATGCGCCCGACCTGGCGCTCGACCTTGGACTCGACGTCGGCCAGCTCGTCGGCGGGCGCGCGGATCTGGACCACGACGCTCGTGGCCGTTCCCGGCTGGTCGGCGAGGATGCGATCCAACCCCGTCTTGGCCACCGCGTCGCCATACATCACGCCGATGGCAACCAGGGCCGTCGCGCACAGGATGACCAGCCACGTCGCGGCCACGATCAGCCAGTCGGCGTAGCTTCGCTGCAGGACAACACGAACTGGGGCCATCAGGCCCTGGGGCATCCGATCCTCCCGTTACTGGTTTCTAGGGCGGCTCAGCAGAATAGGTTCAGCGGGCCGATCCTTCACACGCGGCGGGATCGGCTCAGCCGACGCGCCGCCGAGCGCGCCGCGTGATACCCGCACATCCCATGCACTCCGCCGCCCGGCGGAGTCGACGCGGAGCACAGGAAGACATCCGGATCCGACGTCGTGTACGGGTCGATGCGCCACGCGGGCCGCGTGAACAGCTGCCCCAGTCCGTTTCGGCCGCCGCCGATGTCGCCCCCGATGTTGTTGGCGTTATACGCCTCCAGCTGCGCCGGGCCCCGCGCCGAGATCTCGAGGATCGTCTCGCGGAACCCGGGCGCGAACCGCTCGATCTGACGCAGGATCGTCTCGGTCATGTCGGCCGCGGAGCCGTTCGGGACGTGGCAGTAGGCCCACACCGTGTGATGGCCGTCCGGAGCACGGCCAGGATCGAACAGGCTCTGCTGGGCGAGTAGCACGAAGGGGCGCTCCGGCGTTCGACCGGCGTTGATCTCGGCCTCGCCGCGCGCGATCTCCTCGAACGTCCCGCCCAGGTGGACCGTCCCTGCTTGCGCCAGGTCGGTTGAGCGCCACGGGATGGGCGCGGAGATGGCGATGTCGACCTTGAAGACGCCCGGACCGTATCGGAAGCGCTCGAGCGCCTTTCGGTAGCCGGGCGAGAACCGATCTCCGCCAATCGCCAGCAGCTGGCGCGGCGTCACATCGAAGAGGGCGACCTGGTGCGGCGGCAGGCCGTCGAACGCCTCGACGCGCCGACCGGTCTGGATCCGAACGCCGGCGGCCTCGGCAGCCCGGCCCAGGGCACGCGAGATCTCCCCGGAACCGCCGGCTGGCATCGGCCAGCCGTCGGCGTGGGCGCTGGCAAGCATGACGAGCGCGGCGGCAGCGCTCGTCACCTCTCCCAGCCGGATCAGCGAGTGGGCCGCGGCGCCGGCGAACAGCGCGCGCGCCCGCACGCCATCGAAGCGGCGCGCGACGGCGGATGCCGGCTGGAGCCCGAGCAGGCCGAACCGCGCCATGGTGTAGGCACGGGCCGGCGAGAGCGGAATGTGGAACGGGGCGAGGAGGTCGGGCATGAGCCTCGGCCAATCGCGCACGAGCGGCCCGAACAGGCGTCGCCACGCGTCCCCGTCGTCGCCCAGCTCTGCCGCGGTCTCATCCACGGACCTGCGAAGGAGCACCGCCGAGCCGTCGTCGAGCGGGTGGCCGAGCGGGACCGGAGGGTCGATCCACGACAGGCCGAGCGCCTCGAGCCCGGCATCGGCGAAGAAGGGGGAGGTCCGGCCGAACGGGTGGATGGCGCTGCACACATCGTGCACGTAACCGGGGAGCGTGAGCTCGGCCGACCGCGCGCCGCCGCCGACGGCATCGGCCGCCTCGAGCACCGCGACCGCATGGCCGGCCCGGGCGAGCGTCAGCGCGGCGGCCAGGCCGTTCGGGCCGCCGCCGACGACCACCGCATCCGTGCGCTCGCCCGTCGCCACGCCCTCAGCCGCCACCGTCTCAGCCTACGGGAGCCGGACGGGTGGCGCGAACGTGCCCACCGGCTCGCGATGCCACCACGCACCCGTCGCCCGGCGTTCCTGCCAGGTCGTGTAGCGGTACTCGAACAGCCGCGCGCGGACGAACGTCGGCGGCGCATCCGGGAACGGGTTGCGCCGGAGCAGGCGCAGGGTCGGCGCGTCGCCCTCGAGCAGGCGGGTCAGGAATGGGCGGAACCAACCCTCGCCGTACATCCGCGAGATCGGGAGGAACCACATCAGCCAGTCGAGGCGGAGGTGGTAGGGCGCGACCTGCGGTGGCCGCCGGCGCGGATCGCCGGGCTTGCCCTTGAACTCGTACTCTCGCCACTCGGCGTCGGTGTCCGGAAGGGCCGCATCGGTGCCTTCGACGACGACCTCGTAGCGGGTGCGGGTCACCGAACCGAAGGCGCCATAGGTGTTGACGAGCCGGAGCGGGTCGAAGGAGGCGTTCATCGCCTGGCGCGGGCTGAGGAGGTTGCGGACCGGCCGGTAGCTGAGGATCAGGATGAGGACGCCGAGCCCGACGGTCAGCCACGCGAACCACGCTGGGCCGGCCGGCAGCGGATCGGGGGTGGGCAGGCCGAGGGCGCCGAGCACCGGATCGGCGACACCGGCGCAGATGACGATGATCGTCACCCAGTTCAGCCACGCGTAGTTGCCGCTCACCACGAGGTAGAGCTGCGTCGCGATCATCAGCGTCGCCGCGATCGAGGCCACCGGCTGCGGGAGGAAGAGGCCGAACGGCAGGGCGAGCTGCGCCACGAAGTTGCCGACCGTCTCGAGCCGATGCAATGGCCGCGGCAGGTGGTGGAACCACCAGCTCAGCGGGTTCGGCATCGGCTGCGTCTCGTGGTGGTAGTTCATGCAGGTCAGGTCGCGCCAGCACTGGTCGCCGCGCAGCTTGATGAGCCCGGCGCCGAACTCGACGCGGAAGGCGAGCCACCGATAGGCAATGATGACGAGGAACGGTGGCGCCATCGCGGCGTTTCCGAGGAAGATCGCCAGGAAGCCCGCCTCCAGCAGGAGCGTCTCCCACCCGAACGAGTAGAACGACCCGCCGACGTTGGCGACGGAGCTGTAGAGGACCCAGAGGGTCAGCCAGGCGAGCATCGTGACCGGCAGCGGCGCTGCCTGCGGAAGACCGATGACGAGGCTCGCCGCGATCAGTCCGCCCACGGCGCAGACCCCGCGCAGCAGCCGATCCGAATATCGCCAGTGGAAGATGCTCGGCGCCTGCCAGAAGCGCGTTGCGCGGAGGACCCACGTCGCCGGCTCGAGGCCGCGCTCGCCGGCCAGCGCCGGGAACTGGCGCGCGGCGGCCACGAACGCGATCAGGTAGAGCGCGGCGAGACCGCGTTCGAGGAGAAGGCGCGCGATCTGGTAGTCCGATGCGGACAGCGCCTGCAGATCCATGGTCCTTGTTGACCTGATGCAAGTTCGATTCTCGCCCGCCCGGCTCACCGGCGACCCGCGGATACACTGAGCCATTCGGCGGGCCGTTAGCTCAGGGGTCAGAGCAGGGGACTTTTAATCCTCGTGTCGTGGGTTCGAATCCCACACGGCCCTCTCGGTCGTACATTCCGTGTCCGAAGCGGGAGATCCCATGGACGCCAGCTCGCCGCAGCCATCATCGCCAGAGGCCGCCACGATCAAGCCGCGCTGGGAGTGGCGCACGTTCGGCCCGGGCCTCGTCGCGACGGAGCACGTGTTCACGACGCCCGACGCCGTCCAGGAGAGCGACGAGGTCTACCTGCTGGCCGAGGGCGGGACGAGTGAGGCCGCCGGCGCGCAGAGCGTCAAGATCCGCGACGGGCTGATCGACATCAAGACGCTGCACGAGGTCGACGCTCGCGGCCTCGAGCAGTGGAGCCCGACGATGAAGGAACCGTTCCCGCTCTCCGCAGACGATGTCGGCCGCGTGTTCGCTGCCCTTCTCGTCCAGCCGCCGCCGCTCGAGCGCTCCGAGTACTCGATCGACCAGTTCGTGGACGAGCTCATGACACCGGCCGGGGGCGTGCGGGTTGCGCGGGTCCACAAGCTCCGGCGGCGGTACACCGTCCAGGGCGTCATGGCCGAGGACGACGATATCGAGGCGAACGGCCTGACGACCCGCAGCATCGCGGCCGAGAGCACCGATCCCGAGGCGGTGATGGCCGTCATCCGCGCGGCGGGGATGGGGCAGCACCTTAACGTCAGCTATCCCCGCGGCCTCACGGCACTGCTGACGGATCAGGCTCCGCGCTACGCGGTCATCGACGTCGGCACCAACTCCGTGAAGCTCCATGTCGCCGAGCGCCAGGCAGACGGATCGTGGAAACGGCTGGCGGACCGCGCGGTCATGAGCCGGCTGGGCGAAGGGCTGAGCCCCGGCGGCGACATCGGTGCCGAGCCGCTTGGCCGAACTGCCGCGGCGATCGCCGGCATGGCCGACGACGCGCGACGCGCCGGCGCGACGGAGCTCGTGGCGGTCGGCACCGCCGGCCTGCGCTCCGCTAGGAACGGCAAGGAGGTCGTGGCCGAGATCGAGAAGCGCACCGGCGTGGCAGTGGAGGTCATCAGCGGCGAGGAGGAGGCACGCCTCGCCTATCACGCCACGGCGGTAGCGGCCGGTGTCGGCGACGGCCGGGTGACGGTGTTCGACACCGGCGGCGGCAGCTCACAGTTCACGTTCGGATCCGGCGGCAAGGTCGAGGAACGGTTCAGCGTGGACGTCGGCGCGGTGCGCATGACCGAGCGGTATCAGCTCGACGGCGCGGTTCCACTCGAAGGGCTCAGCGCCGCCCTCGAGGGCATCGGCGCAGAGCTCTCCGCGCTCGACGGACGTGAGAAACCGGACGCCCTCATCGGCATGGGGGGCGCGATGACGAACCTCGCCGCCGTGCACCTGGCCCTCGCCACCTACGACCCGGACGCGGTGCAGGGGCACGTGCTCGACCGCGCCGAGATCGAACGCCAGATCGAGCTCTATCGATCGCAGCCCGCGGACGAGCGCCGGTCGATCGTCGGCCTGCAGCCCAACCGTGCCGAGGTGATCCTGGCCGGGGCGTGCATCGTCCGCACCGTGATGGACAAGCTTGGCGCGGACTCGCTGCGCGTGAGCGACCGCGGCCTCCGGCACGGGGTGCTGCTCGAGCGATTCGGAACCGAGGAAGGAACGCCACCGATGGCCACGAAACCGACGACCTCACCCGCCAAACGCGCCGCACGCCGGAAGGCAGCCACTCCGGCCAAGGCAGCAGCTCCCGCGAAGGCTGAGCCCGCCCCTGTCGCTCCCTCGACCGACGGGTCCGGCCCGGCTGCCGTGACCGATGCGGCGCCGCGCCTCTCCGACAGTGACCTCCAGGAGGTCATGCGGCTCATCAAGGGCGCCGACAGCGTCGAGCTGAAGCTCACGATCCCAGCGCCCGTGCAGCGCGCCATGATTCGCGGCCTTCCGATCGACCCGGTCGAGGCCCAGCCGCGACAGGTGTTCTTCTTCGATACCCCCGAGCTGGCCCTGAACAACGCGGGGGTCATCGTCCGCGCGCGGCGCATCCAGGGCGGCAAGGCGGACACGGTCGTGAAGCTGCGCCCGGTCGTCCCGGATGAGCTGCCCGAGGAGATCCGCAAGTCTGCTTCATTCAAGACCGAGGTCGACGTCGTCCCCGGCGGCTTCGTGTGCTCCGGCTCGTTCAAGGGAACGTCAACCGGGAATGCCGTTCGCGACGCGGTCGCCGGCCAGAAGCCGCTGCGCAAGCTGTTCAGCAAGGAGCAGCGCGCCTTCTACGCGGCCCATGCGCCCGAGGGGCTGGACCTCGACTCCCTGACCACCCTGGGGCCGACCTTCATCCTCAAGGGGACGTTCACGCCGAAGGAGATGGGTCGCCGCTTCGTCGTCGAGGTGTGGCTCTACCCGGACGGATCGCGCATCGTCGAGCTGTCGACCAAGGCGGCGCCGTCGGAGGCGTTCCAGGTCGCGGCGGAGGCGCGCGCCTATCTCAGCGGCCTCGGCCTCGACCTGAGCGGAGCGCAGGAGCCGAAGACGCGCGCGGCGCTCGAGTTCTACGCGGCCGAGCTTAACGCCTGAGCGGGCGACGCTCATCCGCCGGCTGGTGGCCGGCTGACGACCGGCGGCACCTCGGCGGAGGCCATCGGCGTCTCCTCGCGCGGCACCAGGAGCGCGGCAGCGGCGAAGGATGCCGCCGCCCCGCCGATGCCGAGCAGCACGATCGCCGTCTCGATCGAGCTGTCGGCGATGATGCCGGCCAAGGCCGCGCCAATGGGCACGCCGAGGTAGTTAAAGGCCATGCTGACGCTGAAGGCACGGCCCATCCAGGCCGGATCGGTGCGCCGCTGGCGGACGGTGAACAGCGCGATGTCCATCGGTCCGATCAGCAGGCCGACGATGAGCATCTCGGCCAGGAGGAGCGCCAGGCCGATGCCGACCGACGCCTGCCCGGCCGCCAACAAGAGCAGCCCGACCGTGGGCACCAGCGCCAGCATCGGCCACACCAGGAGAGACCACTCGCGCCCGCGGGTGTCCATCCGGCCGAAGAGGAAGGCCGAGATCATGCCCGAGATCCCGGACGCGGCGAACGCGAGCCCGACGACGGCCTCGCTGAGTCCGAAGCGCTCGAGGATGATGAGCGGCAGCACGATCGTCGTCATGCCATGCGCCAGGTTGCCGAAGGTGATGCTGAATCCCAGGCCGCGCAGCGTCGGATTGCGCCACGTGTACTTCATCCCGTCCCAGGCGTCGGCCAGGATGCGTCCGGTGGCGACGACCTTCGACGGCGGGTCGGGCACGCCGAAGAGCACGGCCGCGGCGAGGCCGAAGGCGAGGCCGATGACCACGAGCGCCAACGAGCCGCCGATGAGCGCCACGAGCGCCGCGGCAATGGGGGGCCCGACGATGGTGGCGACGACGTAGCCGTTCGAGTCGACCGCGTTCACCCGCTCCCACAGCGGCTCCGGCACCAGGATCGGGAACAGCGACCGCAGGCCGACGTGACTGAGGATCGACGTCAGAGACGAGACGAGGGCGATGACGACGAGCAGCCAGCCCGGAAGCAGCTCGGCCAGGGCGAGGGCGCCGATCAGGAGCATGGCGATCAGCGCAACGATGTAGTCGAGGATGACGAGGCGGATCCGCCCGTGCCGGTCGAGGAGGGCGCCGGCGATCGGGCTGATGAGGAGGCCGGGGAAGATGCTCGCGAAGGTGACGAGGCCGGCGAACGCCGGCGAGCCGAAGCGCTCGAGGGTGAACAGCACGATCGCCACACTGACCATCGACTGCGCGACCCGGGCGACCTGCATCGAGGCGAGCACCCGACCCAGCGTCGGGACGTGCAGCAGGGCACGGTAGGAGCGATCGTCGGCGGCAGTCACGGGGGGTCCGATTCTAGCCGCGGACGCAGGGATGGCGGTGGTGGGGCATCCTGTGCAGGACCCACCGACCACAGCGCCGATTGGAGGACTCCGCCATGCCGAGAAGCACGACACCCAGGACCGATGCGGTCGAGCCGGTCGCGACCGGCCCCGGCGCCGAGGATCGTGAGATCAACCAGAGCTTGGTGGGGGTCGTGCGCGGCGGCTCCGTCACGATCGAGCAGGCAGCCGTTGCGGGCATCCTGGCGCAGGGCAATGTCGCGATCTCGAAGGCGGGCGCGCGCACGATCGTGGGCGGAGGCAACCTCCGACTCGAGCAGGGCGGCGGCGGGAGGATCCTCGCCGGCGGTGACGTCTCCATCCAGCAGGGCGGCGCCGGCACCCTGGTGAGCCTCGGCGGCGTCTCCATCCAGCAGGGCGGCGCGGTGATGGCCGTCTCGCGCAGCGTCGAGGTCCGGGATGGCTCCTTCGTCGGCCTGGCTCTCGCGCCGAGCCTCACGGTCCAGCCGGGGGGTCGCATCCTGGCCGGACCGCGCGAGGCGGCCGTGGTCGGCGCCGTGGCTGGGCTCGTCATCGGCCTGGTCACGGCGGCGGTACGCGCCCGGCGCTGAGCGCGACCGGCGCCGAACGGGTAGGCTGCCCGCGGCATGCGACTTCCGTTCATCCCCCGCGAGGAGAAGTTCTTCGACCTCTTCGTCGAAGACGCCTCGAATGTCCTGGCCGGCGCTCGGATGCTTGAGGAGTTCTTCCGCTCCTACGACCAGCGCGAGCGCCTCGCGTCCCAGCTCGCCGACCTCGAGAAGCGTGGCGACACGATCAGCCACGACATCGGTCATCGCCTGGAGAACACGTTCGTCACGCCGTTCGACCGCGAGGACATCATCCAGCTCATCAGCCGACTGGATGACATCCTCGACTGGATCGAGGAGGTCGCCGACACTTGCATCCTCTTCAAGATCGAGGCGCCGACCCCGGAGGCGCAGGCGCAGGCCGAGATCGTCACGAAGCAGTGCGAGGAGATCGTCCGCGCCCTCGAGAAGCTCAAGGGCTTCAAGGACCTCGCGCCCCACTGGATCGAGGTCCATCGGCTCGAGAACGACGGCGACCGGGTCGTGCGGCAGGCGATGGCCGACCTCTTCACGAACGGCGACGACGCGATGACCGTCATTAAGTGGAAGGACGTCTACGCGCTCCTGGAGAACGCCATCGACGCGGCCGAGGACGTCGCGAACGTGATCGAGCGCATCGTCGTCAAGCATGCCTGAGGAGGTGACGACGCTCGTCGTCGTCATCGTCCTCGCCATCGTCTTCGACTACATCAACGGCTTCCACGACACCGCCAACGCGATCGCCACGAGCGTCAGCACACGAGCGCTGAAGCCGGAGTGGGCCATCGCAATGAGCGCCACCGCGAACTTCGGCGGCGCCCTGCTCGGCACCGCGGTTGCCGTGACGGTCAGCTCCGGGATCATCGATCCGAACGTCGAGTCTCAAACGGTCATCGCTGCCGCCCTCGTCGGGGCGATCGCCTGGAACCTCCTCACCTGGCGCCTCGGCATCCCGTCGTCCTCGAGCCATGCCCTCATCGGCGGATTGCTCGGCGCATCGCTGATCTCGGCGGGGTTCGCGTCATGGCAGATCGACGGGATCGTGTTCAAGGTGCTTCTGCCGCTCTTCGCGTCGCCACTGATCGGCTTCGCCGGTGGTCTGCTGCTCATGGCGGTCCTGTTCAACGTCTTCCGACGCGCGCACCCGATGCGGCTGAACGCCGGCTTCCGGCGCGCGCAGGTCGCCTCTGCTGCGTACATGGCGTTCAGCCACGGGAGCAACGACGCGCAGAAGACGATGGGGATCATGACGCTCGCGCTCGTCACCGCCGGCGTCCAGACCAGCTACGAGCCACCGGTGTGGGTGATCCTCACCGCGGCCTCGGCGATCAGCCTGGGGACGGCGGCCGGCGGCTGGCGGATCATCAAGACGATGGGGCAGAAGGTCGTGAAGCTGGATCCCGTGCACGGGTTCGCCGCCGAAACGACCGCAGCGACCGTCATCACGGTGGCGTCGCACTTCGGAATGCCGGTCAGCACGACGCACGTCATCAGCTCGGCGATCCTGGGCGTCGGATCGTCGGATCGCCTGAAAACGGTGCGCTGGGGCGTCGCGCGTTCGATCGCGACCGCGTGGGTGCTCACCCTGCCGGCGGCCGGCCTCACCGCCGCACTGGCCTACCTGATCCTCAACCCGCTCCTCGGCTGAGCAGGTCCCGGCCTAGTCGGCGGGGTGCTCGTGTCCGGCTCGGCGGTCGACGGCCGGCGCCACGACATCGTGGCGTGCGTGGCGGAGTCGCCGATGGGCGAGCACGCCGTGAGTGGGGCTCAGGACGAACGCCAGCCCGAAGAGGGCGGTCGCCACGAGCACGATCGTGCCCCCCGACGCCGCCTCGAGATGGAAGGCGAGGTAGAACCCGATGACACCCACCACGGCACCGATCACCGAGCCCAAAATCAGCATCGGCACGAACCGATCGACGAGGAGGCGGGCGGTCGCGCTCGGCGTGACGAGCATGGCGACCACGAGGATGATCCCGACGGCCTGGATGCTGATCACGATCGTCATCGCAAGGAGGACGAGCAGCAGGGCATCCAGGGCGAAGACCGGATAGCCCTGCGCCGACGCAAGCGTGCGGTCGAACGACGTGAGCAGGAGCTCCTTGTGCAGGAGTGCCAGGATCGCCAGGGCGGAGACACTCGTGATCACGCCGAGCACGACGTTCGCGGCCGTGACGTCGTGGAGCTCGCCGACCAGGAGCGACTCGAGCTGCTCGTCCGCATCCGCACCTGTCCCGATGAGAACGACACCGAGCGCGAACGCCCCGGTGAACAGCACGCCTATGGCAGCGTCCTCGCGGATCCTGCCGCTGCGGGCAACCACCGCAATCCCGATCGCCGTGACGAGCCCGGCCGCAGCCGCACCGATGAGGATGCTCGTCCCGATCAACGAGGCGATGACGACACCAGGGAGAACGCCATGGCTGACCGCGTCGCCGATGAACGCGAGACGCCGAACGATGACGTACGCGCCGATGGCTCCACACGTCGCGCCCATGACGACGACTGCCATGAGGGCGCGGACGGCTCCGACGTCGCGGAGTGGCTCGGTCAGCCAATCCATCGGCTCACCCTCACGACGGCGGCGGCGCGGTCGAGCCGTGATGCCCGCCCGCGTGGGTATGCGCGTGGTCGCCGGCCCGCACGATCAGGAGCTCGCCGCCGAAGGTGGCGTGGAGGATCGGCGGCGTGAACGTTTCTGACGGCGGGCCGAACGCGATGACCCGACCGTTGACGAAGCACAGCTGATCCGAGATCGCGGCGGCCGACTCGAGATCGTGGGTCGACTGAAGGATCGTGGCTCCCGCATCGCGCAGCTCCCGCAGCAGGC
Organism: Candidatus Limnocylindria bacterium; assembly: GCA_036274575.1. Classification (GTDB taxonomy): domain Bacteria; phylum Chloroflexota; class Limnocylindria; order QHBO01; family QHBO01; genus JACDBZ01. Next base: position 14,497 of record DASUFJ010000130.1, read on the forward strand.
CGACGACGAGCTCCTCGGTCGCCTGATCGACGCCGGTCATCGGCTCGTCGAGAAGGAGGATCGACGCCTCCTGGACGAGGGCGCGCGCCAGGAAGACCCGCTGCTGCTGGCCGCCCGAAAGCTCGCCGATCTGCTCGCCGGCAATGTCCTCGAGCCGGAGCCGCGCCAGCGCCTCAGCCACGGCACGGCGATCCCCGTCGCCCGGCCGACGCACCCAGCCGATGTGGCGATAGCGGCCCATCATCACCGTCTCCCCGGCGGTGATCGGGAACGTCCAGTCGACGGCTTCCCGCTGCGGGACGTACGCGACCCGGTCGCGGTTGTGCTCGACCGGCTGACCGTCCAGCAGGACTGATCCGTTCGACCACGGCGTGAGCCTCAGGACCGCCTTGAGCAGCGTGCTCTTACCCGCGCCGTTCGGGCCGATGATGCCGACGATGGTGCCCGGAGGGATCGTCAGGTCGACCGCATCGAGCATGACCTCGTCGCCGTACCCGGCTGACAGCTGGCGGAGGGCGAGTTCGGGCGCCTGGTTCACGCGCTAGATGATACTCAGTATCGCTATACTGTCCATCACCAATGACAAGACGAACCCTTGACGCTCCGGCCCGGCTCGCAGCAGCTGGTGAGCGCGTTACTCGCCAACGGGTGCTCGTCGCCGATCACCTCGCGGCCGCCGGGCGACAGCTCACGGCCGACGAGCTGTTCAGGGCCATCCGCCGCGTGGAGCCGACGATCGGTCGGGCGACGGTATTCCGCACCGTGGAGCGCCTCGTCGATGCGGGTGTTGCCCGCCGCCTCGAGCTCGACGGTCACGTGTACGCGTACGTCGCCTGCCGGCCCGCCCACCACCACCATCTGTCGTGTACGCGCTGTGGCCGCGTGGAGGACATCGACGAGGCTTACGTCCGACCCATCGCCGATCGGCTCGCTGATGACCTCGGCTTCGAGATCGACGACGCCCGGCTCGACTTCTACGGGCGATGCGCCCGGTGCCGCTCCGAGGTCGCTACCGGCTGACGGCGGCGACGTACGACGCCTGAGCGGCCTTAACACGTCCTTAGCGCTGGACTAAGCGTGCGTTAAGCGATGTCCCGGAGGGTGGTGGCAGACCATGCCGAATTCCCGTGCGTGTCACCCATCCACCACACCGGAGGAGTTCCATTGAGCGATGTTCGGAGTTGGCTGTGGCCAGCGTTCCCCGTCGTGACGGCGATCGTGCTCGTTCTCGCCGCCTGTTCCTCCCCCTCCGAGTCCGGGGACGGCGGTGCCGGCTCATCGGACGGCGGCGGCGCCGGTGGCGGCGTCGAGGGCTTCGTCTCGATCCACGGCTCGTCGACGGTCGAGCCGATCACGTCCGCGGTGGCCGGCGCCTTCGCCGATGCCCACTCGGGGTTCGACTATGAGGTCGGCGGTGAGGGCACCGGCGACGGCTTCGCCAGCTTCTTCTGCACCGGCGACTCCGACATCAGCGACGCCTCCCGCGCCATCAACGAGGAGGAGGTCGCCGAGTGCGAGGGCGCCGGCGTCGAGTTCACCGAGCTCCAGATCGGCTATGACGGCATCACTGTCATGACCAGCCCGGACAACGCCGACGTGAGCTGCCTGAGCTTCCTCGACCTCTACGCCCTCATCGGTCCGGAGTCGGAGGGCTTCGCCAACTGGTCCGATGCGAACGACCTCGCGGCCGAGCTCGAGGAGGCCGGCCTCGGGACGTCGAACGCCCCGTATCCGGACGCTCCCCTCGACATCAGCGGCCCAGGAGAGGAGTCCGGGACGTACGACTCGTTCATCGAGCTGGTGTTCGGCGACATCGCCGAGGCACGCGTCGCGTCGGGCGACATCACCGAGGACCAGGCCGCCACGACACGCCCCGACTACGGCGCCAACGCCGACGACAATGTCATCGTCGAGGGGGTCGAGGGCTCGAGCTCCTCGCTCGGGTGGGTCGGTTTCGCCTACTTCGAGGAGAACGCATCCGCTCTGAAGGCGATCGAGATCGACGGCGGCGACGGATGCACCCAGGTCTCGACGGAGACGATCGCGGACGGCAGCTATCCGATCAGCCGCCCGCTGTTCCTCTACGTGAACAACGCAAAGGCCGACGAGAATGCCGCCCTGGCTCCGTTCGTCGACTTCTACCTCGGGGACGGGTACAGCAACGTCGGCAGCGTCGGCTACGTCGCGCTTCCCGACGACCAGCTGGCCGAAACGGTCGCGGCATGGGAGGGGCGCTGACCACGCCCAGGACACAGTCGGGTGGGGCCAACCCCACCCGCCTCACCGACTCCCTCGTGCCAGGTTTGATTGACGGGCACCGCAGCATGGGCGTCGATCGATGGCCGTGACTCCCGAAAGCCTGCCTCCGGCTCGCCTGAGCCTGGCCGATTTACGCGGAGCGGCACCACGCCGCCGGCGCGAGTTCGCCGTGCGCCTCGTGTTCCTCGCGGCGGCAACGGTCTCGATCCTCATCAGCATCCTGATCATTCTCTCGCTCATCGGGCGAGCCGCCAGCTTCCTGGTCGAGGTCGACCCCGCCAGCCTCCTCGAGCGCGGCTGGTTTCCCCGCCGTGACCTCTACGGGCTGCCGACGATCCTCGCCGGCACCCTGGTGGTCGCCGGCATCGGCATGCTGGTCGCCGCGCCGCTCGGCCTCGGGGCGGCGATCTATCTCTCCGAGTACGCGGGGCCGACGACGCGGCGCACGCTCAAACCGATCCTGGAGGTGCTGGCCGGGATCCCCAGCGTGGTCCTCGGGTACTTCGCGATCACCTTCATCAGTCCGACGTTCGTGCAGAGCGTCTGCAGCACCGGCGTGTTCAACATGGCGTCGGCGGGCATCGCGGTCGGCATCCTCATCACCCCGCTCATCGCGTCGGTCGCCGAGGACGCGCTGTACGCCGTGCCGGGCTCGCTCCGCGAGGCGTCCTACGGGCTCGGCGCCCGGAAGCGCACCACGAGTTTGCGCGTCGTCTTCCCCGCGGCGATCTCGGGCATCGTGGCGGCCCTCATCCTTGGAGTGTCGCGTGCAATCGGCGAGACGATGATCGTCGCGATCGCGGCGGGTGCCTCCGGGGGATCGCTCTTCCAGCTCAACCCATGCGAGACGGGTCAGACGATGACGGCCGCCATGACGGCCCTCGCCATCGGCTCCGAGCAGGTGCGCGGGGCGAGCCTCGCGTTCCCAAGCCTCTTCTTCGTCGGATTGATCCTGTTCCTCATGACGCTCGGGCTGAACCTCATCGCCGACGCATACGTGCGCCGGGTCCGGAGGCAGATCTGATGGCTACCGCGACCCCACGCCAGTCAGTCACGACCGAAGTCGTTCGACGACGGCTCGAGGGCGGGCAGGTCGAGTGGCGAGGGCTCCTGTTCGAAGGGCTGCTGCTCGGCTCGCTCATCGTCGCGTTTGCGATCCTCGTCACGCTGCTCGTCACGATTCTGGTGAGCGGCCTCCCGGTCCTCCTCGAGCGGGGACTCGACTTCTTCACCTCGCCGCTGGCGGCGAATCCGGCCGACGCCGGCGTGGGACAGGGGATCTTCGGGTCGCTGGTCCTCATCGGCTTCGTGATCATCGTCGCCATACCAATCGGGGTCGGAGCGGCGGTCTACCTCGAGGAATACGCCAGGGACACCTGGTTCACGCGGCTCATCAACACGACGGTGCGGAACCTCGCCGGGGTGCCCGCCATCGTCTACGGCCTCTTGGGCCTCGCCTTCTTCGTCGTCATCGCGGCGCCGCTGGGGAATGGCGGCCGGAACGTCTATGCCGGCGGCCTCACCCTCGGCGTGCTCGTCCTGCCGATCGTGATCATCACGTCGGCCGAGGCACTACGGGCCGTGCCGTGGACGATCCGGGAGGCCGCCTATGGCGTCGGCGCCACGCGCTGGGAGGTCGTCCGCAGCCACGTCCTGCCCTACGCCGCACCGGGGATCTTCACCGGGACGATCCTCACCCTGGCCCGGGCGCTGGGGGAGACGGCGCCGCTCATCGTCGTGGGCGCCATCGTCGGAACGTTTCGCTATACGGCGGAGAGCTTCTTCGACCAGCTCAGCGGGCCCTTCACGGGCCTGCCTACGATCATCTACACCTGGGCCAAGCGTCCCGACGCCGAGTTCCGCGAGATCACCTCGGCGGCGATCATCGTGCTCCTCGTGGCGCTCATGACCATCAACGCCGTGGCCATCTACCTGCGCAATCGATTCGAACGAAGGTGGTAAGTTCGTGACCGTGGAGACCGAGATGGAACCCGCTTCCCGTGGGGACACCGCCGTCCGCGACACCCCCACAATACGGGTGATGACCGACCAGACCCTGGATGAGGCCGAGCGCATCGCGAGCGCCGGCGAGCCGGAGAGCGTGGCGGTCGCCTTCGAGCCGGACGAGGTCATCTTCGACCTCCAGTCACTCTCCTGCTTCTACGGATCGTTCCGTGCCGTGCGCGACATCGGCCTTCGTGTGCCTCGCAACAAGATCACCGCGATCATCGGTCCGTCCGGATGCGGAAAGAGCACGCTGCTGCGCAGCTTCAACCGCATGAACGACCTCGTCGAGGGCGCCCACATCGAGGGCAAGATCCTCTACCACGGCGTCGATCTATATGCCGATGGCGTGGACCCGGTGGAGGTGCGTCGGCGGATCGGGATGGTCTTCCAGAAGCCGAATCCGTTCCCAAAGACGATCTACGACAACGTGGCGTTCGGCCCGAAGATCGGGGGCTACAAGGGCGACATGCCCGAGCTGGTCGAGCAGTCGCTCCGCCGCGCGGCGCTCTGGGACGAGGTGAAGGACAAGCTCGGCTCGATCGCGACCTCACTCTCCGGCGGGCAGCAGCAGCGCCTTTGCATCGCCAGAGCGATCGCCGTCGAGCCGGACGTGATCCTCATGGACGAGCCGTGCTCGGCGCTCGATCCGATCGCCACATTGAAGATCGAGGAGCTCATGCGCGAGCTCAAGGAGAACTACACGATCGTCATCGTCACCCACAACATGCAGCAGGCTGCGCGCGCCAGCGACTTCACCGCCTTCCTCTCGATGGGCGACGATCGTGCCGGCTACCTGGTCGAGATGGCTCCGACGCAGCAGCTCTTCACGAGCCCCACGAACCGCCTCACAGAGGATTACATCACCGGGCGGTTCGGCTGACCGCCGGGAGGCGAAACATGGAACGCGCAACCGATCCCACAACCGGGGAGCTCCAGGTCGAGGACGCGGCCGAGTCGGAGCATCCGAGCGCGCGACGGACGTTCGACCGTCAGCTCGACCAGGTGAAGGACGACGTCCTTCGCCTCGGAGCGCGCGTCGAGGAGGCGCTCGAGCGGGCCGGGCGTGCCCTCGCCGAGCGTGATTCGGAGCTCGCCGATGCCGTCCGCTGGGAGGACGCGGAGGTCAACGAGCTCCAGCGCGGGATCAACGCCGAGATCGCCTCGGTCATCGCGACACAGGCGCCGGTCGCCCGCGACATTCGGGAGCTGCTCTCCCTCTACCACGCCGCGGCCGAACTCGAGCGGATCGGCGACTACGCCGTCAACATCGCCAAGCTCGCGCAGCAGCTGGCGGCCGAGCCGGAGACGCCGATCCTCAAGCAGATCCCGCGGATGGAGCAGATCTGCCGGGAGCAGCTGCGCGCCGCGATGCGATCTCTGGTCGATGTGAGCGAGCAGGAGGCGCGGCAGCTGGCGCTGCGCGACGACGAGCTCGACCATCTCTACAACTCGGTCTACGAGGACGCCCTCCAGCTCATGAGCGTCGCTCCCGAGCGCGCCCGGCAGGCAGTGCACATGCTCTTCACCGCCCACCACCTAGAGCGGCTCGGCGATCGCGTCACGAACATCGGCGAGGACGTCGTGTACCTGGCGACCGGGCAGATCGAGGACCTCAATAACTAGCCGGCCGATGCGACGACACCTCCTCATCGTCGAGGACGATCCGACGCTCCGCCAGGCCCTCACGTTCAACCTTGCCCGCGAGGGATACGAGGTCTCTTCCTCTTCCGACGGCGAGTCGGCGCTCCAGGCCGCGCGGAACGAGCGGCTCGACCTGATCCTCCTGGACGTCATGCTGCCGGGCATGAGCGGCCTCGAGGTGCTGCGTGCCCTGCGCCGCGACGGAGTGAGCACGCCGGTGATCGTGCTCTCAGCCAAGGGCGACGAGATCGATCGCGTCGTCGGGCTCAAGGTCGGTGCCGACGATTACGTGTCCAAGCCGTTCAGCCGGCCGGAGCTCCTGGCGCGCATCGAGGCGGTCCTGCGCCGGCATCGGCGCGAGCCGGACGAGCCGGAACATCGCGAGGAGCTCGCCTTCGACGGCGTGAAGATCGACGTCGCGCGCCGCCAGGTCCAGGTCGACGGCCACCAGATTCACCTGACGACGAAGGAGTTCGACCTGCTCGCCCACATGGCCGCCTCGCCCGGCCGCATCTTCACTCGCGACCAGCTCCTGGCGCGGATCTGGGGCTACGACTACCTCGGCGACGGACGCACCGTCGACGTCCACGTCAGCTGGCTGCGCGGCAAGCTCCGAGGCACGGACGGCCACAACTATTTCCGCACGGTGCGCGGGGTCGGATACGCGTTCTCGCCGCGGGCAGCGGCGTGATCGACCTCTTCGCGGCGGGCGCGTTCGACGCACTCGTGCAGCGCCGCGGCGGCGACCTGCTGCTCCTCGTCGACGACACCCTCCGCATCGTGCGCGCCGGACCGGATGCGGCGGCGCTCGCCGAGCGCCCAGAGGAGATGCTGGCCGGGATGAGCCTCATCGCCGCCTTCGGGTCCGCGCCGCTCGACACGATCGCGCGGCAGGCAATCGCGATGCGGGAGGTCGTCACGGGCGAGGCCGATCTCGGCCACCTTGGCGAGCTCCAGTTCTCCGTCGACGCGGTGCCCCTCGAGCATGGCCTGGTCATCTCGCTCCACGACATCACCGCACTTCGGCGGATGGAGCGCGTCCGTCGCGACTTCGTGGCGAACATCGGCCATGAGCTGCGCACCCCGCTCACCTCGATCAAGCTCCTCGCCGAAACGCTGACCTCCGGCGCCGTGGAGGACGCGGCGACGACGCGCGACTTCGCGAACCAGATCGAGCGGGAGGCCGACCACCTCGCCCAGCTCGTCGATGAGCTCCTCGACTTGTCGATGATCGAGTCGGGGCAGACGCGGCTCGCGCTCGAGGCGCTAAACCCCGACGAAGTCATCGCCGAATGCGTCGAGAGAATCCACCCCGTTGCCGAAAGGCGTGAGATCGTCGTCCGCCGCGGGACCGGCGACGGGCAGGGGGTCCGGGCTCTTGCCGACCCCGGACGCCTCGAGCAGGCGCTCATCAACCTGGCGCACAACGCGGTGAAGTACAGCCATCCGGGCGGCGAAGTCCGCATCGGGTGGGAGCATCACGATGACGTCGTGCGCTTCTCGGTCTCCGACGACGGCATCGGGGTGCCGGATGGCCACCAGCAGCGGATCTTCGAGCGCTTCTACAAGGTCGATCGCTCGCGCGCCCGCGAGCG
>DASUFJ010000131.1:0-68405 GCA_036274575.1 Candidatus Limnocylindria bacterium
CAGGGCTCATCTTCATCTTCCTGGGCGGGCTGCGCCCGTCCATCGACTTCACCGGTGGGACCGAATGGGAGGTGCGCTACGCCGATGAGCCGAGCGCCGCGGAGATGACGGCGGCGCTCCGGGAGCTCGGCCACTCCGAGATCCTCGTCATCGAGCTCCCCGGCGGTTATCTGCGGATTCGGACCGAGCCCATCGACCTGATCCCGCCGGAGTCGCCGGAGCCGTCCGTCGTCCCGAGCGGCTCGGAGAGCATCGCGCCCAGCGCGTCGGCCTCCGCGGCGCCGTCCGCGAGCCCGAGCGCCGAACCGTCGGCCAGCGCCGCTCCATCGGGGTCGGCCGCGGCCGTCCCATCCGGCAGCGGGGCCGCCTCGCCCAGCCCGAGCGCCTCGCCGAACCCGGGCGAAGTGGCCGAGGGCACGCCGTTCGCCGCGCTCCAGCAGGAGCTCCAGGACCGATTCGGTCCGGGCGACCCGCGGGTCGTGCGCACGGTCGGCCCCATCATCGGCGCCGACCTCATCCGCAGCTCCGCGATCCTCATCATCATCGGCGAGCTCTTCATCCTCGCCTACCTGTGGGTCCGCTTCGGCTTCCGGTTCGGCACCGCCGCGATCATCGCGCTGCTCCACGACGTCATCCTCGTCGTGGGCGTCTTCGCCATCCTCGGCTACTTCTTCAACCTCGAGTTCGACGCGCTCTTCGTCACGTCGCTGCTGACGATCATCGGCTTCAGCGTCCACGACACGATCGTGGTCTTTGACCGCATCCGCGAGAACAGGGTCCGGCACGCCGGGGAGTCGTTCGGTGCGATCGTGAATCACTCGATCCTCCAGACCCTGGGCCGCTCGATCATCACGTCACTCACCGTGGTCGTGACGCTGGGGGCGCTGATCCTCCTCGGTCCGCCGACGATCCGGACCTTCGGCCTCGCCCTGCTCCTGGGCGTGGTGAGCGGGACGTACTCGTCGATCTTCAACGCGAGCCAGATCCTGGTGGCCTGGAACGAGTGGTCGGCCAACCGCAAGGCGAGGGCGGCACGCGCCTGACCCGATAACCGATTGGTAAGCGGCCGGTCATCGCCGGCCGGTACCATGCGGGGCGTGATCGTCCCGAGCCTCGAATGGGTGCTGCCGGAGCCCGTCCCGGACCCGCCCTCCTTCACCGGCTTCGGGCTGCCCGTCTCGACGCTCCTCGCCCGCCGCGGCTTCCGCGATGGGGCGCAGCTCGCCGCCTTCCTCGGCGCGGGCGCAGGCGCTCTCCACGATCTCTCGCGCATGGCCGACGCGGATCGAGCCCTCGACCGCATCGACGCCGCTCTGGCGAACGAAGAGCGAATCGCGATCTGGGGCGACTACGACGCCGACGGGATGACCGCCATCGTCGTCTGGGTCACCGCGCTGCGCCGCCTCGGCCACGACCCGCTTCGGTACGTGCCGTCCCGGGTCGAGGAGGGGTACGGGCTCTCGGCCGCCGGGTTGCAGCGGCTCCGCGACCTCGGCACGCGGCTCGTGATCACCTGCGACTGCGGCGTGACGAACGTCGCCGAGGTGGAGCTCGCGCGGGACATCGGGCTCGACGTCGTCGTCACCGACCATCACCAGCCGCCGACGATCCTCCCGCCAGCGGTGGCGGTCGTCGACCCGCACCGGCCCGACTGTGCCTATCCCGACCCGGACCTGACCGGTGCCGGGCTGTCGTACAAGCTCGCGGCGGCGCTCGTGGCGCGCCATGGAGTGAGCGACGAGGGCCTCGCCGCCATCGCCGCCATCGGCACCGTTGCCGATATCGCGCCGATGACCGGGGAGAGCCGGGCGATCGTGCGCCTGGGGCTCGAGGAGCTGGCGCGTACGGAACGAGCCGGTCTTCGCGCGATCCTGGCCCGCTCGTGCGACGTGCCGGACCAGCCCACGGCGCGGGACCTCGCCTTCGGCGTCGTGCCGCGCATCAATGCGGCGGGGCGCATCGCCGATACCGAGCTGGCGATCGCGCTGCTCCTGGAGGAGGACCCGGCGCGGGCGAAGGCGCTGGCGGATGAGCTCGAGACCGTGCACGAGCGTCGCCGCGAGATGACGAAGGCCGCGGTCGACACGGCAAGGGCCATGGTGCTCGGGACGTCGGGGATCTCGCCGCTCCTCCTGCGGGACGACACGTGGGCGCCGGGACTCGTGGGACTTGTCGCCGGCCGCCTGTCGGATGCTCTCGCTCGGCCGGTGGGCGTCGCCACGCTGGTCGGGGAGGAGCTCCGCGGCTCGGTTCGGGCGCCGGCCGACTTCCACGTCGCGTCGGCGCTCGAGGCCTGCGCCGCGCACCTCACGAAGCGCGGCGGCCACGCCGGAGCGGGCGGCTTCTCGCTTCGTCCCGAGGGCTGGGCGGCATTCGTCGAGGCCTTCGCGCTGCTGCCGCGACCGTTCCCGGCCGATGCCGCGCCGGAGGCGCTGCGACCCGGACGCCAGATCGTCGACCTCGTCCTTCCCGCGCGCTTCCTCGATTGGTCCCTGGCCGACGAGCTCGAGCGCCTCGCGCCATACGGACCCGGTCACCTGGAGCCGGTCCTGGCCGTGACCGGGATGTGGCTGACGGACGCTCGCCGGGTCGGCTCCAGCGAGCAGCACGTCGCCTTCCGGCTGCGACGCGGGCTGGAGACGTTCGACGCCGTCGCCTTCGGCCTGGACGCCGAGCGCCCGCTGCCCGAGCCGGGAGACCGCATCGATCTGCTCGGCACGCTCGAACGTGACGACTTCGGCGGCATGCCCCGCCTCCGCCTCCGCGTCCTGGATCTCGCGCATGCCGACGCGAGCCCGCTGGGCGCACGCCGGCTGGCGGCAATGCCGGCGCCCCCGCTCGCAGCAACGGCGTGAGCGGCAGCGTCCTCGAGCGACTCCGCACGCGCCGGGAGGCGGTCGGCGCGCCCCTGTGCATCGGAGTCGACCCGCACCCCGACGCGCTGCCGGATGGGCTCCCGCGGGACGTCAACGGGATCGAGACGTTCGCCCGTGAGCTCATCCAGGCGACCGCTGCCGAGGCGGCGGCGATCAAGATCAACGTCGCCTTCTTCGAGGCATTCGGGGCGGAGGGCTGGGCCGCGCTCGAGCGTGTCCGCCGCGACGTGCCCCCCGACGTCGTCTGCATCCTCGACGCGAAGCGCGGGGACATCGGCTCAACGGCGGAGCGCTACGCCGCCGGACTGTTCGGCACGCTCCAGGCGGACGCGGTGACCCTCTCGCCGTACCTTGGAGAGGACGCGATCGAGCCGTTCCTCTCGGTTCCGGATCGGCTCGTGTACGTCCTGGCGCGGACCAGCAACCCATCCGCCGGCCGCCTCCAGGGTCTGGTCGCCGACGGCCAGCCGCTGCACCTCCACGTGGCTCGATGGGCGGCCGATCGCTGGTCCGACGGCCGGGTCGGGCTCGTGGTCGGAGCGACCATGCCGGAGGAGCTGCGCCGAATCCGTGAGGCCGCGCCCGGACCCGGGTTCCTCGTGCCGGGGGTCGGCGCACAGGGCGGCGACCTGGAGGCCGCGGTTCGATACGCCGACGGGGAGTGGGCGCCGGGGATCGTCTCCGTCTCGCGCGCCATCGCCGGCGCGTCACGAGCCACCGATTGGCAAGCCGCGGCCGCCTCCGCCGCCCGGGAGCTCCGCGGCCGCATGGCCGACGCGGTGCTACACTCGCTTGCCAGCCCCGCTCATTCGGTCAACAACGGAGGTTCGTGACAGATGCCGGTTCCCGGACCGATGGAGCTCATCCTGCTGCTGGTGATCGTCCTGATCATCTTCGGCCCCGGCAAGCTGCCTGACATCGGCAACGCGGTCGGGAAGGGGATTCGCGAGTTCCGGAAGGCCTCGAGCGACCTCGAGGACTCGGTACGCGGCGAGACGAAGCGCACGGACGACGTGACGCCGGCCGACAGCACGGACCGCACTCACTGATCTCCAGCCGAGCGCGCGCCGGGCGTCTCACGCCCGGTGACCTGCTGCCCCGCAACCTGCCTTCCGTGGATCGATGACCGGCGACGAGGCGACGATGAGCCTCCTCGAGCATCTCGAGGAGCTCCGACGCCGGATCATCGTCATCGCGGTCGCCGTTGCCCTCGCCGGCGTCGCCGGCTTCTTCCTCGCCGACCCGATCATCACGCTGCTGCGTGAGCCGCTGCCCGAGCACGGCGCGGAGCTCATCCAGACGACGGTCGGCGAGGCGTTCGGCGTCCGGATCCAGCTCGCCCTCATGACCGGCATCGCCCTGGCGATGCCCGTGATCCTGTACGAGATCTGGGCCTTCGTCACCCCCGGGCTGACGCGCGGCGAGCGGCGGCTGGTGTGGCCGCTCCTCGGTGCCGCGGTCGTCCTCTTCGCCGCGGGGCTCCTCCTCGGCTACCTCCTCATCCCGGTCGCGATCAACTTCCTCCTCGACTTCTCGCTCCCCGGGGTCGAGCCGCTCCTCGGCCTTGGCGACTACGTCGGCTTCATCACGACGTTCCTGCTCGCGTTCGGCATCGCCCTCGAGTTCCCTGTCGTCATGTACCTCCTCGCGCGGCTCGGGATCCTGTCGTACGAGTTCCTGTCGCGCCGCCGCCGGTTCGCCATCCTGGTCATCGCCCTGTTCGCCATCGTCATCACCCCCGGTGACATCGTCATCGGCTCCGCGACCCTCGCGATCATCATGTACGGCCTCTTCGAGGCGACGCTGCAGCTCATCCGGATCCTCGGGCGCTGACCTATCAGGTGGCTGCCCCCGTCATGCTCCTCACCGATGCCGGCATGGATGCGCACGTCGCAGCTGGCCATCCGGAACGCCCGCAACGCCGCGAGGCGGCAGCGGCTGGCGTGCGCGACGCGGCCCGGAATCGGCTGGTCGAGAGGCGGGTTGGGCCCGCGTCCGACGATGCGCTGAGCCGAATCCACGATCCGCGCTACCTCGCCGCGCTGGACGAGGCGGAGGACGAGGGCGGCGGCTGGCTCGATGCGGACACCTACCTCGTTCCGGGATCGATGGCCGCCGCGCGCCTGGCCGCCGGGGCGACACTCCAGGCGGCACGGGCAGCCATGGCCGGGGAGGCCGAGGTCGCGTTCGCAGCCGTCCGACCGCCTGGCCACCATGCCGCGGCGGCACGGGGCAGCGGGTTCTGCCTGCTCAACAACATCGCCGTCGCCGTCGCGGCGCTGCGCGCCGACGGCGTGGCCGGGAGGGTGGCGATCGTCGACTGGGACGTGCACCATGGCGACGGCACCCAGGCGATCTTCGAGAACGATCCGAACGTGCTCTATGCCTCGACCCACCAGGCGCCGTTCTATCCCGGCACCGGCCATCCGGAGGAGCGTGGGATCGGCGGTGCCGTCGGCACGATGCTCAACCGCCCGCTATCCGCGGGTGAGGGTGACGTTGCGTTCGTGGAGGCCTGGACCGGCGAGCTGCTGCCCGCGATCGAAACGTTCGCCCCCGAGGCGATTCTCGTCTCCGCCGGGTATGACGCGCACCGCGACGATCCCCTGGCCGGCCTCCGCGTGACCGAGGCCGGCTACCTGGAGGTGGCGCTCGCCCTCGGACGGGCCTCGGCGAGGCTGGCGCTGCCCGGCGTCGCCCTCACCCTCGAGGGCGGCTACGACCTCGACGCGCTGCGTGCGGCGACCGGCGCGACGGTGCGCGGCATCCTGGCGGGCCGGGCGGAAAGCGCCTGATGCTTGGCTATACTCGACCCCGCTCCGAGCACACTGAGGGGGTCGTGGTACAACCGCAGCCGATCAGCAGCGCGTCCCAGGGGGAGGTGAGCGCGGCTGCGCCAGCGCCCGACGCGCTCGATCGGCCGGCTGAGCATCTCCTGGTCATCAGCGGCCTCTCCGGCGCGGGGAAGAGCCAGGCGAGCAAGCTCTTCGAGGACCTCGGCTACTCCGTGGTCGACAACCTCCCGCCGGATCTGCTCGACTCGTACCTCGACCTGCGCCGCCAGGAGCCGGAGCGCTACCACCGTGCGGCGCTCGTGCTCGACATTCGCGCCGGCGACCCGGCGCCCGCGATCGAACGCGCACGAGAGGCCCTCGCCGCCGATGGCTCGGAGCTCGAGCTCGTCTACCTCGAGGCCAGCGACCCGACGATCGTGAGCAGATTCAGCGAGACGAGGCACCGCCACCCGCTGCAGGAGACGCGGAGCGGCATCCAGGCGAGCATCGCCGAGGAGCGCCGGCGGCTGGCGAGGACCCGCGAGCTCGCCAACCACGTCATCGACACGAGCGGCTTCTCGATCGCGCAGCTGAAGGACCGCATCTTCGCGATCCTGCCGCGCGACGTCGTCGACGACCGCCTCGTCATCGACATCGTGACCTTCGGATTCAAGTACGGCATCCCCCTCGAGGCGGACATCGTCCTCGACGTGCGGTTCCTCACGAACCCGTACTGGAACCCCGACCTGAAGCCGCTCTCTGGCCTCGAGGAGCCGGTGCGCGACTTCGTCCTGGCGCAGCCCGCCGCGAACCGCTTCCTGGATCTCGTCACCGAGCTCCTTCAGCTCACGGCGCCGGCCTACGTGGCCGAGGGACGCCAGCAGCTGCGCCTCGCGCTCGGCTGCACCGGTGGCTACCACCGTTCGATCGCCCTCGCCGAGGAGCTGGCGCGGCGGCTCGATGCCGTGCCGAACGCGTCGATCAATGTCTTCCACCGGGAGCTCGGCCGATGAGGATGCGACGCGTCCCGCGCTGGATGTACCCGGGGATGCACCTCAAGCGGTGGCTCGCGCTGCTGCTGCTCGGGATCGTCATCGTCGGCCTCGGGGCGGCGATCTTCATCCGTGACCTCTACCGCGCGACCGATGCGGACACGATCCCGGTCGTCTACTGGCTCACCGGCGCGTGGCTGGAGCCGCAGGTGCGGGCGACGCTCGTCGCGATCCTGGGCCTGACGCTGACCGGGATCGGCATGTGGGGCCTCATGCGCTCGGTCATCTCGCCCTTCGTGGGGCGCGGGAACAGCGTCATGGAGGTGCTCTACACCAAGCGCTACCTGGCGCGCGGGCCGCGGATCGTGGCGATCGGCGGCGGCACCGGGCTCTCGACGCTGCTGCGCGGCATCAAGGGCTACAGCGCGAACATCACGGCCGTCGTGGCCGTCGCCGATGACGGTGGGAGCAGCGGCCAGCTCCGCCAGCAGCTGGGCATCATTCCGCCCGGCGACATCCGGAACTGCATCGCCGCCCTGGCCGATGCGGAGCCGCTCATGACCCAGCTCATGCAGTACCGCTTCCCGCCGGGATCCGGCCTCGACAACCACGCCTTCGGCAACCTGTTCATCGCCGCCATGACGGCCGTGACCGGCGACTTCGAGGAGGCCGTTCGCGAGTCGAACCGGGTCCTCGCGGTGAGGGGCCAGGTCCTGCCGGCCACGAGCGTCCCGCTCAACCTCTCCGCGCAGCTCTCCAACGGGCGCCAGCTCTACGGGCAGGCCGCGATCACGACCGCCCAGGAGCCCATCGAGCGCGTCTTCATCGAGCCGGCCGACGTGCGAGCGAACGGCGAGGCGCTCGAGCGGATCCTCGAGGCGGAGATGATCGTCATCGGCCCTGGCAGCCTCTTCAGCAGCATCCTCCCGAACCTCCTCATCACCGACGTGCGCGACGCACTGGCCGCGGCGCCCGGACTGATCGTCTATGTCTGCAACGTTGCCACCCAGCCGGGCGAGACCGAGGAGCTGAGCGCCTCCGAGCACCTGCGAGCGCTGTTCGACCATGTCGGGGACGGGCTCGTCGACTACGTCATCGTCAACCGCAACACCGATGCGCGCCGCCCCGAGGGCTGGCGCGCCCATCCGGTCGAGGTCGACGTCCGACGCCTCGAGGAGCTTTCGGTCGTGATCGTCGAGGAAGACGTCGTCGATCCGTCCAACGCCCATCGCCACGACCCGGCGAAGCTCGCCGCGGCCCTCATGCGCCTCCAGCAGGAGGACCGCGTCGAGCGGCCGCGCCAGCGTCATCTGGGCCGGCCGACGGCGAACGTCTCCTGACGTCATCGGTGCTCCTCGCGGGCGAGGTCAAGGGCGAGCTGGCGCGGATCCAGCCCGCCCGAGCGTGCGATCGGCGAGCGGAGCTCATCGGTCTCCTCCAGGGGGCGCGTGGGGGAACCTTCCGCACGCTTGACCACGCGGTCGCCCGCACCGCGGTCCACCTGGCCACCGCGCTCGGGATCGCGGTCGAGACGGCCCGGGCCGCCGCGCCGGATCGAGCACACGCCGGGGGGCGGCACCATCTCGCGGTCGAGGTCGACCGCGAGGCCCTCGGCCGATGGGCGTGGGACACGGCGCCCGCCTGCGATCGCCGGGCCTTCCTGCGCGGCGTCCTCCTCGGCAGCGGATCGATCTCGTTCAGCGCCTCCGGCCCGCATGTCGAGATCTCGCTCGCCGATGCCGACGCCGCCGCCGGTCTCCAGCGCGCGCTGGGGTCGCTGGACGTCCGCGCTCTGCGCACGGAGCGCCGGGGCCGTCACGTCGTCTATCTCAAGGGGCAGGAGGAGATCGTCGCCCTCCTCCGCCTGGCCGGGGCGAATCGCGGGGTGCTCGAGCTCGAGACGCACCGCGTCGGACGCGACGTGCGCTCGCGCCTGAACCGTCTGCTCAACGCAGAGGAGGCGAACCTCGGGCGCACGGTCCGTGCCGCCGACCGGCAGCTCTCGGCGATCTCACGCCTCGAGGCCGATGGACGCCTGGCCGGCCTCTCGACCGCGCTGCGCGAGACCGCGGCGGTCCGACGGCACATGCCGGAGGCCGATCTGGATACCCTTGCCGCGGCCATGGGAGTGAGCCGCTCGGCCGCCAACCATCGGCTGCGACGTCTCGTCGAGCTCGCCCGCGACGAGGAGGAGTGATGCGTCGACCGGTCGTGGCCGGCAACTGGAAGATGAACCCGGCGACGGTCGATGAGGCCATCGCGCTCGCGCGGGCCGCGGAGCGCGCCGCCGCGTCCAGCCCGCAGGTGGACGTCGTCGTCTGCCCGCCAACGATCTGGCTGCCCGCCGTCGCGAAAGCTGTCCGGGCACCGCTGGCGCTCGGCGCCCAGACGATGCACGACCAGGATCGCGGCGCCTTCACCGGCGAGACGAGCCCGCTCATGCTGGCCGGGCTGGCGACGTTCGTCATCCTCGGGCACTCGGAGCGGCGCCAGCACTACGGCGAGTTCGACGAGGCGGTGGGGCTGAAGGTGGCGAGCGCCGTGGCTCACGGGCTGCGGCCGATCGCGGCGGTGGGGGAGCTGGCCGTGGACCGGCGATCCGGGCAGACCGCTGCCGTGATCGACCGGCAGGTGCGTGCGGCCATCGACGGCCTCGAGCGCATCGCCGGCTGTGGGCTCGTGATCGCGTACGAGCCGGTGTGGGCCATCGGCACCGGCCAGGCGGCCTCGCCGGCGGACGCGCAGGACGCCGCCGAGCAGATCCGCTCCATCCTCGCCGAGGCGGACCCCGAGGGCGCCGCCGACGTTCCCATCCAGTACGGGGGCAGCGTCACTGCCGACAACGCCGCCGGCTTCTTCGCCCAGCCGGACATCGACGGCGCGCTCGTCGGTGGCGCGTCACTGCAGACCGACGCCTTCGCGGCGATCGTTCGCGCCGCCGAAGATGCCGTCCCCGCGAGGTGACCGTCGTCCTCGTCGTCCTCGACGGATTCGGCATCGGTGACGACGCGTCACGCGACGTGCTGCAGGCGGCGCCGATGTGGAACTGGCACCGCCTCCTCGCCGAGTTCCCGCACTGCCGGATCCAGGCGTCGGGCGAGGCGGTCGGGCTGCCGGCCGGCCAGATGGGTAACAGCGAGGTCGGGCACCTCAACCTCGGCGCCGGGTTCCCGGTCCTCCAGGACCTGCCGCGCATCAGCGCCGCCATCGCCGACGGCAGCTTCTTCACCAACGACGCGCTCACCGCCGCCTGCGCGCGCGCCCGAGACGGAGGCGGCCGGCTCCATCTCATGGGACTCGTGGGGCCGGGCGGCATCCATGCCGTCGACGAGCATCTCGTGGCCATGGTCGAGCTCGCTCATCAGTCCGGGTTGTCGGCGGATCGAGTCCTGTTCCATGCCTTCACCGATGGACGCGACACGCCGCCGCGATCCGCCGACACGTTCCTCCCGGCGCTGGAGGAGCGGTTCGCCCGCCGCGCGCGCGTCGCGAGCGTGAGCGGTCGCTTCTACGCGATGGACCGCGACCAGCGCTGGGAACGCACCCGGCGGGCATACGACGCGATCGTCCATGGCTTGGGCCCCAGCGCTGCCACCGCCGCCGACGCGGTGACCGGGGCGTACGCGCGGGACGAGGGCGACGAGTTCATCCAGCCGACCGTCATCGGTGACGCCGTGCCGGTCGAGGCGCGCGACGCGCTGGTCCACCTCAACTTCCGGGCCGATCGCGCGCGGCAGCTCAGCCAGGCGCTGACGCTGGACGAGTTCGACGCCTTCGATCGCGGGACGAGTCCGGGGCCGCTCGACCTGACGACGCTGACCGAGTACCAGTCGCCGCTCGAGATGCCGGTCCACGTCGCCTTCCCGCCGATCGAGATCGACTCGCTGGCGGCGCACCTCGCGCGGCGCGGCATGCGGCAGCTCCATGTCGCCGAGACCGAGAAGTACGCCCACGTGACCTACTTCTTCAACGGCGGCGTCGAGGCGCCGTTCCCCGGGGAGGAGCGCGTCATGATTCCATCGCGGCGCGACGTTCCGACCTACGACCTCGCGCCGGAGATGAGCGCCGAGCCGATCACCGATCGCGTGGTTCGCGCGCTCGAGGAGGGCAAGTACGACTTCATCGTCGCCAACTACGCGAACCCGGACATGGTCGGCCACACCGGCGTCTGGTCCGCGGCCGTCCAGGCGGCGGAGGTCATCGATGCCTGCCTCGGCCGGCTCGTCCGCAGCGCGACCGGGACGGAAAGCCCGCTCGTCATCACCGCCGACCACGGGAACATCGAGCAGATGCGCGATGCCGATGGCAATCCGCAGACGGCGCACACGACCTCGCCGGTGCCGTTCGTCCTGGTGGACCTCGCGCGCCAGGGTGCCACGCTGCGCGATGGCATCCTCGCCGACGTCGCGCCGACCCTGTGCGAGCTGATGGGCATCGCGCCTGGACCGGAGATGACGGGCAGGAGCCTCATCGGGCGTCCGGACTGCTGATCGGCTAGACTGCGCCCGCCATGGAGACCCCCCTCCTCATCGCGCAGATGATCCTCGCCATCGCGCTCATCGCCGCCATCCTGCTGCAGCAGCGCGGGACCGGCCTGGGCGGAGCGTTCGGCGGCGAGGTGACGGCCTATCGCAGCCGACGCGGGATCGAGCGCACGCTGTTCCGGCTGACGATCGTCCTCGCCATCCTCTTCGTCGCGTTCAGCCTCCTCAACCTGCTCCCGCAGTAGCGACCGGGGGCCGTGCTATCATCGGCTCGCGCACTCGGATCCGTCCGGGTGCGTGCGTGCCGAGGTGGCGGAATAGGCAGACGCGCTAGGTTCAGGACCTAGTGACCGCAAGGTCGTGTGGGTTCAAGTCCCTCCCTCGGTACCACCCCGGCAATCGTTTCGGGGCCCAGGTGGCGGAATTGGTATACGCGTACGTTTGAGGGGCGTATGGGGAAACCCATCCGGGTTCAAGTCCCGGCCTGGGCACCACTTCATCAGAGACGGACCGATGTGCCGCCCGCCTGACCGCGGGCGGCGTTTTCGCATCCGGCCGTAACGGCCGATGGGCCGACTCGCTGGACCGCGGCTGATACCCTCGCGCACGAGGGCATCGTGGAGTCGTTCCGAGCGCGTTCCACCGCGACGACGCCATCCGCGCCATACGCGGGTGGAGGCGCCGAGCGCCTCATCTGGATCGACTGGCTGAAGGTCATCGTCGTCAGCGGCGTCTTCGTATTCCACGCCGCCGCGCCGTTCCTGATCATCGACTGGGTCGTCTCGAATGACGAGCGAAGCATGGGCCTGAGCGCGGTGGCTGGCTTCGGCTTCCTGTTCGGCATGCCGCTCATGTTTCTCCTGACCGGCGCCACCACATGGCTGTCGCTGGGACGGCGATCCCTGTCTGCCTACGGCCTCGTTCGCGTCCGCCGCCTGCTGCTGCCGCTGATCGCCGGCATCGCGATCCTCACGCCGCTGCAGTGGTGGCTGGCCGCTGCAATCGCGCGCGGGGGCGAGAACCCGCTGACCACGATCGCGTGGTTCTTCGGCGGGATGCGCTTCGAGCCAACGTCCCGCTGGTTCGGTGACTACGGCCTGCATCTCTGGTTCATCGCATTCCTGTTGGCGTACTCCCTGCTCTGCCTCCCCCTCTTGGGCGTGCTGCGCCGTCCCGCCGGAGCACGCGCGCTCGACTGGCTTGCCGGTCTGCCCACCGCGGCGCTGCTGCTTGTCCTGTTCGTCCCGATGCTCGTCAGCCAGTGGCTGCTCCGGATCCCTTCGCCGCAATACCGGGACTGGGCCGACTTCGTGCTGTGGCTGGGCTTCTTCGCGGCTGGTGTGTTCCTGCTCGCCGATCGGCGGCTGCTCGACGCCGTCGTCCGCAGCGGGCCGCGCCTCATGCTGATCGGGATCGCGCTCGTTGTCGTGGGACTGATCGGCCACGGCCTGGCAGTCTCGTCGGGACTCATCCCGGGCGATCTGTGGAGCGGGGTCATCCGCCTCGAGAGCGCACCGGCGCTGGACGCGCCGACCGTTGCCTACATCACGCTCCGCACGGCAGCCTGTGCCGCGCTCACCGCCGGATGTCTCTGGATCGGAGTCCACCGCTTCCGGTCGCATCCGTCATGGCTGCCACGAGCCAGTCGAGCCATCCTGCCGTTCTACGTGCTCCACCATCCGGTTGTCGTGGCGGTGGCAGCACTCGTGGTGCAGTGGCCAGCGGGGCCGTGGACGAAGCTCGTCGTCGTCCTGGTCGCCGCACTGGCCGGAAGCGTGATGCTGACGGCGCTCGTGATGCGCAGCTCCGTCGGGCGCTCTGTGTTCGGGATTCCACCGGAGCCGGAGGAGCTCAGCCGTTACGGAGCAACGCCAGCATCGACGGCACAATCCGACCCCTTCGCGGTCCACATCGGGGAGCCGCTGAGCCTGGACGCGGCCGATCGACACACCAGCGTCGTCGGTGCTCTGGAGCAGACCGTGCGCCGGCTGCCGGATGCGGAGGCAATCCGGTGGAAGGAGGCGGGCAGCTGGCGCCGGATGAGTTACTCCCAGCTCTGGAGCCGCATTCGCGCCGCTTCGCTCGGCCTGCAGCTTCGCGGCATCGGCCACGGCGAGCACGTGGTGATCGTCAGCCGTTCGCGGCCTGAGTGGGTTGTGGCCGACTTTGCCGCCCTCGCCCTCGGGGCGGTGGTCTGCCCGATTGACCCTGGCGAATCCGATGCACGCATCGAGCAGGTCGTCCGTGGCCTCCGTCCGCGGCTGACATTCGTCGAGGACGAACGGCAACTGATGCGCCTGGGCGACATCGCGCCGACGGTCATTCTCGGCGGCGTCGCCCAGCCGAGAAGCCACCTGGTGACGCTTCACGACCTCGAGCGACTCGGCGGCGGGCTTGGGACATCGATGAGCGAGAGATGGGAGGCCGCCGTCGACCGGCTGGACCGGTCCCAGGCGGCGACGATCGTTCAGACGATCGACGATGCCGGCACCTCACGCGGCGCAATCCTCACTCACGGCAACGTCCTCCACAACGTCGAGGCGGCACGCCGCGAGCTCGCGCTTCGGCCCGGCGACGTTGCGCTCTCCATCCTCCCACTGAGCCACATGTTCGAGCGTGCCGCGCAGCTCGTCGCCTTCACGAACGGCGCGACGATCGCGTTCGCCGAGCCCCGCATCGACAGGTGGTCCGACAACATGCGCGAGGTCCGCCCCCATGCCATGGCCGTGGTGCCGCTGTTCCTGACCCATCTCGTGGAGGGCATGCGCCGCGGCTCGGTCGGCCGGCCGGGCCAGATCGGTCGGCTGGCGCGCTGGAGCATCGCCACCGGGGCGTCGGTCAGGGGACAGTCCGGACGCGCCGGTCGCCGGCGGTCATGGTTGCGATTCGCGCTCGCGGACCTGCTGGTCCTGAGATCGCTGCGCGCGGCCACCGGGGGCCGGCTTCGCTACGTGTGCTGCGGCGGCGCGCCACTCCCGGTCGATGTCGCCGAATTTCTGTCGGCCGCCGGGATCCCCATCATCGAGGGTTACGGGATGACCGAAGCATCGCCGCTACTCGCCATGAACCGCCTCGGCCGTCAGAGGCTCGGCACGGTCGGACCGCCGGTCGCCGGCACGGAGCTCCGCATCGATCACCAGACAGGGGAGATCCTGGCTCGTGGGCCGCAGGTGATGCGGGGGTACCACGATCTTCCGCGCCAGACCGGCGCCGCGCTGCTTCCCGACGGCTGGTTGCGCACCGGCGATCTCGGGGCGTGGGATGCCGATGGAAACCTGCAGATCACTGGCGTTCGCAAGGACCTGCTCGTGCTTGCCAGCGGCAAGAAGGTCAGTCCACGTCCCATCGAGCTCGAGCTGGAGTCGTCAGAGCTCATCGCCCGGGCGGCCATCGTCGACCTCGGCGCCGAGGGGATTGGAGTCCTCCTCTGGCCGGAAGGGGACATCGTCCGATCGCGCGCCGCCATCGACGGGGCAGACGTCCAGGATCCGCTGATCGCCGAGGTGAGGCGGCAGCTTGGCACGCGGGCGTCGTACGAGCGGCCCCGGCGGCTCGGCATCCTGCCGCGCGACCTCACCGCGGAGGCCGGAGAGCTCGACTCCGCCGGCCGGCCCGTCCGCGCCTCCGTCGTCGCGCACTGGGCATCCGTCGCCACCATTCCGCTCACGTGGCGCTCGCGAGAGCTTGCGCGGGTCCCCGTGATACCCTCCCGCGTCGGGGCGGTTAGCTCAGCTGGTTAGAGCGCCTCGCTTACACCGAGGAGGTCGGGGGTTCGAGCCCCTCACCGCCCACCATACGCGGAGGCAACGATGGAGATCGTGATCCTGCTGGTCACGGCGTTGGTGCCCTTCGTCGCGATGCTCCTGGCGATCTACCTCGTCGTGCGGCTCGCCATCCGCCACGAGCATCGCAACCACCCCGACCGCTGAGCGGGTCCGACGCCGGGCGATGCTCTTCGACGAGGTCCCTTCCGTAGAGATTGAGTTCCGCGGCGAGCTCATTCACTGGCGAGGTCCGTCGCCCTATCACTTCGTGGATATCCCGGAGGATGCGTGCCACGAGATCGAGGGCATCGCGCCCCTGGTCAGCTACGGCTGGGGCGTCGTGCCCGTCGGCGCACGCATCGGCGAGACCGAGTGGAGCACGTCACTGTTTCCCCGCGAGGGCCGCTATCTGCTGCCGGTGCGCGACAGCGTCCGCCACGCGGAGGCGCTCGAGCTTGGCGACGTGGTGAGCGTTCGCCTCGTGATTCAGCTCGAGCGGCCGCTCGGAGCCGCTGGTTGAGCGCCGCCTGCTAGCATCGTTCCTGTCAACGCCCGACTGAGAGGAGCACCCCACCGATGCCACTCTGGGGCTGGATCGTCATCGCGGCGATCGTCCTGATCGCGATCTTCCTGATCTTCACGTACAACGGCCTCGTCCGGTTGCGGAACATGGTCGACGAGGCGTGGAACCAGATCAGCGTGCAGCTGAAGCGGCGGCACGACCTCATCCCGAACCTCGTCAACGCGGTGAAGGGCTACATGGACTTCGAGCAGGAGACCCTGACGCGGGTCATCGAGGCTCGAAACCAGGCCATCAGCGCGCAGCAGGGCGGGCCACAGAACGCGGCCCAGGCCGGGCAGGCGGAGAACTTCCTGACCGGCGCGCTGCGCCAGCTCTTCGCCCTCGTCGAGAGCTACCCGGACCTGAAGGCGAACCAGAACGTCATGCAGCTCCAGGAGGAGCTGACGACGACGGAGAACCAGATCGGCTTCAGCCGGCAGCACTTCAACAGCACGGTCCGCGAGTTCAACACGTCGATCCAGACGTTCCCGAACGTCCTCATCGCCAGTGTCCTCGGCTTCCGCGAGCGCGACTACTTCCAGATCGCCGAGACCGACACGGCCGTCCCCGAGGTGAACCTGCGGACGAGCTGATCGCAAGCCGATGAGCTCGGAGACGCGCCGGGCGCCGACGACCTTCTACCGGGAGATCGACCGCAACCGCCGCAGGAGCTGGCTGCTCATCGCGGTCGTCATCCTCGTGCTCGGGTCGCTGGGCGGGGCCATCGGCTACGCCACCGGATTCGGCTGGTGGGGGGTCGTCTTCGCCGTGGCCCTCGCATCGGCCATGAGCGTCGGTTCGTACTTCGCCGGCGACTCGCTGGTCATGGCCACGAGCGGCGCGCGCGAGCTGGACGCGGCCGCTCCACCGGAGCGCTACAAGCAGTTCCTCAACGTGGTGGAGGAGATGCGCCTCGCCGGCGGTCTGCCGCGGCCGCGGATCTGGATCATCGACGACTCGGCGCCCAACGCCTTCGCCACCGGTCGCGATCCGCAGCACGCGAGCGTCGCCGCCACGACGGGGCTCATCGACAAGCTCGACCGCGAGGAGCTCCAGGGCGTCATCGGCCACGAGATGAGCCACATCGGCAACCTCGACATCCGCTTCGCGCTCCTCGTCGGCGTGCTCGTCGGGAGCATCGCGCTGCTGGCTGACTGGTTCCTGCGCTTCACCTTCTGGGGTGGCGCGCGTCGCAGCCGGAGTGACTCCGATCGGGGTGGTGGTGGCATCCAGGCCGTGATCTTCATCGTCGCCATCATCCTCGCCATCCTCGCCCCGCTCATCGGACGCATGATCCAGGCGGCCGTGAGTCGCAGCCGCGAGTCGCTTGCCGATGCGAGCGCCGTCGAGCTCACCCGCAACCCGCTGGGCCTGGCCCGGGCGCTGCGCGCGATTTCCGACGACCAGGAGGTGCTCGAGGTCGCGAACCGCGCGACACAGCACCTCTACATCGTCAACCCGATCAAGAGCTTCGAGGAGCGCTCGAAGTCGTTGTGGGACACCCATCCGCCGATCGGCGAGCGGATCCGCGCGCTCGAGAACATCGCCGGCCAGATGGGCGCGACCGCGGCCACTCGTTGACGATGAAGATCGTCGCATCGGGCGACGTCGACCCGGAGCGCCTGCACGAGCATCTTCTGAGCGTCTGGCACGCCGACTTCGTCGTGGCGCACGATGAGCCGATGCGTCCCGCCGATCTGCCCGGCTTCGTCGCTCTCGACGACGACGTCATCGTGGGTCACGCCGCGTACCGCATTTCGGACGATGGCTGCGAGCTCGTCGCCATCGCGGCCGAGCCGCCACGCAAGGGAACGGGATCGGCGCTGCTCGAGCGCGTGGTCGGGGAGGCGCGCGCCGCGGGCTGCGAGCGGGTGTGGCTGACGACGACGAACGACAACGTCGACGCACTGCGCTTCTACCAGCGGCGCGGCTTCCGGCTTGTCACGCTCAGGGTGGGCTCGGTCGTCGAGGCGCGCAAACGCTGGAAGCCCGACCTGCCGGCGACCGGCTCGTACGGCATCCCGATGCGCGACGAGCTCGACCTGGAGCTTTCACTGGGCAGCTGAGGGCCGGATCGGTTGCGACCGCATGACCGCATCGGTATCCTTTCGACCGCCTGATGCGGTACCCCGTACGGGAGCTGAGGAAGCCTCAGCGACGATCGGCGCCGAGGTAGCTCAGTTGGTAGAGCACGGGACTGAAAATCCCGGTGTCGCCAGTTCGATCCTGGCCCTCGGCACCACGCACGCGGTATCATCGAAGGCGACGAGCGGGCGGAAGTGGCTCAGTTGGTAGAGCATCACCTTGCCAAGGTGAGGGTCGCGGGTTCGAGTCCCGTCTTCCGCTCCATTTTCTTGTCCGGCTGGCCTCGACCGATGCTGGCCTGCCACAATTGACGAGCCGGATGCCCCGTCGTCTAGTGGTAGGACAGCGGACTTTGGATCCGTGAACCGAGGTTCGAATCCTCGCGGGGCAGCCAATTGACGATGAGTGGCGACGTGCCCGAGTGGTTAGGGAGCGGTCTGCAAAACCGCGTACACGGGTTCGATTCCCGTCGTCGCCTCCACCTTCTGAGCGTGAATCGCCGCGCCGTCGCCGCGGACATCACGATTCTCACGTGCCGTCCGCTCTTTCATGATCGAAGCTTGTGCCTTGCAGTCGCCCAGCGGACGGCCGAGGCGATCGGGGGCCTCCGTGTATCGCTGCCGCGGACGATGACTTCGACCGCGTCCAGGAACTGCATGTCTGGGGACGCCGGTAGCTCGAACCCCGGAAGGCGAGGCTGCCCTCTGGCCCAGCTGAAGCTCGACGGTCAGGAAAGAGTTGGCAGAGACGTTAGGTGCCCTGGCCGGAGGCTACTGGGCAGGAGCTCACCGGCCAGCGCACGCTAGTACCGAATGGTCCGACATCTCTCGCCGTGGCGAGAGTCATCCGACTGGGCACGTGGCGCGTCTAAGCAACCGGCGTGCCACGCGGACTATCGGGTCTGCGACGCCCTGTGCCGTCGACGGAGCTTGGCGATTGCGGCAGGGAGGGCCCGATAGGCCCGCGTGCGATCAACGACGAACGCCGCCAGCACGATAACGATGACCGGCGGCACGAGCATTTCCATGTGGATGGCCGTGCAATGGCCGTGCCATGAGCATGTTGTACCCCGACGGCAAGCCCGAGCACTCCCGCCGGGGTACGGGGCCGACACGTCCGCAAGGACCATGCCCCGGCTGGCACGCACGCCTGCATTCGCGAGGGACGGGCAGGGGCAGCACTCGAGCTGTGGGGGCCAGGAACGGGAACGAAGGTGTCGAGAAGGTGCCGCGCTGCACCGAGTTTGCTTCCCGCCTTGACCTCGGCCTCGACCTCGGGCCGCACGGGGAGCACAATCCTCAGACATCTGGCTAGCGCCTCCGCCTCGGCCTTGACCGAGCCGTGCCCCGGAGCGTCGGTGGAAGGGGGTGATGCCTTGCGCCGCGTCGGACCGCGCACGCTGATGGTCATGCCCACCGGCTAGAGCCGATTCGCCCCACCGAGTGTGGACCTGCCAAGGTCCTAGGAGGCAGAAGGTGCCACCCCTTGAGGAATGGACAGTTGAGCGCCAGATCGCGGAGAACGAACTCACCGCCGGGAATACTTATGAGCTGAAGAACATGGAGGTAGACCGATACGTCATCTACGGTGAACGGGAGTACGGCATCAATCTCGTGTGGAGCCAGGACTCCAACCGGGACATGTTCTTCGCGCACGGCATCGGCGAATTGCAGGGCACGCCCGTCCTGTACGGCGAGCGCATCGCCATCGGCATCGCCGACGGAGGCTACCTTCGGTATCAGGTCCGAGACTACGGCATCAACCTCGGCTGGACGAACGACAGAGTGCTCGAGTGGGAGGTCCGTGGCGGAACCTCCGGTCAGCCCATCCCATTTGCGGCTAACCGGTTCAGCCTCTACAACCGCGTTGCCGGCGACTACGTCGTGTACTGCGAGCGGCCGTATGGCATCAACCTGCGGTGGTCTCGAGACTGCAGCCGGTTCGATGAACCGGCTCTGGCCGCCACCCTGCCGATGGGGTATCGCATTCCACTTGGCGGTGGCGGCACGGAGACCTCGTTCGGGACGGTCGAATTCTCCGGCCAACGGACCTCACCCGCTGGCGGAGGCAATGGGGCCGAGATCTCGTTCACCCGAAGCGACCAATGGGAAGCACCGCCGGGCGCGGACTTCGGCTTGGCTACCGTAACTGTCGGGAACCTCGCGACTGGCACCTGGAGGGTGACGGCGCGCGCTGCGCTATGGGCCGCGTCGTGCGACGTGGAGTTGAATTCTGGAATCAACGCATCGGTGAATTTTGAGGAGCGGTCCAATGGCTGTGGACGCGGCTTCGAGTTCCCGCTCCTTCGTGACCGCGATCTCGTAGCCGTGCGTCGAGTCGAGCGTTTTGCCTCGGATAGAGCCGAGTCGGGCGCGGATCGCTGATGCGCTGGGAAGCGCGCCCAAAGAACTAACGAAGAGCGTTCGACCGGAGCCGCCGCGAAGCCCACGCGGGAATAGGGCGAGCCGCCTGCCCGGCAAGTAGTGCGCCCCTCGCCAGCGGGTGGGAAGGTGCGTCGGGATAGCGGCGGCTTCCGTACAGGTGATCCGGATTGCTACTCGGGCGGCCTAGGTGGGCACGACTTCGTCCGGGAATGGGATCGGGAGCATTCGGCTCCGTAGGCCGATGCGCGCCAGGCCTGAGGCTGACCGTGGCGAGGCCGAGCAGAGAACTCACCTTCGTCGAAGTTCGGTCACGTATGCTGGACCGACGACCGCTTGGACCCCGCGATTCATGAACGCTGCCTTCCGTCGCGGCCTCCGCGTCTCAGTAAGCCTCGTCATCGTCTTCACGGGCACACTCCTCTCCCATCCGGGGAGCGCCGCCGGCGTCACGACGCTGGCCCCCAACCTGCGGATGCACCGCATCGAGCACATCACGATCCAGGTCGTCAACGGTCGTCGGCTGCTCCGATTCGACAGCCTCATGCCGAACGTCGGCGACGGTCCGTTCGAGATCGTCGGCAGCCGCGCGAACGCTGCATCGCCCATGAGGGTCAGCCAGTTCCTCTACAACAGCGCCGGCCAGAAGTACGCGTATCCGACGGGCGCGAGGCTCCAGTGGGCCGGCGACGGTCACAACCACTGGCATACGGTCAACGGCATCACGTACGAGGTCTACCCGACCAGCGGCACGCTCACCGTTCGGCGCGGGGCGAAGATCGGGTTCTGCTTCGTCGACTCCAACGCGTACGCACTGGGGCTGGAGAACGCGCCGCGCTCACCGGTGTACACGAGTGGTTGCGGGAATTTCAGCGCGCTCCGGGTCCGCGAGGGGGTGAGCGTCGGGTGGGCCGACCTCTATCCGTGGAACTTCGCCTACCAGTGGATCGACATCACGGGATTGGCCGGTGGCACCTACCGGCTGCGCGCGACGGCCGACCAGCCGAACTACTTCTACGAGACGAACAGCCTCGACAACTGCGTGTACGCCACGATCGTCATCCCGTCGACGGGGTCGAACGTCCAGGTCCTCGGGCGCGGCGACACGTGCGGAAAAGCGTCGATTACGCCGGTCAGGACGTTCCCCGGTGGGACGGCAATCAACCCGTCACGCCGGGTGATCTTCACTCCCGGGACGTACGTCGGGTACCGCTTCAACTCCATCGGCACCACGCTCGTCACGAAGTCCATGACTCTGGCCACGAAGTCCGGGGCGAACACAAGCTACCGCGCCATCCCGTTCGGGCAGCCCTCGAACTGGCTGTACATCACGAATGGCGGCCTTGCCGGCTACTGGGTGAAGGACACCGCCTCGGTCAACTTCGCGCCGTAGCTCCCTCGGCCGTCAGATTCGGTCCATGAGGCGAATGCGCATGAGCGCGCGGTTGCCGGCGGCCTGCGTCGCCTCGATGTCGCGCAGGCGAAGACGCTCGACCCCACGGCGCTTGATCATCTCGGCGTACTCGATCGTGGCAGCCAGCAGGGCAGCCATGGCCAGGAGACGAGCGAGCACCTGAATGTCGTCAGGCACGGACCGATGCTGCGCCCTTCCCCGTCGGCGCTGAATCACCCATTCGTCCCATCCGCGCCGGTTCCTGGCGTACGCTGCACCCGTCGCCGGAGTGGCGGAATGGCAGACGCAGCCGGCTTAAACCCGGCGGCCCGCAAGGCGTGGGGGTTCGAATCCCTCCTCCGGCACCAGCTCAGCGGCGGCTGAAGATCCTGCGCCGCTCCTGCTTCCCAGCCACGGTCGGCTGCTCGATGCCGATGACGACCTGCGCGATGCGTCGCATCGCGGCCGTGGTGGGGGACTGCGGCCGCCCCACCACGAGCGGAACGCCCTCGTTCACCGACCGGATCATGTCGACCTCGGTGTAGGGAATCTCCGCGGCCGGCTTCGCCCTCAGCAGGTTCTCGACGTCGCGTGTCTTCAGCAGCTCCTTGGGGAAGACGTGGTTGATGACGATGTGTGTCCGAGCCTTGAGCGGGGTCGTGTCGGCCAGGAACGCCATGAGCAGGCTCATCGAGCGCAGGGCGGCAATCTCCGGGAAGAGGATGAAGACGTGCGCGTCGGCCTGCTCCAGGAGCCAGAGGCTTCGCGGGTCGAGGCGGCTGCCGAGGTCGACCAGGATGTGGTCGAACGACGGGCGCACGATCTCGACGATGCGCTGGAGGTGCTCGAGGGTGACCCGGAAGTCGGCCTCCGGCCGGGTCGGGGCGGCGAGGACGACGAGGCCCGACGAGTGGGTGGTCAGGTACGACCGGGCCAGCTCGGGATCGGCGAGCGCCTGGTCGTCGGTCGCCAGGCCGGCGACGTCATAGCGCGGCGAGAGGTTGAGATGCGTCGCGACCTGGCCGAACTGAAGGTCGAGGTCGATGAGCAGCACGCGCGACGCTGGCAGTGCGCCATTGCCGCCGGGGACGCTGCCCGGGGCGGGGCGAGGGCCGCCGCCTCCCGCCAGCAGGACGGCGGTGTTGACCGCCAGCGTCGTGGTCCCGACGCCGCCCTTCGGGCTGAAGAAGGCGACGATCTCGGCGATCCCGGTGCTCGACGCATCTGGGCGCACCTTGCCGGCGCGAATGAGGATCGCCATGACCCGACCCTCGAGCTCGTTGTGCGCGAACCCACCGGCGATGACGTCGTCGGCGCCGGCCTCCAGGAACGCGATGCGCGCCTCGACATCGTGGGCCGGCGCCACGACCAGGATCGGCGTGACGTGGCCCTCGGAGGCGGTGCGCAACGAGGCGATCGCACCGGACGCGGCGAGGCCCTCGGCGACGATGAGGTCGACGGCCTTTCCGCGCATTGAGGCAACGGCGTCGGCCGGAGTGGTGACCGACGTGGTGCGGTGGCCGGCCTCGGCCAGGGCCGCCTCGAGCTCGGAGCGGAGCTCCTCGCCGCGGGCGCAGATCAGGATTGAGGTCGCAGGAGGCATCGGTATTGGCAGCAATCGTTGGAGGATGGTGGAACCGGGGGAGTATACGGCCAGCGTTGGCGGCATCGGTTCATGAGGGCTATACTGCCGCTGACGCCTCCCACCGTCGGGAGGCGTGGTTCATGTCCCGTGTTCACTGGAATGGGCCCCTTTCTGCCGCGTCCGAGGCGCCTGCCGACGACGTCGCAACCCCAGAGAGAGGAGGACGACGCCCCGCATGCGTCGCTACGAACTCATGCTCCTGCTCAGGCCGGACCTGGAGGACGACAAGCTCCAGGCGGCGGTCGAGAAGGTCACCCGCGCCATCGTCAACGGCGGTGGCAGCCTCAGCAAGGTCTCGCCGTGGGGCAAGCGCCGGCTGGCGTACGACATCGGCACCCACCGCGAGGCGAGCTACTTCCTCATCCACTTCGACATCGAGCCCTCGCAGGTCCGTGAGATCGAGCGCGGCATGCTCATCAGCGAGGAGATCCTGCGTCACCTCGTCACCGTGCTCGAGGAGCGCGGTCCGGCCGAGGACCTGCCTCCGGCCGCCGCACCGCGAACCGCCGAGGGGTCGGCCATGGCGTCGTCACAGGCCGAGGGGGCCGAAGATGGCTCGACGCCGTCCGATGGCGAGGCCGTTGCCGAAGCCGTTGACGAAGCCGTTGCCGAAGCCGTTGCCGAGGAGGTCCCCGCCGAGGAGACGGCCGATGCAGCCGACAGCGAGGCGGAGCCCACCGAAGAGACCGCAGCAGCCGTGGCCGGCGGTGAGCCGGTCGACGAGGAGCGCGCCGAGGGCTGATTGCCGCCCGGCACAGGAGGAGCCGACATGACACTCAACAAGATGATGATCATCGGCAATCTCGGCGCGGACCCGGAGTTGCGCTACACGCCGAGCGGCAAGGCCGTGACCGACCTGCGCGTCGCCGTCAACAACAATCAGCGCGGTTCCGATGGCGAGTGGGTCGAGGAGACCCTCTGGTTCCGTGTCAGCGTCTGGGAGCAGGCGGCGGAACGGCTTGCCGAGCAGCTGCGCAAGGGAAACAAGGTCTTCGCCGAGGGACAGCTCCGCGTCCGCGAGTTCGAGGGTCGCGACGGCGAGAAGCGCCAGTCGCTCGAGCTCGCGTTCGCGCGGGTCGTCAACCTCGAGCGCCGTCCGCGCGACGAGGACGGCGGCAGTGGCGGCGGTGGGGGAGGCGCGACCTACGACGACGCACCCCCGGCCGTCAAACCTCGCGGCGCCCCGCAGCGCTCCTCCGCCCCCGGCGAGGAGATGGACGTCGACGACATTCCCTTCTAGCAACAACGATTTCGAGGAACCAACGCACCGATGGCAAGCCCGCGATCCCGCCGCGAGTCGGCGGACTACTACCGCGACCGGCGCCGGCGCAAGGTCTGCAACTTCTGCGTCGACAAGGCCGAGAGCATCGACTACAAGGAGGTCAACCGCCTCCGGCGCTACCTGAGCGAGCGAGCGAAGATCGAGCCGCGTCGCAAGACCGGCACCTGCGCCCGTCACCAGCGCATGCTGACGACCGCGCTGAAGCGCGCGCGCCACGTCGCGCTCCTGCCCTACGCTCCCCAGCACCTCCGGCCGTAGTCCGGCCCCCACGCCTGGCAGCCGGAGGGGCTAGGTGCCGACCGACCTCCTCCTGCTGCTGAGCGGCGTGGCCGCGGGCGCCTTCGGCGCCCTGCTGGGCCTGGGCGGCGGGATCCTCATCGTCCCGATCCTGACGCTCGGGTTCGGGCTGCCGCTCAGCGCGGCGGTCGGCACCAGCCTCGTGTCAGTCATCGCCACCTCGACCGGAGCGGCGGCCCTCAACGTGCGCGCCGGCCGCGCCGATGTCCGGCTGGGCATCACCCTGGGCGTCGGTACGGTGGTCGGCGCTCTGACCGGCGGTCTCGTTGCCGGCCTCCTGCCGGAGCGCGTCCTCGCCGGCCTCTTCGCCGCCCTCCTCGTCTATACCGGTTTCACCATGCTCCGCGGGCTGCGGAGAGGGATGGACGAGAGCGCCACGGAAACCGTGGATCCTGCCGCGCCGGACGGGCCGGAGGCCCCCGCCTACCGGAGCCGGCGACTGCCATTGGCCGTCGGGGGATCCTTCCTGGCGGGCAACGTCTCGGGGCTGCTGGGCGTCGGCGGCGGGGTCGTCACCGTGCCGCTGGTCCATCTCGTCATGGGGGCGCCGATGCGGGTCGCCGTGACCACCTCGAACTACATGATCGGCATCACCGCCGCGGCCGGCGCCTACACGTACCTCTTCCGAGGCGACCTCGATCCGCGGCAGGCGGCGCCGATGGTCCTCGGCGTCGCAGGCGGCGCCGCGCTCGGCGCCCTTGCCGGGACCCGCTTCAGGACGAGCTGGCTCATCGTCCTGTTCGTGATCGTCCTGGGCTACGTCGCCTTCGAGATGGCGATGCGAGCGTTGGCGCCGGCATGACCCGCAGCCGCGATCTTCGCGACATCGGGCCGCCGATCGCCCGCACCCTGCGCATCGGGACCCTGCTGGCCGTCGCCTGCATAGGCGCCGGCTACGTCCTCGAGGCGCTCACCGGCCAGTCGGCGACCGGTTCGATCATCGAGCTCATCGCCAATGGGGGAGTCGGCGCGCTCATCGGCCTTGGGTTCCTCACCCTCACTTTCACCCCCCTTGTGGCAGTGGCCGTCGCCGCGGTGCTCCTCGCGCAGCGAAGGGAGCGCGGTCGGGCCCTGGCCGCATCCCTGGCCTTCGGGCTGCTCCTCGCCAGCCTGTTCGCCGCGGCCCTGCTGGGCAGGTCGAGTTGACCGGCCCGGGCAGGGTCGGCGACACTCGGCCGGCCCGAAGGGGAGTATCCCCTGCAGTTGCCATCGTCAGGACGGCGGGTCCAATCCGCCCGGTGGCACCGGCCGCGCGCTGCGTCGGTCGGGAGAGACCTTCGGACACGCCTGTGATCGCGCCGATCGGCGCGGTCGAGGCCGTCAACCGAGGTTAGGCACCCTTCCTGTGGATATCGTCCTGCTCATCGGCTCGCTCGCGGTCATCCTGGTGGCGGCGGAGCTGTTCACCAACGGCATCGAGTGGGTCGGGCGCAAGCTCAACCTGGCCGAGGGAGCGGTCGGCAGCGTGCTCGCCGCCGTCGCGACGGCGATGCCGGAGACCCTCATTCCGATCATCGCGATCCTCGGTCCGCTTGTCCTCGGCGGCGAGGCCAACCCGAACGCGCAGGCGGTCGGCGTCGGCGCCATCCTGGGCGCCCCGTTCATGCTCTCGACGCTCGCGATGTTCGTGACCGGCACCGCAATCGTGATCTACACGTGGCGCGGCCGACGCGGGACGGCGATGCGCGTCAATCCCACGATCCTGGGACGCGACGTCGGGTTCTTCATCCTCGGGTACGGGATCGCCATCGGCACCGCCTTCCTGCCGGCGGACCTGGACTGGCTGAAATGGGTCGCCGCGGTCGTGCTGATCGGGCTGTACGCGGTCTACGTCTGGTTCCACTTCCGCGACGATCCGGAGTCGGAGGGTGAGTCGGAGGAGCTCGCCCGGCTGCACCTCACACGGGTCCCCGGGCTCGACACCAGCCGCACGCTCGAGCTCGACGTGTTCCCCGGCGAGCACTCGTTCGTCGGCCCGGAGCCGAAGATGCCAATCGTCGTGGCCCAGGTCGCCCTGGCCCTGGCGCTCATCGTGGTCGGCGCCCAGGTCTTCGTCGGAGCCGTCGACCACCTCTCGACGGTCATCGGGCTGGATCCGACGATCCTGGCCCTGATCATCGCTCCGATCGCCACCGAGCTACCCGAGAAGTTCAACAGCGTCCTCTGGGTCCGCAACGGCAAGGACACCTTGGCCATGGGCAACATCACCGGTGCGATGGTGTTTCAGAGCGCCGTGCCCACCGTCCTCGGGCTGCTCTTCACGCCGTGGGCCTTCAGCCAGGACACGCTCATCTATTTCGCCTCGGCGGGCGTCGCCTTCGCGTCGACCATCCTCATCTTCGGCGGCATGCTGCTCCGTGGCCGGCTATCTGCATGGACGCTCCTCATCGGTGGGCCGTTCTACCTCGTTTATGTCTATCTGGCGCTCTTCACGCCGCTCGGCCTGGCTGCCCCGCCGGCCCATTGAATGCGTCCCACTGATTCCGCAACCGAATCACCCAATCGGGCGTCAGGTAGTGCCGGAGCCGTATACTTCGGCCGGCGCCACACGTGCCATGGCGATCGCTTAGGAGGCCAACGTGCTGAAGCAGGAGAGTCGACCGCAAACAGCGCCGGTGGAGACCACCACCGACCTGTGGGCGTTCTTCCGGGGGGAGTTCGTTCCGCTCCGCGAGGCGAACATCAACGTCATGACGCACGGCTTCAACTACGGGACGGCCGTCTTCGAGGGGATCCGGGCCTACTGGAACGCCGACGAGGAGCAGCTCTTCGGCCTCGAGCTCGTACCCCACTTCGAGCGGATTCACCGCTCAGCCCGCCTCCTCATGATGGAGGTCCGCCAGTCACCCCAGGAGCTCGCCGAGATCACCGTCGAGCTCCTTCGTCGTGATGGGCTGCGCGAGGACGCCTACATCCGACCGATCGTCTACAAGAGCTCGGAGACGATCGGAGTCCGCCTCCACAACCTGGATGCCGACATCACGATCTTCGCGGTCCCGTTCGGCCAGTACATCGACACCGAGGGCGGGGTGCGGGCCCAGGTCAGCAGCTGGCGCCGGACCGATGACAACGCCATCCCGGCGCGCGGCAAGATCACGGGCGCCTACGTGAACGGCGCGCTGGCGAAGACGGAGGCGCAGCTCAACGGCTACGACGAGGGGATCGTGCTCACTGCCGACGGCCACGTCAGCGAGGGCAGCGCGGAGAACCTGTTCCTCGTGAAGGACGGCATCCTCCTCACGCCACCCATCACCGACAACATCCTCGAGGGCATCACGCGTGGCCGGCTCATGGCCATGGCGCGCGAGGAGTTCGGCGTCGAAGTCGTCGTCCGCTCGATCGATCGCACGGAGCTCTACACTGCGGATGAGGTATTCCTCTGCGGCACCGGAGCGCAGCTCAGCCCGGTGATCGAGATCGACCACCGGACCATCGGGAACGGTCGTCCGGGGCCGATCTCCCGGGACCTCGCGCGCACCTACTTCGAAGCGGTACGGGGCAAGCTTCCGGCGTACCGCGACTGGCTGACCCCCGTCTACTGATCGGGGGGCGCGGCGGATCGGCATCGTCGCCACCGGCCGCGGGGCCGGACAGGCGAACGATGACGACGACAGACAACCGCGAACGCTATCGATGGCTCGGGCGAACGCTCGAGATGGTGCCGGGCATCATCTCCTGGGCCATCCTCATCCTGCCCCTGTGGCTGAGCTTCAGCTATCCGCAGCTCGTCGCCTACTTCGTCCTCAGCTTCAACTTCTACTGGCTGTGCCGCGCTCTCTGGTTCGCCGTTGCGGTGATCGTCGCCTATCGGCGCATCCGTCGCGTCCAGCGAGTCGATTGGACCGATCGGCTGGCCGGGCTGGCCGATCCCGCGGCGCGGCGCGCCCTCCTCGAGTCGCGGATCCCGCGCGGCGGTGATGTCCCTCGCGGGGCGCTGGGCATCGCGGCGGGGGTCGCCCGCCCGGCCGGTGACCGTCGGGCGCTTGTCGAGGAGATCGCGGCGCTGCGCGCGGTCGAGGCCATGGACGAGCCGCCTCCGCGGGTCGAGGACCTGATCCACCTGGCGCTCATCCCGACCTACACCGAGCCGCTCGAGAAGCTGTGGCACACGGTCAAGGCGCTGGCCGATGCCGACTGGCCGAAGGAGCGGAAGATCTGCGCGATCATCACCCGCGAGACCGATGCCGGCGGCATCCAGAACGTGGCGACGCTGCGCCAGGAGTTCGGTGAGGCCTTTGCCGAGTTCATCCACATCCTCGACCCACTCGAGCCGGGGATCGTCGTCGGCAAGAGCAGCGCCATGGCGTGGGGAGGCAAGCACCTGTATCGCTATCTCGTGCGCGAGAAGGGGATGGACCCGCGCCGCATCATCGTCACCGACCTCGACTCCGACTTCCGGGTGCACCCGTCGTACTTCGCCTACCTGTCGTGGGTGCATCTGACCGATGCGAACCGCGAGACTCAGCTCTACCAGCCGATCCCGTACCTCCACAACAACATCTGGCAGGCGCCGGTGCTGCAGCGGCTGTTCGCTGCCGTCCTCACTCAGCTCCAGATGTGGCGCAGCGTCCTGCCGGAGAAGCTCGTGAGCTTCAGCTCGTACTCGACGACGCTGAACATGATCCACGAGGTGGGCTACTGGGCCACGGATGCGATCCCCGAGGACAGCCGTTTCTACTGGAAGAGCTACTTCCGCTACGGCGAGAGGTTCCGTGCCGTCCCGCTGTTCATCCCGATCTACGGCGACGCCGTCCGCGCCCGCACCTACTGGCGCACCATGGCCGAGCAGTACCTCCAGGCGCGACGCTGGGCCTGGGGCGTGACCGACATCCCCTTCGTCATCGAGAACGCGATCGTTCACACCGAGATCCCGTTCTGGTCCCGGGCCTGGCGGATCCTCAACCTCTTCGGGGAGCACATCAACTGGGCCATCGCGCCCTTCGTCCTCACCTTCGGCGCCGCGGTGCCGCTGCTCATCAACCCGGCATTCGCGGAGACGACGCTGGGTCAGAACCTCCCGCTCTACGCCAGCGTGATGCTGACGATGGGCATCGTCAGCCTCATGGTGCTGGTCGTGGTCGAGCACCTCATCGTCCCGCCGCGACCCCGTGAGTGGGGGCCGATCCAGCGCGCCATCAGCTACGCGCAGTGGCTCGCCCTCCCCTTCGTGGGCATCATCTTCAGCTGCCTTCCCGCGCTCGACGCCCAGACCCGCCTGCTCACCGGGCGCTACCTCGAGTACCGCGTCACCGAGAAGGCCTGACCCATGGCAGATCGCGTGCCCCCGATCGCCCGCATCCACCTCGCGCGTTCCGTGCCGCGGCTGCTGCTGGCGCCTCTCCTCGTCGGCCTGGCCGGGGGAGCGGCGATGGCGTTCGGCCTGCTGGCCGCCGCCGGCCCGGCGGGGATCGCGCTGGCCGTGATCGGCGGCGTCCTCCTGGTCGGCGCTCTCGTCGGAGCGCTCGTCCTGCTCAGCGTGCACGTCGACGTCGAGGAGTCGGCGGTGGTCGTCACGCGGATCGGCGGCGTCCGTCGCCACCTCCTCACCCCCGGGCCGGTGACGCGCGTGCGCGTCCGCGGGCCGAACGCGGCGCGGCTCCGTGTTCGCTCCGGTGCGCTCGGATGGGGCATCGGCCGCGCCAGGCTGCGAGACGAGGAGGAGATCGCGCTGGTCAGGCTGGCCCCGACGCCAACCGTGATTCTCATCCCGACCGAGCATGGGCGCCTGGCCCTGGCGCCGGCCAGCGACGAGGAGCTCCTCGACGCGCTGTCCCGCGCCGCTCAGGCACGCCAGCGGACCGAGGAGGTGACCTCGGCCATGCCGGCTCCTCAGGCGGAGCCCGAGGTGCCCGCGGCTACGGCCCTGCCCGAGCCACCCGCACAGCCTGAGCCGCCGCCGGTGCCGATGACCGGCATCGAGCGGGCGCTGCTCGAGGAACGGCTGGCGCGCGAGCACGCCGACGAGGAGCGCACCCGGGAGGAGGTGGCCGCCGCCATGGCGGCGTCCGCCGCAGCTGCCGAGGCGGCCGGGGCCGCGGCCGAAGCCGAGCCGGTGGCCCAGATCGTCGTCCATCCGGCCGTCGAGGCGGCTGGGCAGCCGGTACCGCTCGGCCGCGCGCGGAGATGGGTTGCCGCCACCTCCTTCGTCCTGCTGCCGACGGCCGCCGCGGCCATCGTCCTCGCCCTGGGTGTGACGATGGGCGAGATCCCGGCGGCTGGGAGCGACGTGGCGCGCATCACCGCGCTCGCCCTCGTCCTCGCGGGCCCGGCGACGTCCATCGGTGCCGTCATGGCGCTTGCCTGGTGGCCGCGGATCGTGGGCATCGTGGTCGCCGGTGGCCTGGCCGCCGCGGTGTTCATCGGGCGCTCGCTCATCGGCGGCTGAATTGACACATCCCCGGATTCACTGCGACCATCGCCCGGAATCGAAGACGGCGACGACGGAGCCACGGCGGCGTCGGCACCGAGCCCAAGAGCGAGCCCGGACAGTGCGAGCGGGCGGCATCGGCGACGCGCGTCATCCCTCCTGAGCCGGTGGCGCCAAGCGGAGTGAGGCCGTGCTAACGCCGCCCGGGACCGCCCCCCGCTAGCGAGGGCGACCAAGTGGGCCGATGCCCGGACGAGGCGTCCGCATCGGTCAAGCGCGGGTGGTACCGCGGGAGCCGATCCCGTCCCGGAGTTGCCGGGGCGGGTCTTTTCATGTGATGGGAGCTGCGAGACAAGCGTGTTCAAGGCGGTCGACAGCAAGCTGGATGTGCCGGCCCTCGAACGGGAGGTGATCGAGCGCTGGCGCGCGAACGACACGATGGGGCGATACCTGGGCCGCAATGCGGCCTCCGAGCGTCGCTACAGCTTCATCGACGGGCCGATCACGGCGAACAACCCGATGGGCGTCCACCACGCCTGGGGGCGGACGTACAAGGACCTCTACCAGCGGTATCACACCATGCTCGGCGAGCGGCAGCGCTACCAGAACGGGTTCGACTGCCAGGGGTTGTGGATCGAGGTCGAGGTCGAGCGCGAGCTCGGCTTCAACAACAAGCGCCAGATCGAGGAGTTCGGCATCGACCGCTTCGTCGAGCTGTGCAAGGCGCGCGTCGACCGGTTCGCGGGAATCCAGACGGAGCAGTCCAAGCGCCTCGGCTACTGGATGGACTGGGAGCACAGCTACTACACGAACTCGGACGAGAACAACTACACGATCTGGTCCTTCCTGGCCGAGTGCCACCGCCGCGGACTGCTATATCGCGGCCACGACGTCATGCCGTGGTGTCCGCGCTGTGCGACCGGCATCAGCAACATGGAGGCGGCGGAGGGCTACCGGGACGTCACCCACATGTCCGTCGTCCTCCGCCTCCCGCTCACCAGCCGGGGCCACGAAGGCGAGGACCTGCTGGTCTGGACGACGACCCCATGGACGCTGTCGTCCAACGTCGCCGCGGCGGTGCACCCGAAGCTCACCTACGAGCTGGTCGAAGGCCGGGACGGGCGTCGGTGGTGGGTGTCGTCCGGCTCGCGCGAGCGCGTCGCGCCCGGCGCCGAGGTCGTCGGCAGCGCGCGCGGCGACGAGCTCATCGGTCTGACCTACCGCGGCCCATACGACCACCTGCCGGCCGCCGAGGGCGTCGAGCATCGCGTGATCCCGTGGGACGAGGTCTCCGACGCGGAGGGCACCGGCATCGTCCACATCGCACCTGGATGCGGCCAGGAGGACTTCGCGCTCAGCAAGGTCCACGGGCTGGCCGTCATCGACCCCATCGACCAGTTCGGGATCTTCGGCACCGGATTCGGCTGGCAGACCGGCCGCGCGGCGTGGACGGGAGCCGACGGCGCCAAGGATGTTGCCGGCGACGTGGTGGCCGATCTCGAGGAGCGGGGGTTGCTCGTCTCGAAGGAGGGCTACACGCATTCGTATCCGCACTGCTGGCGATGCGGGACGCAGCTGATCTTCCGGCTCGTCGACGAGTGGTTCATCGCGATGGACCCGCTGCGCGACCCGATCAGCGCCTCGACGCGGGCTGTGCGCTGGATCCCCGAGGGCATCGGCCTCGAGGAGCGCGAGCTCGACTGGCTGCGAAACATGGGCGACTGGATGATCAGCAAGAAGCGGTATTACGGGCTGGCGCTGCCGATCTGGGAGTGCGCCGAGTGCGAGGGCTGGGAGGTCATCGGCTCGAAGGAGGAGCTGCGCGGCCGGGCGGTCGAGGGCTGGGACGCCTTCGACGGCCACACGCCGCATCGGCCATGGATCGACGCCGTCGAGATCGCATGCTCCAGCTGCGGCGGTCGGGCGCGCCGGACGACGGATGTCGGCAACCCGTGGCTCGACGCCGGGATCGTCGCCCTCTCGACCCTGAAGTGGAACACGGACCGCGACTACTGGAGGGAGTGGTATCCGGCGGACTGGATCAGCGAGTCGTTCCCCGGCCAGTTCCGCAACTGGTTCTACGCGCTCCTCACCGAGTCGACGGTCATGACCGGCGAGGCACCGGCCCGCGCGCTCTTCGCCTATGCCCTGCTCCTCGACGAGCACGGGGAGGAGATGCACAAGAGCAAGGGCAACTCGATCCCGTTCGACGAGGCCGCGGAACGCATCGGCGCCGACGTCATGCGCTGGATGTACGCGGCCGCCAACCCGGCCGCCAACCTGCGGTTCGGCTACGGCCCCGGTCACGAGGTCGTGCGGCGCTTCTTCCTGCCGCTGTGGAACAGTTACGGCTTCTTCGTGACCTACGCCCGCCTGGACGGCTGGACCCCGGACCGGGCCGATGCGGGCGACGTCTCCGCCCGGACGCTGCTCGACCGATGGATCCTGTCGCGCCTCGACGGGCTGGTCGGCGAGGTCCGACAGGCGCTGGACGGCTACGACGCGCAGCGCGCCACGCGGGCGATCGAGGCCTTCGTCGACGACCTCTCGAACTGGTACGTGCGTCGCAACCGCCGGCGATTCTGGAAGGGCGACCTCGACGCGGACAAGCGCGCCGCATACGCGACCCTGTACGAGGTGCTCACGACCCTGACGCGTCTCATGGCACCCGTCACTCCGCACCTCGCCGATGCGATGTGGGACAACCTCGTCGCCTCGGTGGACCCGGGACGGCCCGACAGCGTCCACCTCACCGACGTACCGGAGCGCGTCCCCGGACGCTCGGATCCCGACGTCGACCGTTCCGTCGACCTCACCCGCCGCCTGGTGGCGCTCGGCCGGGCGGCACGCTCGGCGTCCGGTGTCCGGACCCGCCAGCCGCTGCGCACCGTCAGCGTCAAGCTGCCGGCCGCGGCGGACGGCCGACTGAGCGTGGACACTGCCGTCGACGCCGCGCTCCGCGCCGAGGTGCTCGACGAGCTCAACGTGCGGACGCTCGAGCTCATCCCGGACGAGTCGGACATGGTCGAGCGGACGCTCTACCCGCTGCTGCCGGTGGTCGGCCCGCGGCATGGAGGGGCGGTCGGCGCGATCATGGCCGGCGCGCGCTCGGGAACCTGGGAGCTGGCGACGGATGGGACCGTGGCCGTCGGTGGCGTCACCCTCCAGCCCGACGAGTTCCAGCTGACGGCACGCGCCCGCCCGGGCCATGAGGTCGCCGAAGACGGCGACCTGCTCGTCGCCCTCGACACGACCCTGGACGACGAGCTCGAGGCCGAGGGCCTGGCCCGCGAGGTCGCCCACCGCCTGCAGGCCATGCGCCGCGCCGCCGGCTACGAGATCAGCGATCGGGTGCGGGTTGCGGTCGCCGGCGACGCGGCGACGGTCAGGCGCCTCACTCCGCATCGCGACTGGCTGGCGAGGGAGCTGCTCGCCACGGACCTCGTGATCGCGGAGGGCGCCGCGCTCGACGACGCCGATCAGCGGGAGGGCGCGGCGCTCGACGGGGCGACGCTCGAGCTGGCCGTGGCCCGGGCGTGACGGGTTGGTAGAGTGAGCCGATGGAGGCCAGGAGCGCGCAGGCCGCGTCGATGAGGTCGACCCTCGTGCTCGTCTCGACGGCGGCCGTCGTTTACGCCCTCGACCAGCTGAGCAAGGCGCTCGTCGTCTCGAGCCTTGGCCTCGGCGAGAGCGTCGACGTCGTGGGCGATCTCCTTCGCATCTGGCACGCGCGCAACACTGGCGCGGCGTTCAGCCTCCTCCCCGGAGCGTTCTGGCTGTTCGTGCCAGTCACCGTCCTCGCACTGGTGATGATCGCCTACTTCCATCGCGCGTTCCGCGACCGCGGACCATGGATCCACGTCGTCCTCGGTCTCATCCTCGGCGGCAGCCTCGGCAACCTGACCGATCGGCTGCGCCTCGGTTACGTGGTCGACTTCGTCAGCGTCGGCATCGGTGACCGTCGGTTCCCGACCTTCAACGTCGCGGACTCCGCCGTCGTGGTCGGCATCGGCCTCCTCGTCCTGTACCTCACGTTGGCCGACCGGCGCGGGTCGTCGGGCGACGCGGAAGCGTGACCGAGGCCGCGGAGCGCACGATCGAGGGCATCGCCAGCGCCGGCCGCGTCGACGTCGCGGTCGCTGCCGCGGCCGGGATCAGCAGGGCCCACGCCCAGCGGCTCATCGGTGACGGTCGGGCCCTGGTGGATGGGCGTCGGCGGCGCTCGAGCGATAGGCTCGCGGGCGGC
Organism: Candidatus Limnocylindria bacterium; assembly: GCA_036274575.1. GTDB lineage: Bacteria > Chloroflexota > Limnocylindria > QHBO01 > QHBO01 > JACDBZ01. The sequence goes on from DASUFJ010000131.1 coordinate 35,149, forward strand.
GAACGACTCACCGTCGAGCTCAGCGCACCGCCGGACCCGACGCTGGAACCGGAGTCGATCCCGCTGCGCATCGCGTACGAAGACGAGGCGATGCTCATCGTCGACAAACCTGCCGGGCTGGTCGTCCATCCCTCCGCGGGCCACGGCGCCGGCACGCTCGTCAACGCGCTGCTCGGCCGGGCACGCGACCTCGGCCAGCCGCTCGGCTCGATCGCCGGCGTCGGGCGACCCGGGATCGTCCACCGGCTGGACAAGGAGACGAGCGGCCTCATCGTCGTCGCCAAGACCGATGGCGCCCAGGCGTCGCTCATGCGTCAGTTCGGCGATCGGACGGTCGAGAAGGCGTACCTCGCCCTCGTGCGGGGCGCTCCACCCTCGACGCGGGGCCGGATCGAGGCGCCGGTCGGTCGCGACCCGCGCGATCGGCAGCGGATGGCGGTCGTCGCCGGCGGCCGTGACGCGACGACCGAGTACGAGGCGCTCGCCGCAGGCGGCGGGTACACCCTGCTCGAGCTCCATCCGCTCACCGGACGCACTCACCAGATCCGAGCCCATCTCGCCTACCTCGACCTGCCGATCGCCGGCGACCTCCGCTACGGAGGAGGCGAGGGGCCGGCCGGCCTGCGCCGGCAGTTCCTCCACGCCGCGCGGCTGGGCCTCGAACGTCCCGGCGACGGAGCGCGCCTCCGCGCGTGGAGCGAGCTGCCGCCCGAGCTGGCTCAATCCCTGGAGGCCGCGGGAATCGACGTGCGGGAAGGACGTCTGCCGTCCGGCGTCGGCGCGGAGGTGACAGCGTGACCGGCAAGCGGATGACGTTCCCGAACCCGATGCTCGTCGTGGTCAGCGGGCCGTCCGGCGTCGGGAAGAGCACGATCGTCGCCGAGCTGGCCCGGCGCCGCCCGCAGGTGGTTCCCATCGTCACGGCCACGACCAGGGGGCGGCGACCGAAGGAGATCGATGGCGTCCACTATCACTTCCTGACCAAGGAAGCGTTCGAGGAGCTCATCGCCCGCGACGGCCTGCTCGAGCACGCGAACAACCATGGGCACTGGTACGGCACACCGGTGGACCAGGTGCGCGGGATCCTCGCCGCCGGCCGCGATGCCATCCTCACCATCAGCCCGGAGGGCGCGCGAAACGTTCGGCGTCTCGTGCCCGATGCGCTCCTCATCTTCGTCATGCCGCCGTCGATGGAGGACCTCGCCAGGCGCCTCCGCGGCCGCGGCTCGGAGTCGGAGGCGAGCTTCGAGCGACGACGGGAGGACGCCGAGCGCTGGATGGCGGAGGCGGGGGATTTCGACTACGTCGTCGTCAACGAGACCGGCCATCCGGAGGAGGCCGCCGAGCGCATCTGGGAGATCATCCAGGCCGAGGCGCGACGCGATCCGCCTCGCCGGCCGCGCGTCTGAAGGCCGTGACCGGCTCCGCCAGCAGCCTGGTGCGGGTCGCCGTCGACGCCCTCGCCGACCGGCCGGAGCGCACCTTCACCTACCGGTTGCCGCCGAGCCTCGGCGACCCACTCCCCGGTTCCCTCCTCCTCGTGCCGTACGGACGGCGGCTGGCGCTCGGATACCTGCTGGCCGGTGCGCCGGAAGCGACCGAGACCACGAAGGACGTCGAGGCGGTCGTCTCCGGGCCGATGCTGACTCCGGACCTGCTGGCGCTGGCCGAGGAGATGGCTGTCTACTACCGCGCGCCGATCGGCACGACCCTGGCGGCGATGCTGCCGCCGGGCCTCGAATCGCGCCTCATCCGCCGCTGGCGCGTCGTCGATGCATCCGCGCTGCCAACGGAGCTCGACGGGCTTGCTGATGCCGACGGGCTGATCGCGGACGCGGCCTTGCTGCGTCGTGCGCCACCGACGCGCCGCACCGCCTGGGTCGAGCGGGTCCGGCGCTCCGGAGCCGTCGTCGCCGAGTGGTCGATGCGCCCGCCGGACGTCGCCGCGCGCCGGGTTCGCGTCGTCCGGCCGCTCGCGGTCGAGGGTGAGGCACCGCGACGCGCACCGCTGCAGCGGGCGATCCTGGAGGTGCTCGACGGCGCGGAGCAGACGATCCCGGAGCTTGCCGAGGCCCTGGGCGTCGAGGCCGCCCGGCTCCTGGGGCCGGCGCGACGTCTCGAGGCCACGGGCCGTGTCGAGCTCGCGTGGCGGACCCTCGAACGAGACCCGCTGGCGCATCGCGAGGCCGGGCCGGGGCTGCGCCACGCCCTCGCCGACGAGCAGCGCGTCGCGCTCGACGCCGTCCTGGGGCTGTCCGCGGGCGGCGAGCTCCTCCTCGAGGGCGTGGCGGCATCTGGCAAGTCCGACGTCTACCTCGCGGCCGTACAGGAGACGCTGGCCGCCGGCCGGGGCGCGATCGTCCTCGTTCCGGAGCTCAGCCTGGTCCCGCAGCTCGGGGACCGTCTGCGCGCGGTCGTCGGCAATCAGCTGGCCGTGCTCCATTCCGGCCTCTCCGCCGGGGAACGCCACGACGAGTGGTGGCGCATCATGCGCGGCGAGGCGCGGGTCGTCATCGGCACGCGAACCGCGGCATTCGCGCCCCTCGACGCCGGCCTCATCGTCGTCGACGAGGAGCACGACGGCGGCTACAAGTCGGACCGCACCCCTCGCTACGACGCGCGCTGGGTCGCACGCCGGCGGGCGACGTTGCTCGGCGCGCGGCTTGTCCTGGGCAGCGCGACGCCCGATCTCGTGACCCTGGCCCGCGCCCGAGGCGGCCACGCCGAGCGCGCCCGGCTCGTCGAGCGGCGGGTCGGCGGCGTGCCCGACATCGCGCTCGTGGACCTTCGTGCCGAGCTCGCCGGGGGCAACCGATCGATCTTCTCGGCGGCGCTCGAGGATGCTCTGGCATCTGTGAAGCGGGGCAGCGAGCAGGCCGTGCTGCTCATCAACCGGCGCGGCGCGGCGACGTTCATCCTCTGCCGCGACTGCGGCGAGAGCGTCCGCTGCCCCGACTGCGACCTTCCCTTCGTCTTCCACCTCAGTGGCGGCACCCTGCGCTGCCACCACTGCGGCCGGAGCGCCGCCCCGCCGGAACGCTGTCCCGCCTGCGGCAGCGGACGTATCCGCTACTTCGGCGCGGGGACGCAGCGCGTCGAGGCCGAGCTGCGGGCGCGCCTCCCGGAGCTGCGCGTGGCGCGCCTCGACTCCGACGCGATCGGGACCCGGCGTGGGTTCGAATCGGTCTACGACGACTTCCGCGACGGACGCGTCGATGTCCTCGTCGGCACGCAGCTGGCGGCGAAGGGGCTCGACCTGCCGAGCGTGACGCTCGCTGCCGTCATCGCCGCCGACGTGACGCTCAACCTGCCCGACTACCGGGCCGCGGAACGCACGTTCCAGCTCCTGGCCCAGGTCGCCGGCCGAGCGGGCCGCGGGCCGGCGCCAGGCGAGGTCGTCATCCAGACGTACGCGCCGGCGCATTACGCCATCCGCGCGGCGGCGGCGCTCGATTCGGACGCGTTTGCCGACGAGGAGCTGCTCCGCCGTCGGCTGCTCGGCTATCCGCCGTTCAGCGTCCTGGCGCGCCTCCTGATCTCGGATCCCGACCGCGACCGTGCCGAACGTCGGGGCCACCAGGCGGCAGAGGCCGTCGCGCAACCCGGCGTCGAGGTGCTCGGCCCGCTGCCGTCGTACATCGCCAGGCGGGCCGGGCGTCATCGGTTCCAGGTCGTCCTGCGCGCGCCGGATGCCGTCACCCGGGCCGCCGCCCTCGAGCGCGTGCCGCCCGGCGTGGCGATCGATGTCGACCCCGAGTCGCTCCTGTGACTCTCGGTACAATGCCGAGCGCTATGCCGGCCATCCGTCCCATCCTCACCCTGGAAGAGCCGACCCTGCGAGAGCGCACGAAGAGGGTCTCGACCTTCGACGCCAGCCTGCATCGGCTCCTGGACGACATGCTCGTCACGATGCGGGACGCGCCCGGGGTGGGCCTTGCCGCGAACCAGATCGGTGTGCCGCTGCAGGTCGCGGTCATCGAGATCGAGGGTGTGATCACCGAGCTCGTGAACCCGCAGATCGTCAAGTCGTCCGGAGAGCAGCTCGACTGGGAGGGCTGCCTCTCGATTCCGGGCTATGTCGCCGAGGTGACCCGCGCCGCCAAAGTCACCGTAAAGGCCCGCGACCGGCATGGCCGCGAGTTCCGGGTCAAGGGCCAGGAGCTCTTCGCGCGCGCGCTCCAGCACGAGATCGACCACCTGAACGGCTCCCTCTACATCGACTTGCTCGACTCGCTGGACGAGCTCGTTCGCGTCAACGAGGCGCACGAGGAGGTCACCGAAGAGACGGCCGCCGGCATATAGTGGGCGGCATCGGGCGCATTGCGTTTCTCGGCACGGGCGCGTTCGGCGTCCCGCTGCTCGCGCGCGTGGCCGGGCTGGCCGACGAGATGCTCGTCATCAGCCAGCCCGACCGTCCGGCCGGCCGCCGCCTCCAGCTCCGCGCGACGCCGATCAGCACCCGGGCGCGGGAGGCGGGGCTGCGGGTCCTGACGCCGGCACGCCTCCGCTCGGACGAGGCCCGTGAGGCGATCGCCGACTTCCGACCGGACGGCCTCGTCCTGGTGGCCTACGGGCAGATCGTGCCGGCCGACCTGCTGGGGCTGGCGGAGCGGCCGCCGCTCAACGTCCATCCATCGCTCCTGCCTCGCCACCGCGGAGCCGCGCCGGTGGCGGGGACGATCCTGGCGGGGGACCAGGATGGCGGCGTCTCGCTCATGATCATGACCACGGAGCTCGACGCGGGACCGGTCGTCGAACGCTGGAAGGTGCCGCTGAGCGGCCGGGAGACCACGCCGGAGCTCGAGGCACGGCTCGCCGACCTCGCCGCCGAGGTCGTCCCGCCGGAGATCGAGCGCTGGGCGGCGGGTGAGACGACCGGGGAGCCGCAGGACGAGCGCGCGGCCACCTACGTGCATCCATTCACCCGCGCGGACGGCTGGATCGACTGGCGCCGACCGGCGGTCGAGATCGACCGTCAGGTCCGTGCCCTCCAGCCATGGCCGGGAGCGTGGACGACGATCGACGGCCGCCGCCTGCACGTCCGCCGCGCGCGTCCCGTCGCCGGCGTGGACGACGTGCCAATCGGTGCGCTCATGCCGGGCGAAGCCCCGTGGGTGGCGTGCGGCGTCGGTGCTCTGTCGCTCGAGATCGTGCAGCCCGAGGGCCGGCCGACGATGCCGGCCGAGGCATGGCGACGCGGCCTGCCTCGGGAGCACATCCTGGTCGGCGCCGGCGGGAAGCCGGAAGAGGCTGCCCGCTAGGGGGAGGTCACAGCCTCCGGCGACTCGCCCGGCAGGTGGAGCAGGTTGTGGACGCTCCACACGCCGTCGATTGCCGCGCCCTCGCGGGCCAGTCGGTTCCGCATCCGCGCGTTCGGCACCTCGCCTCGGAGCACGAGGATCCCTCGCTCGACGCTCAGGTTGATGGTGCCCTTCGGGACCTTGGGGTCGCGAAAGAGCTCGGTCTCGGCGCGGTCGCGAAGCGTGACGTCATCGACCGGCGCGACCCGCTGGCCGCCCTCGGTGAGCGCCTCGAGCTTGCCCTCGGCGGTCGAGCCGATGGCACGCACGGTCCGCTCGATGCGGTGCCACCCGTGGCGTGCGAGTGCGCTGCCCTGGTCGACGAGGCGCGCGCGACGTGCGCGACCGCGTGCCGGATCGGTGAGAAAGGCGATGGCCGCGCCGGCGGCTGCGGCGCCGCCGGCGACGAGCAGCGAGCTCGCCCACGGACGCCGGTCCCGCCCCGTGGCGCGATCTCTCGCGCGTTCCGCTCGTTCGGTGATTCTCATGACTGTTGCGTCCTCGTGCTGTGTGGTTCCCTGTCGTCCCTGTGGCAGGTCGCGTGCCGCGCCGCTTTGGGGGCCCCGATGAGAGCCCGCCTGCGAGACCAGAACGGGCGTTCGGATATACTCCGAGCGACCCCCTTGGAGGTGGGGAACGCGAACATGTTCTTCTTCGATCCGCTCTACATCGTTCTGCTGGTGGTGACCCTGGGGATCACCGGTTGGGCGTCGTGGCGGGTGCGCTCGACCTACGGCAAGTGGTCGAAGGTCGACTCGGGCATCAACCTCGATGCCTTCGACTTCGCCCGGCGGTTGCTCGACCGTCAGGGCCTGCAGGCCGTCCGCATCGAGCCGACCCCCGGGCAGCTCACTGACCACTACGACCCGCGCGGGAAGGTCCTGCGCGTCAGCACCCAGGTGGCCGACGCCTCGGCCCTGACGACGTCGGGCGTCATCAGCAGCGGTCCGCGATTGAGCGTCGCCGCCGCGGCGGTCATCGCCCACGAGGTCGGGCACGCGCTCCAGGACGCATCGGGTGACGCGGCCATGAAGCTGCGCCAGGCGATCGTGCCCGCGGCGCAGCTCGGTTCCGGGATCGCTCCGTGGCTCATCATCGCCGGCTTCTTCTTCCGCCTGGATGGGCTGGCCATCATCGGCCTCATCCTCTTCGCCGGTGCCGTGGCCTTTACGATTGCCACCCTCCCGGTCGAGATCGGGGCGTCGGGGAAGGCCCTGGCCTTCGTCGGCAGCCTCGGGATGGTCGGAGAGAAGCAGACCGGTGCGCGTGACGTCCTCAAGGCCGCGGCCTGGACCTACGTCGCCGGTGCACTGGTCGCGATCCTGACGTTCCTGTACTACGTCTTCCTGATCTTCGGGCGGCGTGACTGACGGACCGCTCGCCGGGCCGCTCCCGGCGATCAGCGAGACCGATCACTCCGTGCTCGCCGCGTGGCTCGAGGCCCGCGGCGAGCCCGCGTATCGGGCCGGGCAGATCCTTGACGGCGCGCATCGGTCCGAGACGGCGAGCTTCCCCGACCTGAGCGATGTGCCCGCCGGTCTGCGCGAGGCGCTGGGCACCGCCTTCCGCTTCAGCACCATCGAGGCGAGCCACGTCATCGGTGCCGACGGCGGCCTGACCGCCAAGGCGGTCCACGAGCTGCATGACGGCCAGCGGATCGAATCGGTCCTCATGCGCTACGAGGCGCACGGACGGTCGGCGGCGCGGACGACCGTCTGTATCTCGTCCCAGGCCGGTTGCGCGGTGAACTGCCCGTTCTGCGCGACCGGGCAGGCCGGCTTCGGCCGGCAGCTCACCCCGGGCGAGATCGTCGACCAGGTCCTGCATTGGCATCGGCCCCCGTGGCGTGCCCTGGCCGCGGGCCCCTCCGGGCACTACAACATCGTCTTCATGGGGATGGGGGAGCCGCTCAACAACGCCGATCGCGTGTTCGAGGCCGTGCATCTTCTCAACGACCCGGCTCGCCTCGGAATCGGGGCGCGCCACATCACCGTCTCGACATCGGGCGTCGTGCCCGGCATGGACCGCATGATCACCGAGCTGCCGCAGGTCAACCTCGCCATCAGCCTCCATGCCGCGACCGATGCGCTGCGCGACGAGCTCGTGCCGATCAATCGAAAGTGGCCGATCGACGAGGTGGTCGGCGCCGGGCGGCGATTCGCCGCGCGAACGGGCCGCAGGGTGAGCCTCGAGTACGTGATGATCGATGGCATGAACGACGACGTCGTCCAGGCCGATGGCCTCGCGCGGCTGGCCCGCGGCTGGCGCTCGCACGTCAACCTCATCCCGCTCAACCCGACACCCGGATCCGCGTGGAGCGGCACGCCACGGGCGGGCGTCGAGCGCTTCGCCACCGCGCTTCGAGCAGCCGGCGTGAGCGTGACGGTCCGGGATACCCGCGGGCGCGAGATCGAGGCGGCATGCGGGCAGCTCCACGCCCAGCTGGCCGGTCGCTCCCTGCGGCAGGCGGCCGCCGTCACGCCGGCATGAGCGAGCTCGCGCAGATCAGCGCCAGCATTCTCAACGCCGACTTCAGCCGCCTCGGTGAGGAGGTGGAGCGAGCGGCGGACGGCGGCGTCGACTCGATCCACCTCGACGTCATGGACGGCCACTTCGTCGACAACCTGACGATGGGCCCGGTCGTCGTCGGGGCGATCCGTCCGAGGACCACCCTCCCGTTCCACAGCCACCTCATGATCCGCAATCCGCTGCGTCATGCCGACCGATTCGCCGAGGCCGGGAGCGACCTCATCGTCTTCCACGTCGAGGCCGACGACGATCCGCGCGCCGTGATCGCTGCCATCGAGTCCGCCGGGCGCAGGCCGGGCATCGCGCTCAACCCGGAGACGCCCGCCGAGGCGGTGCTGCCATGGCTGGATCGGGTCGACCTCCTCCTGGTCATGACCGTGCATCCCGGCTGGGGCGGGCAGGCGTTCATCCCAGAGGTCCTGCCAAAGATGGCCACGCTGGCGCGGGAGATCGCCAACCGCGGGCTCGACCTCCCGATCGGCGTCGACGGCGGAGTGAAGCTCGACACCATCGGCTCCGCTCACGCTGCCGGCGGGACCGTCCTCGTGGTCGGCAGCGGCCTGTACAGTACCGATGGCGACCTGGCGCCCACCGTCGCCGCCCTGCGAGCCGCCGCCCGGGCACGCGACGCCGCCGACACCTACGCCGAGAGGACCTGAACCTGCCGTCCCGCCGCCTCGCAGCCGTCGCCCCGGTCCTCCTCATCGTCGCCGCCGCCGTGTCTGCCTGCTCCGAAGGCGTCCCCTTCATCCCGACACCGGCGCCGACGCCGGAGCAGCCTCGCGCGGTGACGATCCAGGCCACGCTCTATCCGAACGCCGCCCCATTGGCCGGCGTGACCGTCGCCTCGGGCGACCAGACGGCCGTCACCGATGCCGAGGGTGCGGCGACGCTCACGCTCCTCACCGGCGACGAGGTCACGGGCCAGCTCGGCGGACACGACAGCGCCCGCGGCCAGGTGCCCGCCGAGGGCCCGTTGCGCCTCGAGCTGCGGGACAACGTCGCGCGCGGCACGGTGACGGACCCGGACGGAGCGCCCATCGCGGGGGTCCGCGTCTTCATCGACGGTGGCGAAACCATGGCCGAGACCGACGAGAACGGTGCGTACGAGCTGCCCGGCGTCCCGGAGGCGGCGACGGTCGTCTACAAGATGCCCGGCTATCGGCTCAACGAGGTGCAGACGGGTACCTCGCTCGCCATCGACGTGACGATGGAGCCGTTCGTCGCCCGCGCCCTGTACGCGCCGGCGGCCGTATTCGAGACGGCGGGGCGGCTCGACGCGCTGCTCGCCATCATCGACCGGACCGAGGCGAACGCCATGGTCATCGACGTGAAGGAGACCGATGGCCGCCTCTACTACGCCACCGATCTGGAGACCGCCGCCGAGGTCGGCGCCGTCCGCGAGACACCGGTGTTCGACCTCGGGGAGCTGCTGCCGGCGCTCAAGGAGCGCGGCATCTACACCATCGCCCGCATGGTGTCGATGAAGGACAACACGTCCGCGGCCGCCCGCCCGGAGCTCGCGGTCCGCAACAGCGCGACCGGGGAGCCGTGGCGGGACAACATCGGCGGTGCCTGGCTCGATCCCTCGGCGCCGGGGGTGGCAGAGTACCTCGCCTCCATCGCCGGCGACCTCGCGGACAAGGGCTTCGACGAGGTCCAGCTCGACTACATCCGCTTCTTCAGTGACGGCCCCTACGACGTGGCCGACACCAACCTGCCGAACACGCAGTCGTTCCGGCTGCCGGCCATCCAGCGCGTCCTGCGCGTCGTGAGCGCGCGGCTCGACAGGACGAAGACGTTCCTCGCCGCCGACGTCTTCCCGATCAGCTTCATCGTTCCCGACGACCAGGGCATCGGTCAGCGGCCGGAGGTGATCATGCCGTACGTCGACTACTTCTGCCCCATGGTCTATCCCTCGCATTACGGGCCGGGCGTCTTCGGCTTCCCCGTGCCGAACGACCATCCGTACGAGGTGATCGACGAGTCGCTCCAGATCATGAACGAGGAGAAGGAGGGGCTGCCGGTCGTGATCCGGCCCTGGATCCAGGACTTCGGCTACGGCCCGTTCGCGCCGTACACGGCCGATCAGATCCGGGCGGAGTTTCAGGCCGCGTCGGACAACGGCGCGAAGGGCTGGATGGTCTGGAACGCGCGGGCGATCTTCACCGAGTCGGCGCTGGGGGCGCCGGTCGAGGGAGAGGACGCCGGCCCGACGACCTCGATCGGTCCGGAGGCATCGCCAGCGCCGTCGGCGCCGTCGGCGTCGCCGTAGCCCGGTGCGGCTCGTCGTCCAGCGCGTCTCGCGCGCATCGGTCCGGGTCGAAGGTGAGCTGCTGGGTGAGATCGGGACCGGCGCTGCCGTCCTGGCCGGCATCGCGGCCGGCGACACCCCCGAGCTCGTCGACCGCATGGCCGACAAGCTGGTGGGGCTGCGCTACTTCGCCGATGCGGACGGGCGTACGAACCTGGCGATCGCCGACGTCGGGGGCGCGTTCCTGGTCGTCAGCCAGTTCACGCTCCACGCGGACGTGCGGCGAGGACGCCGTCCGGGCTTCTCCGATGCGGCGGCGCCGGAGCTGGCGGTTCCGCTCCTCGACCGCTTCGTCGGCCGGGTGCGGACTGCCTCCGGGGTGCGGGTCGAGACCGGGCGCTTCGGTGCGACGATGGCCGTCGAGCTCGTCAACGATGGCCCGTTCACCCTGATGCTTGACTCCGACCGGGATCTCGCCTGAGGAGCAGAGTTGGCGGGTCCGCGCCAGCCACTGGCTCCGCAGACGGCGCTGGGCGGCTCCTTTCGCCTAATGCTCGTCAGGGCACCAGTTATCCAAGTCGCGGAGCCTCGACTTGAACCATGTGCCGGATTCGGAGCACTGCACGGCCGATGCGGCCCACTCGGACCGCTTCCACGCTCAGCTGACTGCGCCTCGGCGTACTTCTTCCAGACAGTGCTCGCCAAGGCGCACGTTGTTCAAGACGCGGAGTCCCGGCTTGAACGATGTGCCGCATTCGGAGCATTGCACGGCCGATGAGCCGATCACGGCCGATCTGGACAGCGCGACGCCCGCGTCGGAGGACGCGGGCGTATCGGTCGCGGAGAAAGGAAGGTCAGACCTTCTGGGCGGTGCGGCGGCAGCGGCTGCAGGCGTTCACCTTGAGCGTGCGACCGTCGCGGACGATCGTCATCGGCTGTAGGTTCGGCAGCCATCGGCGCAGGGCGCGCTTGCGGTTCATCCCGACGGACTGGGGGTTCCAGCCGGTGATCGGGCGCTTGCCGCAGATGTCGCAGACGCGGGCCATGGTCGAAGGATCTCCAGTCACGAAAATGCCGGCGCCGTGCGCCGGACCGATCGAGATCGTAGCACGCTACGATCGGCCCATGCAATCGAGCCGGGCCCTCGCTCCCGAGGATCTCAACCGGCCGATCCGCAGCGTGCTCCCGAACCTGGCACGCGGCACGGCGGCGCTCGGCCGCGTGGGGATCACGACGCCGCGAGAGGCGCTCTGGTACCTGCCGTTCCGCTACGACGACTTCAGCTCGCTCCAGTCCGTCCGCGACCTCGTGCCCGACGAGAAACAGTCGGCGCGCGTCCGGGTCGACACCGTCCGCACCGAACCGGGGTTCGGGAAGCGCCCGCAGCGCGTGATTGCGCAGCTCAGTGACGAGACGGGCAGCGCCGAGGCGATCTGGTTCGGGCGCCGCTACGTCGAGCGCCGGCTCAGCGCCGGCGACGAGATCATCGTCTCGGGCAAGGTCGTCCAACGGGGCTGGCGGCCGCAGTTCACCTCGCCGGAGTTCAGCCCGGTGGGGCGGGACTCGGTCCACACCGCCCGCGTCGTCCCGGTCTACCACCTCAGCACCGGCATCACCCAGCGCCGGCTCCGGGAGCTGCTGGCGCGGATCCTGGAGGCGGCGCTCCCGGCGGTGGAGGATCCGCTGACCGATGCGGAGCGCAAGGGCCTTCGACCGCTGGCCGAGGCCCTCCAGGTCGCGCACTTCCCCGAGGAGCTTGTCGACGTCAGTGATGCACTCGACCGCCTCGCGTTTGACGAGCTGCTCGCGCTCCAGCTGACGCTCGTCGAGGCGCGGAACGCGCGCGAGGGCCTGGCCGCGCCGCGCATCCACGTAACGGACGCCGACCGCGCGGAGATCGTCGCCGCCCTCCCGTTCACCCTCACTGCGTCACAGGCAACCGCAACCGACGAGATCCTCGCAGACCTCGATGCCGAGCGCCCGATGCGGCGCATGCTTCAGGGCGACGTCGGCAGCGGGAAGACCGCGGTGGCGGCGATCGCGCTCGCCGCGGCCGTGCGATGCGGCTGGCAGGCCGCGCTGATGGCCCCGACGGAGATCCTGGCGCGCCAGCACCATGCCGGACTGGCGCCGCTGCTCGATGGGCTGGGAGTCCGTGCCGTCTTCCTGTCCGGATCCCTGCCGGTTGCTCAGAAAAGGGCGATTCACGACGCCATCGCGGACGGTGCCGCGGAGGTCGTGATCGGCACGCACGCGGTCATCAGCGATGCGGTCACGTTTCCGCGGCTCGCCCTCGCCATCGTCGACGAGCAGCATCGCTTCGGGGTCGGGCAGCGCGCCGCGCTCCAGGCGAAGGGTGCAGGAGGCGAGCCGCACCTCCTGGCGCTGACGGCGACGCCCATCCCGCGCACGCTGGCGCTGACCGTCTATGGCGACCTCTCGATCAGCACGCTGCGCGAGCTGCCACCGGGGCGTCAGCCGATCCGCACCGAGGTCCGCGACCGGCGCGCGCTGCCGAAGATCGAGGCCTTCATGGCCCAGGAATCCGCGGCCGGCCGGCAGACCTTCGTCGTCGTCCCGCTCATCCTCGAGTCCGACGCGCTCCAGGCGGCGAGCGCCGAGGCGGAGGCCGAGCGCCTGCGCGCGGCGCTGCCGAAGCTCCGCATCGGCCTGGTCCACGGACAGCAGCGCGCCGACGAACGCGACGCCACGATGGCCGCCTTCGCCGCCGGAGAGATGGACGTCCTGGTCGCGACCACGGTCGTCGAGGTCGGGATCGACGTGCCCAACGCCTCGGTCATGCTCATCGAGGATGCGGAGCGATTCGGGCTGGCACAGCTCCATCAGCTCCGCGGGAGGGTGGGCCGTGGTCCGCATCGGTCGTACTGCATCCTCCTGTCGGACGCCACCGACGAGCTGTCGGCCGAGCGGCTCGAGGTCGTGCGCGGCTCGCGTGACGGGTTCGAGATCGCCGAGCAGGACCTCCGACTGCGCGGCGCCGGCAACCTGGTGGGAACCCGCCAGTCGGGCCTGCCGCCACTCCGGGTCGCCTCGCTGTTCGAGCCACGCCACCTGAAGCTGGCCGAGCGAGCGCGAACGCTGGCCGAGCGCGTTCTCGCCGAGGATCCGACGCTGGGACGTCGTCCGGCGCTCGCCCAGCTGCAGGCCGACTTCGCGGTGCCCGAGGCGGAGGGCGACGCGGCCTGATGCGCGTCATCGCCGGATCGGCGCGCGGGGTCACGCTGACGGCGCCTCCAGGCAAGGGCACGCGCCCGATCACGGACCGGGTGAAGGAGGCGCTGTTCGGCATCCTCGGCGGGCGGGTGCCGGACGCCCGCGTGGTCGATCTCTACGCCGGGAGCGGCGCGATCGGGATCGAGGCTCTCTCGCGAGGCGCAGGCGCAGCCACCTTCGTCGAGGCCGACGGGCGAGCCGTGGCGACGCTCCGCGACAACCTCCGACGCACGGGCCTCGCCGAGGATGCGACCGTCGTCGGGATGCAGGTGGAGGCGTTCCTCGGCGGCACCGAGCTCGGACCATGGGACCTTGCGGTCCTCGATCCGCCGTACGAGACGCGTGCTATCGTGGCGCCGCTTCGCGCCCTCGTGCCGCACCTGGCTCCGGGCGCATCGGTCGTGATCAAGCATTTCTGGCGCACCGAGCCTCCGGAGGTGGAGGGCCTGGCGGTCGTTCGGCAGCGTCGGTTCGGCGAGACGATGCTCACCTTCATCGAGCTGGAGACGGCATGACGCGGATCGCGGTCTTCCCGGGGTCGTTCGACCCGATGACGAACGCCCATCTCGACGTCGCTCGCCGAGCGTCCGGCCTGTTCGATCGCCTCGTCATCGGCGTGCTCAACAACCCGAAGAAGAAGCCAATGTTCGATATCGACGAGCGGGTCGACCTCATCCGGCGCTGCGTCGCCGATCTCGGCGAGCACGTCAACGTCGCCGCCTTCGACGGCCTCACCGTCGAGTTCGCCCGCGCTCAGGGGGCGGGCTTCATCGTCCGTGGCCTCCGCGCGGTGAGCGACTTCGAGGCCGAGCTGCAGATGGCGCTGACGAACCGAAAGCTGGCCCCGGAGGTGGACACGACGTTCCTCATGACGGCGCTCGAGTTCGGCTACGTGAGCAGCTCGCTGGCGAAGGAGGTCGCCCAGTTCGGCGGCGACGTGACGCCGATGCTCCCCGGGCCGGTTGCCGAGGCCCTGACCCAGCGGCTGGCCGCAGGTTCACGCGCGTAGGCCGCGCGTATAATCCGCAGCCAAGGAGGGCGCGGCCACGGACATCATCTTCCTCGTCGAGCGGCTGGAGTCGTTGGTCGCCGCGGGCAAGAAGCTGCCCCTGACCAACAACGTCGTGCTCGACCAGGCTACGGTCCTGGAGCTGATCGATCAGCTGCGCACCTCCGTTCCCGAGGAGGTCCGCCAGGCGCGCCGCATCACCGAGGACGCCGGGCGGATCACCGACCGCGCCAAGGAGGAGGGGGAGACGATCGTCGCGCGCGCCCAGGAGCAGGCGGCCCAGATGCTCGAGGAGCGGGAGCTGGTGCGCGCCTCCCAGCAGCGCGCGGCAGAGATCCTGGACCAGGCGCAGGACGAGGCACGCGAGGTCCGGCGCGGTGCCGACGAGTATGCCGCCGGCGTCCTCATCCGCCTCGAAGGCGAGTGCATCAAGGCGCTGACGAGCATCAAGCGCGGCATCGACATGCTCGACGAGCGTCATCGGACCGCGTCGGACGACGGGGTGACGCCGGTCACGGAGGCGGGCGTCGCCGATTCGGAGGAGCAGGCCCAGACCGCTCCCCGCTGATGACCGCGTTCAACGTCGCGGGGCTCCTCCACGAGCCACCCGGTGCCGTCCGTGAAGCGCGCCTGCGCGATCACTACGTCACCCTCGGACCCGACGTCCAGCTGGCCGGCCCGCTCGACGCCGATCTCCGCCTCCAGCGCACGAACCGCGGGATCCTCGTCCGGGGCGAGCTTCGCGCGCCGCTGCGCCGCACCTGCGCCCGCTGCACCGATGCGTACGTCGAGGAAGTCACCGTCCCGATCTCCGAGGAGTTCGTCCCCAGCGTCGACCCGCTGAGCGGCGTGCCGGTGTCGATCGGGGAGGGGGAGGAGGAGGCGGTGCAGCGCATCGACGAGCATCACGAGATCGACCTGGCGCCGACGTTCCACGACGAGCTGTCGCTCACCGAGCCGATGCACCCGCTGTGCCGTCCCGACTGTCCGGGCCTGTGCTCGACATGCGGCGAGAAGCTCGACCGGGGCGATCACGATCACGGCGATGAGGAGATCGACCCGCGGCTGGCCGGGCTCGCGGCACTGCTGGGCAACGGGGAGGATGGTCACCGCTGACCGGCGGCCGACTCGCCGACCACGGGCGCTCCGGCTATACTGCGGCGTCCCAGTTTTCATCGGTCAAGGAGTTTCCGCGTGGGCGTTCCCAAGCGAAAGGTTTCCAAGGCACGCCAGGGCGAGCGCCGCGCGCATCTCGCGATCAGCGCACCACCGCTCGTCGAGTGCGAGCATTGTCACGAGCTTCACCGCGCGCACCACGCGTGTCCCACCTGTGGCTGGTACAACGGTCGTGAGGCGGTCGCGATCGAGCCGGTCGCCCCAGCCGAAGGCCAGCGCTAGCTGACCGATGCGCATCGCGGTCGACGCGATGGGTGGCGACCATGCCCCCCGCGAGATCGTCCGCGGCGCGATCCAGTACGCCACGTCCACCGCGGCCGACGAGGTCATCCTCGTCGGTGACGTCCCGCGCCTCGAGCGTGAGGTCGCCGCGTCGGACATGCCGCGGCCTCTCAACCTGCGGTTCGTCGACGCGCCGGAGGTCGTCGAGATGGGGGAGCATCCGGCCACCGCGCTCCGCACGAAGCGGCGCGCCTCGATCGTGGTCGCCACCGACCTCGTCCGGGACGGTGATGCCGACGCGGTCGTGAGTGCCGGCTCGACCGGTGCGACGATGGCGGCGGCGGTCTTCCGGCTTGGCCGGATCGAGGGGATCGATCGCCCGGCGCTTCCGGCGCACCTCGTGACGGCCACCGGGCCGATCATGCTCCTCGACGTCGGCGCCAACGTCGATTCTGACCCGGAGAACCTCGTCCAGTTCGCGGCGATGGGCGCGATCTTCGCCGAGCACGTGCTCAAGGTCGCGGCGCCGCGCATCGGCCTGCTGAACATCGGCGAGGAGCCGGAAAAGGGCGACGAGCTCGCGCGGGAGGCGCATGCCAAGCTTGCCGCGCTCGACATGCGCTTCGTGGGCAACGTCGAGGCGCACGACATGATCGCGCACCGCGCCGACGTGGTCGTGTGCGACGGCTTCGTGGGCAACGTGGTCATCAAGTTCTTCGAGGGCATCACGAGCTTCATCTTCCGCGCGCTGCGCGAGGACCTCCAGCAGGGCCCGGTGGCGCCGCTCGCACTCCTGGCGCTCAAGCCCGGCTTTGACCGCATGAAGGCGCGCTTCGACTACGAGCGCTACGGCGGCGCCCCGCTCCTCGGCGTCCGGGGCGTGAGCATCGTCACGCATGGGCGGGCGAAGGCGACGATGATCGAGAACGCCATCCGCGTTGGCTCGGAGGCCGCCGCCGCCAGGGTCCCCGAGCTCATCGAGGAGTGGACGCGCGAGCATCCGGCGCTGGCGCACCGTGGCGTCCGGTCGAGGATCGCCGCACGGCTCCATCGCGAGCGGCCGGCGAGCGCCTCGTGACGTCGACCTCGCGTCACGCTCGACCGCGCTCGTCTCCGGGCCTCCTGGCCCGTCGGCTCGCCCTCCTGGCCCTGTTCGAGGCCGAGTTCCGGCCGGGCAGCGCCCGGACGGCGCTCGACCGGATCGCGGCCGAACGCGACGTGCCTCCGGAGGTCGCCGCCCATGCCGCGGACATCGTCGAAGGGGTGGACGCGCATCGTCCGGAGCTGGACGCCAGGATCGCCTCTGAGGCGCCGCTCATCCCCGTTCCTGAGCTCGGCAGAGTGGAACGTACGATCCTCCGGAGCGCCCTGTATGAGGTGCTATACTCCGCCGCGACCCCGAGCGGGGAACCGATGCGCGACGCGGTATCTCTCGCCCGGATCTACGCCGGCGACGCGGCTCGCCGCCTCGTGAATGGCGTCCTAGGAAGCGTTTCCAGATCGGGTGGAGGAGCCAGAAATCCGTGACTGACGGAACCACGTTCGACCGGCTCAAGAAGATCATCGTCGAACAGCTGGGGGTGGACGAGGAGGAGGTCACTCCACAGGCGTCCTTCGTCGAGGATCTCAACGCCGACTCGCTCGATCTCGTCGAGTTGATCATGAGCCTCGAAGAGGAGTTCGGGATGGAGATCTCGGACGAGGACGCGGAACGCATCCAGAAGGTCTCGGACGCCGTCGAGTACATCGAGGAGCACCAGCAGTAGCCGGCCGCCCGTGGAAGCGCCGCCCCTCCACGAGCTCTCCGAACGGCTCGGCATCGTCCCGCGTGACCCGGAGCTGGTCCGTCAGGCGTTCGTCCACAGCTCCTACTTCAACGAGAACCCTGACGCCGTTCCCGGCCACAACGAGCGCCTCGAGTTCTACGGCGACGCGGTCATCGGCCTCACCGTAAGCCGCCTTCTCTACGACCAGTACCCCGACGAGGACGAGGGCTTCCTGACCGCGCGGCGTGCCGCGCTGGTCAACCGGGACGCCCTCGCCGCCATGGCGCTCGATCTCGGCTTCGACCGCTACCTCCTGCTGGGCCGTGGTGAGGCCGATGCCGGTGGAGCCACCCGTCCCTCCGTCCTGGCCGCCTGCTTCGAGGCCCTGGCCGGTGCGCTGTCCCTGAGCGAGGGCACCGAGCCGACCGAGCGCGTCCTCGAGCGCCTCTTCGAGCCGCGGCTCGAGGCCCTGGCCGAGCTCGATGGGCCACCCAAGTCGGCGAAGTCGCGCCTCCAGGAATGGACGCAGCGCCACCATGGAATGAAGCCGATGTACCACCTCATCAGCACGAGCGGACCGCCGCATGCCCAGCACTTCAGCGTCAGCGTCCTGCTCGACGGCCGGACTCTGGCCGACGGGTCGGGATCCAGCCGCCAGCGCGCCGAGGAGCAGGCCGCCGACGCGGCGCTGACGAGGCTCGAGGCCGAATCGGGCGCCGCCTCGTGAGCCGGTTGCGCGAGCTTCGGCTCCACGGGTTCAAGTCGTTTGCCGACCCCACGCGCTTCGTCTTCGAGCCGGGCGTCAATGCCGTCATCGGGCCGAACGGTTCGGGAAAGAGCAATATGGCCGATGCCGTGCGCTGGGTGCTCGGCGAGCAATCGAACCGATCCCTCCGGACCCGGCGGGCGGACGACGTCATCTTTGCCGGCTCGGAGCAGCGCAAGGCGCAGGGGATGGCCGAAGCCATCCTCACCCTCGACAATGCCGACGGGTGGCTGCCGATCGACTTCGCCGAGGTCTCGATTGGCCGTCGCGCCTATCGGTCCGGCGACAGCGAGTACCTCATCAACGGCGCTCGTGCCCGCCTGCGCGACGTCGTCGAGCTCCTCGGCGAGGGGCGGCTCGGCGCGAACGAGCTCGTCGTCGTGGGCCAGGGGACCGTCGACGCCGCGCTCTCGCTGCGACCCGAGGAGCGTCGTCAGCTGTTCGAGGAGGCGGCGGGCGTCAAGGGACTGCAGGTCAAGCGCAACGAGGCGTCGGTGCGGCTCGCCAGGGCCCTCGACAACCTGACCAGGGTGAGCGACCTGATCGGGGAGCTCAAGCCGCAGGCCCGGCGCCTCGAGCTCCAGGCGCAGCACCAGCAGGAGCACGACGGCCTCGTCGCTCGCGCCCGCGGGCTGGTGGAGGTGTCGCATCGTCGTCGTGAGAGCGCGGCGCGAGCGGCCCTCGGCGAGGCACGCCGCGCCTCGGCCGCGGCCGAGAGCGCGGTCGCGGCGCACCGCGAGGCGGACGCCACTCGCAGAGAGGCGCTGGCCGCGGCCGAGGAGCGGTACTGGCGGGCCGAGGACGCGGCCCGCGCGGCGGCCCGGGCGCGCGAGGAGACCCGCGAGGCCGTCATCCGTGCCGAGAGCCGGCTCGAGAACGTCGCGGCCCGGGTCGCGGAGCTGACGGCCGACATCACGCGCGACGAGGCGGCCTTGGCGGACGGGGAGCGGTCGCTGGGCCAGACCGATGCGGAGGCCGTGGCGGACGTCTCCCCGGCGCTCGCCGCGGCAGCCGAGGCCGAGGAAGCGTGGCGTCATGCCGTGGCCGACCTCGCCGTCGCGGACGAGGAGCTGCTCAACGCAGAGGAGGCGCTGGCCGCGGTGCGCGCGCGGGAGAGCGAGCGCATCGCCGCCGTGGCACGCGCCTCCGAAGAGGCGGCGCGTCGAGACGCCCGCCGCGACGAGGCCGAGCGAGAGGCCGGCGAGGTGGATGCCGCACTGACGTCACTGGCCGCGTCGATCGATGCGAGTCGCCAGGAGGAAGAGGCCGGCGCCGCCGCCCTCACCGAGGCCGTTGCCGTCCTCGCCACGGCATCGCAGGAGCGTGACGCCGCGCAGGCGGCCGCCGATGCGGCCCGCCAGGAGGCCCTGGAGATCGCCGAGCGGCTTCGCGCGGCCCGCGCGGAGCTCGAGGCGCTGGAGGAGCCGCTCGGCGCGGAAGCGAGGCTCGGCCGTCGGCTCGTCGCGGCGGGCTGGTCGTCGCTGCTGGATGCGATCGAGGCGCCGGAGGATGCGTGGCCGGCGGTCGAGGCCGTCGTCGGCGGCGGGCTCGACTCCGCGCTGGTGTGGGCCGACGGCGACCCCCGTTCGGCGATGGGGGACGCCCGCGGCGCCGCGCGACTGCTGGCGCTCAGTGGTCCCGACGGCGACGGGCGCGAGATGGCGTTGTCGGCGGTCGACGGCTCGCGAACCCTGGCCGACTGGGTCGGCGGAGCCGCCGCGCCGGTGGCCTTTCACCACACCGCGGTCGCCCGTGACATCGATGCGCTGATCGACGGATGGCGACGGCTGCCCGAAGGATGGTCGGCCGTGACGGCGGAGGGTGACTTCGCAGACGCGCGGGGCATCGTCGTGCTGCGCGGGCGTGCCGACCCACCCGGCGGATCCGCGGTCCGGAGCCATGCCCGACGACGTGAGCTCACCGCCGCTGTCGCGTCGATGGAGACAGCGGCGGCAGCCGCGCAACGACGCTCCCACGACGCGTCGGAGCGGCTCCGCGCCGCGCGTGACGCCCACATCCGCGCACGCGAGGCACACGAGGCTGCCGAGGCTCGCGTGCGACTGGCGCGGCGGGAGTCATCGGCGGCCGCCTCGGAGGCCGAGCGGCTCGAGCGCCGCCGCGACGAGCTGCGGTCGATGCTCGCGACCCTCCGGGAGGGCGACGCCACCGAGGCGGCCGCGACGGCACCGTCGGAGCTCGCGGATCTCCAGGCACGCGCTGATGCGGCGCGCACCCGACGAGACGAGCTCGCGGCGGCACGCGATGGTGCGCGGGAGCGATGGTCGGCCACCAGACAGGAGGCTCAGGCGCTCGAGACGGCAACCGCCGGCCGCCGCCACGACCGAGCCACGAACGAGGCACGGGTCGCACAGCTCCGCGCCGCGCTCCCGGCGAAGGCGATCGCCCGCGATGCGCTGGAGGTCGAGCGGGCCGATCTCGAGGTCAGGGCCGGAGCGGCACGCGACGCCGATGCCGCGGCGGCGGCCTCGCTCGACGCGGGGGAGAAGCAGCGGGCGGAACTGCGCACAGCACTCCTCGAGCTCGAACGGGGCGAGGGCGACGAGGGCGTCCGCGCAGGTGAGCTGGAGCGCGCGGCACAGGCGACGGCCATCGAGGCATCGCGCCGTGAGGAGGCCGTCGCAGCGCTCGCGCGGGAGCGCGAGCTCGCACTCGACGGGCTGCCCGACACGGATCTCGCGCCGCCACTCGAGGAGATCGACGCGCTCGACGACGAGACGGTTGAGACCGAGCTGCGCCGCGTGCGCCGCACCCTGGCGCAGATCGGCTCGGTGAACCCGTTTGCCGTGGAGGAGCACGCCGAGGTCGCGGGCCGGCTCGAGGAGATGACGACCCAGGACACCGACCTGCGGGCGGCGATCACTTCGACCGAGGAGCTCATCGGCCGCCTCGACGACGACATCGCCGAGCGCTTCGATGCCGCGTTCCGCGCCATCGGCGAGAGGTTCGACGAGTACTGCCGCCTGCTGTTCGCCGGCGGGTCGGCGTCGCTGCAGATGGCCGACGAGGCCGAGGGCGATGCGCCCGGCGGCATCGAGATCGTCGTCCGCCCGCCCGGGAAGCGCCTCCAGCGGCTGGCGATGCTGTCCGGCGGGGAGCGAGCGCTCACCGGCGTCGCGCTCCTGTTCGCCATGCTCACCGTCAACCCGGTCCCGTTCTGCATCCTCGACGAGGTGGACGCGGCGCTCGACGAGGCGAATATCGGGCGCTTCGCGGAGGCGCTGCGCAGGCTGGCCGACTCGATCGACTTCGTCGTGATCACCCACAACCGGGCGACGATCGAGGTCGCCGACACGATCTACGGCGTGACGATGACCGATGCCGCCGTCAGCCGCGTCCTCTCCCTGCGCCTCGCGGACGTCCCCGTCGAGGCGGGAGCGTCCTGAGTGTTCCGCCGTCGCCGCGAGCCACCTCCAGCGCCCGAGTCGGCGCCTGAGCCCTCAGCGTCGCCACCGGCGACCGTGGCGCGTCCAACGCGCGAGCCCGGCGGGATGGGGCTGCGCAGCCGGCCGTCGGGCCTCGGCGCAAAGCTGCGGGCCATCCTGGGCGCCGGCGCACCGGCCAACGAGCAGACCTGGGACGAGGTCGAGGAAGTCCTCATCGCCGCGGATGTCGGCGCGGAGACGACGATCCAGCTCGTGGAGGCCGCGCGCGCGCGGTTCTCCGCAGATGGCGGCCGAAGCGGAGACGATGCGCGGCGAGCGCTCACCACCGAGATTCGCGACCGGCTCGATCGCGTCGGATCGGGCCGCTTCGAGCTCGGCCCCGCGCCGGCGGTCATCCTCTTCGTCGGCGTCAACGGCACCGGGAAGACGACGACCATCGCGAAGCTCACGCATCGCCTGCTGGGCGAGGGGCGCACGGTGGCGCTGGCGGCGGCGGACACGTTCCGTGCCGCCGCGATCGAGCAGCTCCGCATCTGGGGCGACCAGCTCGGCGTCGCCGTCATTGCCCAGCGTTCCGGCGCCGATCCCGGCGCCGTCGCATTCGACGCGATCGCCGCGGCCGAGGCACGCGGCCTTGACGCGGTGCTCGTTGACACCGCCGGCCGCCTTCAGAACAAGCAGCAGCTCATGGACGAGCTGGCCAAGATCCGTCGCGTCATCGAGCGCCGCCTGCCGGACCAGCCGCGTCACGTCCTCCTCGTTCTGGACGCCACGACCGGCCAGAACGGCCTGCTCCAGGCCGAGGCCTTCAGCCGTGAGGCGGGCGTGACCGGGATCGTGCTGACGAAGCTCGACGGGAGCGCCAAGGGCGGCGTCGCCCTCGGCGTCGCGGACCGGCTCGGCGTGCCCATCGTGTTCGCCGGGGTCGGCGAGGATGTGGACGCGCTCGCGCCGTTCGACCCTGATGCCTACGTGGAGTGGCTGTTCGCCGAGTAGGCTCGTTGCCCGCGGGGCGGCCCGCCCCTAGAATGGGCAGCCCTTTGCCGGCTCGACGAGCCGGCGTGCTCATCCCGCATCGGTCCATTCATGTTCGACTCCCTCTCTGCGCGCCTGCAGGGCATCGCCTCCCGCCTGCGTGCCAAGGCCCGGATCACCGAGGACGACCTCGACGTCGCGCTGCGCGAGATCCGGCTCGCCCTCCTCGAAGCGGATGTCAACTTCAAGGTCGTCAAGGACTTCGTGGCTCGCGTCCGCGAGCGGGCGCTCGGCGCCGATGTCCTCACCGGGCTCAACCCCGGCCAGCAGATCGTCAAGATCGTCCACGACGAGCTCGTCGCGATCCTGGGAGGCGAGCGTCATGAGCTGAGCCTCGACGGGCGGCCCGCCGTGCTCATGATGGTCGGCCTCCAGGGCTCGGGAAAGACGACGACGGCCGCGAAGCTCGCGGTCCGCCTCCGCAAGGACGGGCGCAAGCCGCTCCTCGTCGCCGCCGACGTCTACCGTCCGGCGGCCGTCGACCAGCTCGTGCAGCTCGGCGACCAGGTCGGCGTCGAGGTCCACACCCGCCCGGTCGGGACGCCGGCTCTCGAAGTCGCGCGCTCCGGGCTCGAGGTGGCCCGGCAGCGGAATCTCGACGTCGTCATCCTCGACACCGCGGGCCGCCTCCACGTCGATGAGCCGATGATGGACGAGCTCGTGCGCATCACGGGTGCCGTCACCCCGTCGGAGACGCTCCTCGTCGTCGACGCCATGACCGGCCAGGAGTCGGTCAAGGTGGCCGAGGCGTTCCACGCCCGACTCCCGGTCACCGGCCTCGTGCTGACGAAGATGGACGGCGACGCCAGGGGCGGGGCTGCGCTCAGCATCCGGGCCGCGACCGGACTCCCGGTCGCCTTCCTGGGGACCGGGGAGCGCACCGACGGGCTGGAGCCGTTCCATCCCGACCGCCTCGCCCAGCGCATCCTCGGCATGGGCGACATCCTCAGCTTCGTCGAGCGCGTCCAGGAGAACGTCGACCAGGACGAGGCCGAGCGCACTGCCGAGCGCCTCATGGCGAACCGCTTCACGCTCGAGGACTTCCGCGACCAGATCAACCAGATCAAGAGGATGGGACCGATCGGCCAGCTCGTTGGCATGATCCCGGGGGCCGGGCAGATGGCCGGCGCCGCCCAGGAGGCGGTCGACTCTGGCCAGATGAAGCGCATCGAGGCGATCATCGACTCGATGACGCCGGAGGAGCGCCGCAAGCCGGAGCTCATCAAGGCCAGCCGGCGGCGGCGCATCGCGCTCGGCAGTGGCACCTCGACCGCCGAGGTGAATCGGCTCCTGAAGCAGTTCGCCGAGATGCAGAAGGTGATGCGCATGATGGCCGGCGGCAAGATGCCGCGGCTGGGTGGCGGCCTCGGCGCGCTGCTGGGTCGCTGACCGATGCAGCGCCTCGTCGTGGCCCTCGTCGCGCTGATCGGGCTGACCGGTGTCGCCGTCGTCGCGGCCTATCTCTTCATCTTCTCCATCGCCACCGACCGCGCCGCAGCTCTCGCGCCGGCGAGCTCGGCGGTGTACGTCAACGTCTATCTCCAGCCGTCGACCGGGCAGCAGATGAACCTCGCCGGGCTCATCGGCCGCCTTCCCGGGTTCGCCGACGAAGCGTCGCTCGACGAGAAGGTGAACCAGATCGTCGAGAACCTGCTGAGCGAGACGGGGATCGACTACCGGACGCAGGTGAAGCCGTGGCTCGGCGACCAGATCGCCCTGGCCGGGTGGGCCAGGGCCGATGACCCTGAGCAGCTGGAGACCGTCGTGATCGTCGCCGTCAGCGATCGCGAGCAGGCCGAATCCTCCGTCGCCGGGCTTGTCGACCAGGCGGGCACCACCACCGAGAGCGAGACCTACGAGGGAGTCGAGCTCCACGTGGCCGATGGCGGCTCGTACGCGTTCGTCAGCGACATGCTGGTGGTTGGCAGCAACGCCGAGAGCCTTCGCGCCGTCGTCGATGTCGCCGGAGGGGCCGCGTCGCTCGCCGGCCGCCAGGACTTTGTCGACGCCATGGAGCGCATCCCGTCGGACCACCTCGCATCGGCCTTTGCGGACCTCGCCGCGGTGGGGGCGGCGACCGGCGTCGAGCAGCCGCTGGGGCAGTACACGACGGCCAGCGCCGCGCTCGTCGCCGAGGAGGAGGGTCTTCGTCTCAGCGGCAGCGCTCCCTTCGACGCCGCGTCGGCGGCGCCGTCGGCGCGCGACCGCTTCGCACTCGGCACGGAGCCGAGCAGCCTGCCCGACTGGATGCCGGAGGACACGATCGCGGAGGCGGTGCTGTTCGGCCTGCGACAGACGTTCGAGGACGCGGAGGACGCCCTCGGCGCGGCGCCCGAGGCCGAGGACGTGACCAGCGCGCTCGACACGATCCGCGCCATCGCCGCCTTCGGCCTCGGACTCGACCTGGATGCCGACGTGCTGCCGCTGTTCGACCGCGAGGTCGGCATCGCCATCACCGGCTTCGACGGCGACCTGCCGAGCGGTCAGCTCCTCCTCCGACCCGACGACCCCGAGGCGGCGGCCGACACGGTCGGCCGCATCGCCGACCGCCTCGCAGCACTGGGCGGCAGCCGCAGCACCGAGAATCACGACGGCGTCGAGATCACCGTCCTCGGCATCCCGGACACCGGCGAGTTCGCCTACGCGGTGGCCGAGGGCATCCTCATCGTCGGCTTCTCGCCCGGTGATGTGGCCGCCGCGCTCGACGCCCACGACGGCGGTACTTCGCTGTCCGACACCGATGCCTACCGGCGTGCCTTCGAGGTTGCCGGGACCCGGGCGGGCGCGGAGGCCTTCGTCAACGTCCCGGCCGTCGTCGAGCTTGCGGGGGACCAGCCCGACCTTCCGGCCGACGCGCGCGATATCCTTGGTCAGGTCGACGCCTTCGCGCTCACCCTCCCGTCGCGGGAGGATCAGATCGAATTCCACGCGGTGCTCACCATCGACGATGCGGCGAGCCCGAATTGATCCAGATCATCACCACACCTGAGGTACGACTCACTTGGCAGTAGCAATCCGGTTGACGCGCGTCGGGGCCACCAAGCGCCCCGCCTACCGCGTGATCGCCATCGACAAGCGTCGCTCGCGGGACGGCCGCGCCATCGAGATCCTGGGCTACTACGACCCCCTCACCGATCCGGCGACCGTCCAGCTCGACACCGACAAGATCAAGGCCTGGATTGGCAACGGCGCGCAGCCGTCCGACATGGTCGTGCGGCTCATGCGCCAGGTCGAGCGGGCCGCGCAGGGCGAGGAGAAGCCACGCAGCGCGCCGAAGCGGAAGCCTTCGAAGAAGGCGCAGGCCAAGGCGGCCGAGGCGAAGGCGGCCCCTGCGGCTGCCCCCGAGCAGGCCGACTCCGCCGCGGAACCGGTGGCCGAAGCCGTCGAGGAGGCTCCCGAGGCGACGGTCGAGGCCGAGGCCGCAGCGGAGCCGCAGGCGCCCGAGCCCGAGGAGCCCGAGCCCGCCTCCGCGGATGAGGCACCGGCGACGAAAGAGGCTCCGGCGACGGAGGGGGCACCGGATGCCACCGACGACGCCGAGAAGGCCGAGGCATGAAGGAGTTCCTCGAGTACGTCGCCAGGTCCCTCGTCGACAAGCCGGACGCCGTCTGGGTCAAGGAAGAGGACGAGGGCGACGAGAAGATCCTCACCCTCGGCGTCGACCAGGAGGACATGGGTCGCGTGATCGGCCGGGACGGCAGGATCGCGAACGCGATCCGCAGCCTGCTCCGCGTCATGGCCACCCGGGACGGGCGTCACGTCGAGCTCGAGATCGTCGACGAAGCCGAGTGAGCGCCGCCGGGCGGTAGCCCGCGTCCTCGGCCCGAAGGGCCTGCGTGGCGGCGTCCGCGTCGAGCTCGTCACCGACTGGCCGGAGCGCCTGACCCCCGGAACGGAGGTCTGGCTCGACGACGAACCCCTCGCCCGCACGATCGATGCGGCCGAGACCGGCGGCAAGGTGCCGGTTCTCTACCTCTCCGGCATCTCCACTCGCGAGGCCGCCCAACAGCTCGCCGGGCGGTACCTCGAGGCATCGGCCCACGTGCTCGCGGCAGACGAGTACTTCTGGGACGACCTCGTCGGCCTCCGCGCGGAGTCACCGGACGGGACGCCCATCGGTGAGCTGGTCGAGGTCTTTCGAGCCGGCGGCAATGAGGTCTACCGCGTCGTCGGGCCGGACGGCGAGCGGCTGGTGCCCGCGCTGCGCAGCGCCGTCGAGCGCATCGACCTGGAGCGGCGGATCATCGTCATCACCGACGAAGACGCCGAGGAGGTTTCCTGATGCCGATGCGGATCGACGTCGTGACGCTCTTCCCGGAGCTGTTCGAGGTACCGCTGCGCACGTCGATCATCGGTCGCGCGGAGGAGCTCGGCGCCGTCGCGTTCGGCGTGCGCGACCTTCGTGAGCACGGCCTCGGCCGGCATCGGTCGGTCGACGACTATCCCTACGGCGGCGGTGCCGGGATGGTCATGCGCCCGGAGCCGCTGTTCGCGGCAGTCGAGCCGCTCAGGGCTGCGGGCGCCACCGTCATCCTCATGGATCCGGCCGGTGAGCGATTGACCGATGCGCTGGCCCGCGAGATCGCTCGCGAGCCGCACCTGGCGCTCGTCTGCGGCCGCTACGAGGGGATCGATGAGCGCGCGCGGACCCTCGCGCACCGCGAGGTGAGCATCGGCGACTACGTCCTGACCGGTGGTGAGCTGCCGGCGCTGGTGCTGATCGACACGGTCGTGCGCCTGCTGCCCGGCGTCATCCAGGAGGCGTCGCATGAGGGCGACTCGTTCGCCACCGGCCTGCTGGAGCATCCGCAGTACACCCGGCCGGATGAGTTCCGAGGGATGGAGGTCCCGGCCGTCCTGCGTTCCGGCCACCACGGCGAGGTCGAGCGCTGGCGCCGTCGTGAGGCGCTGCGCCGGACGCTGGAGCGACGGCCCGATCTCCTCGAGGCCGCCGAGCTGACCGATGCGGACCGGGCCGTCCTCGAAGAGCTTCGGGCCACGGACTCGGATGGTGGCTGACCGCCGCCTTGCCGGTCGTCGGAGAGCGCTGCTATACTCGCCGCCAGTCGCGGCCGCCGTGCGCGGTCGCGTTCGTGTGTCGCACCACTAGCTGCGGGCGTCGCCCGCGACAACGAGGTCACCCCTGAGATGAACGCCATCAAGGAGCTCGAGCGCGAGCAGCTCCGCTCCGACCTGCCGGAGATCGCTCCCGGCGACACGGTGCGCGTCTCCGTCAAGGTGGTGGAGGGCAGCCGCGAGCGGATCCAGGTCTTCGAGGGCACCGTGATGCGGATGCGCGGCGGTGGCCTCAACCGGCAGATCACGGTCCGGCGCATTGCGAGCGGCGTCGGCGTCGAGCGGACGTTCATGATCCACGCCCCGCGCATCGACAAGATTGAAGTCGTGCGCCACGGCGTCGCCCGCCGCGCGCAGCTCTACTTCCTCCGCGACCGCGTCGGCAAGTCGGCCACCCTGCGCGAGCGCCGCTCCACCTGATCGTCGCGGCTGGCCGTGCCACCTTCGCCACACGGCTCTGATCACGTCTCGATAGACTGGCCGCGTGACCGTGGCCAGGCGTTCCGAGCGCATCGTTCGTCCCTCCACGCGCGCTGAGCGTCGCCACTGGGATGCCGGCCTCACCATCGTCGTCGGGGCCGATGCCGTCGGCGTCGCCTGTCTCAGTGGCCCCGTCCTCGCCGCCGCGGTCGCCATGCCGCCCTACGGCCGTCGCGTCGTCGGCGTGCGCGACTCGAAGATGCTGTCGCGATCCCAGCGCGAGCGGCTCTATCCGCGGATCCTGCGCCGCGCCCTGGCCGTCGGCCTCGGAGCCGCGAGCGTGGCCGAGATCGATCGGCTGAACATCTACCACGCCACGAATCTCGCGATGCGCCGCGCCATCTGTCGCGTCAGGCAGCGGCAGCACGTCCTCATCGATGGCCTTCGGGTCCACGGCCTCGAAAAGCACGTCGGGCCGTACACCGCCATCGTCCACGGCGACGCGACCTCGTACTCCATCGCGGCTGCCTCCATCGTGGCCAAGGTGGTCCGGGACCGGCTCATGGACCGCCTCGGAGCGCGTCATCCGTATTACGGCTGGGAGCACAACGCCGGATACGCGACGCTGGCCCACCGGCGGGGGATCGAGGAGCACGGCATCACCCCCTTCCATCGGCGTTCGTTCGCCCGCATCAAGGCCGTGGAGCTTGGCGAGCAGCTGGAGCTGGATCTCGCGGCGCTCGATCTTCCGGACGTGGAACGCCTCCTCGTCCCGGCCTGAACCCCGTTGGGCGGCAGTAAGCGGCTGGTAAGCGGCCGATAAGCCCACGTGGTGCACGCTGTGGCCCGTGTCCGACCCCCGGCACCTGCTCGGCGAACGCGGTGAGGAGACGGCGGCCGCTTGGCTCGAGCGAGCCGGATGGCGGATCCTCGCCCGCCGGCATCGGTCCGTGCACGGTGGCGAGGTCGACCTCATCGCTCGTGATCCGCGGGGGACGCTCGTGGCGATCGAGGTGCGCGCGCGCCGATCCGTGCGGACCGGCGCGGCGGCGACGACTGTCGACGAGCGCCGGGTCGCCCGATTGGGACGAACGCTGGCGGCCTATGCCGGTGAGGCGTCGATCGCGCATCGCGGGCTGCGCATCGACCTCGTTACCCTGGAGCCGCTGGCGACGGACCGACGGCGCTGGCGCCTGCGCCGCACGCCGGGAATCGGCTGAGGTGGGGCCGCTCAGCCGCCTAAGGCGCGGATGAGGGCCCTGACCGAGGCGATGTATGGCCGGGTCATCGGGTAGACGCCGTGCCGGTCGACCCCGCGCTGGCCCTGGTAGTAGGCGGCCAGCACCAGGTCGAGGTTGCCTCGGTAGCGGTCGACATAGTGGCGAAGGAGGCGCACCCCCGCCCGGATGTTGCTGCGGGCGTCGCGCAGGTCGACCGACGCTCCCAGCATCGCTTCGCCGACCCACTCCCCGGTGGCCGGCATGAGCTGCATGACGCCGACGGCGCCGGAATGGCTCACGACGTCCTGCCGCCAGCCGGACTCCTGCCACGCGACGGCGAGGGCGAGCGACGGCGACACCCCGTAGCGCTTCGCTTCCGCGAGGATGATCCGTCGTGTCGCGTCGCGGGCTGCCATCGCGCTCGACATCGAGGCCGGGACCTTCGGCGCGCTCGGTCGCTTCGCCGTCGGGGCAGCGGCGCCGGGGATGACGAGCCGCTGACCGGCGAAGATGCGGCTCGGGTCTGCGATCTTGTTGGCTGATGCGATGGCCGCGACCGTCACCCCGTAGCGACGGGCGATGAACGTCAGGTTCTCCCCACCGGCGACGAGATGTGTGCGCTGTGGGATGGGCGCGGCAGCAGGCGGCTTCGGCGTCGGCTTCGGCCTGGCGTTCGATGCGCTGGGGGCCGGGGCCGTGCCGGGGATGGCGATCCGCTGACCGGCGAAGATGCGGCTCGGGTCTGCGATCTTGTTGGCTGATGCGATGGCCGCCACCGTCACCCCGTAGCGACGGGCGATGAACGTCAGGTTCTCGCCGCTCACGACAAGGTGCGATCGCCGGGTGGCGGCTGCCGGTGCGGCGGGCTTCGGCTTCGGGGCCGGCTTCGCCTCACCCGCGAGCACGAGCCGCTGACCGGCGTAGATGCGGCTCGGGTTGGCGATCCGGTTCAGCGCGACGAGCTGCTCGACGCTCACGCCGTGCCGGCGCGAGATGGCGATGAGCGTGTCGCCGGGCGCCACGACGATGGTGGGCTCGGCGGCTTCCGCCACGCCGGCCGGGGCCGGCACCGCGACGAGTGTCATCGCCACGGCCGAGATCCAGAGAGCGAGCCGACGACGCTGCACGAAAGGTCCTCCTCCAGCGTGCTGCGGCTCGCCACGGGGGCACGCCGCGGGCCGATGCTAGGAGGGGTCCCCCGAGGGTCAAGGTACGAGGGGGGCATGAGGGGAGGACTTCGGTACCGTTGGGTGCGCTGCGGATCGGTAAGCCGGCGGGCGGGGCCGAGCCAGAGGGTCTGCTATACTCGATCGACGCTCGTGCTTCCGCACGGGCGGTCTTTCCATCACGCACGCCCGACGGATCCCCGGTCGGCGGTGCCCTCGCGTGACGAGGGTCGACCTCGTGGGAGCGGATGTCGGGCGGAGGAACAACCGGAGGTACCCTTGGCTGCCACAAGCATGAAGCAGCTGCTCGAGGCGGGCGTCCACTTCGGGCATCAGACCCGGCGCTGGAATCCGAAGATGCGCGAGTACATCTTCGCGGAGCGCAATGGGATCCACATCATCGATCTCGCGCAGACGGTCTCGCGCCTCGACGAGGCGCTCGAGTTCGTGCGCGAGACAGTGCGCCGCGGCGACAGCATCCTCTTCGTCGGCACGAAGAAGCAGGCGCAGGAGGCCATCGCCGAATCCGCGCAGCGCGCCGGCCAGCACTACGTCAACACTCGTTGGCTCGGCGGGATGCTCACGAACTTCCAGACGATCAAGCGCCGCATCCAGCGTCTCGAGGCCCTCGAGGCGCGACGTGACGCCGGCGAGTTCGAGCGCCTCACCAAGAAAGAGGCCTCCAAGCTCACCGAGGAGATCAACAAGCTCGATGCCGCGCTCGGGGGCATCCGCAAGATGCGCCGCCTCCCCGGCGCCGTCTTCATCGTCGATCCCCATCGCGAGTCGATCGCCGTCGCCGAGGCTCGCCGCCTCGAGATCCCGATCGTGGCGATGACCGACACGAACTGCGATCCGGACCTCATCGACTGGGTCATCCCGGCCAACGATGACGCGATCCGCTCGGTGCGCCTCATCTGCACCCTGGTCGCCGATGCGGCCGCGAATGCATCGCAGGAGCGCCAGGCCCGCCTGGACGAGGAGTTCGAGCAGGCCGAGGCGATGCCGCCGGTCGACGAAGCGACGCTGACGAGCGAGGCGGACTACACCGCCGCGCTGGCCTCGGGCGAGGCGCTCGTCTTCGAGCCTGAGCCGGAGGACGACGAGGAGGAGGAGCGCAAGGCGCGAGCGCGCCGTGCCGCCCACCTGGACGAGGGCGAGCCGGAGCACGACCCCGACCGGGAGCACGAGCGCCAGATCGACGAGCACGCCAAGGAGCCGCGCCACACCCCCACGTGAGGCGGCGGCGGGAAAGGACGCATGACGAACACGGTGATCATCAAGCCAGACGACATCAAGAAGCTCCGTGAGCAGACCGGAGCGGGGATCATGGACTGCAAGCGCGCGCTGGAGGAGACCGGCGGCGACTTCGAGCGGGCCGTCCTCTGGCTGCGCGAGAAGGGACTCTCGACCGCCGCCAAGAAGGCCGGCCGCGCCGCGCGCGAGGGCGTGGTCACGAGCTACATCCACCATGGCTCGCGCCTGGGCGTGCTGCTCGAGCTCAACTGCGAGACCGACTTCGTGGCGCGCACCGACGACTTCCAGGGCCTCGCCCGCGAGATCGCGATGCAGATTGCCGGCATGGCGCCGCTGTACGTGGCTCGCGAGGACGTGCCCACGGAGCTGATCGAGGAGCAGTCACGCCTCTTCACCATCGACGCGGAGCGCGACGGCCGACCGGCTGACCGTATTCCGACGATCGTCGAGGGCAAGCTCAACAAGTGGTTCGAGCAGGTCTGCCTGCTCGAGCAGCCGTACCGCGACACGGACCGCAAGGTGGGTGACCTCATCACCGAGAAGGTGGCCGTGCTGGGCGAGAACATCCGCGTCGCGCGATTCGCGCGCATGGCGGTCGGCGAGACCGCCGAGGGCGAGACCGAGGGGACCGAGGCCGCCTGAGCCGATGAGCGACGCGGCCGCCCCTCGACGCGCGACCGACTCACGCCGGGTCCTCCTGAAGCTGTCCGGCGAGGCGCTCATGGGTGACCACGAGTACGGCATCGACCCGACCGTTGTGCGCCAGATCGCCGGACAGGTGGCGGAGGCGGCCGGCGAAGGCATCCAGACCTCGATCGTGGTGGGCGGGGGGAATATCTTCCGCGGCCTGGCTGCGAGCGCGCGCGGCATGGATCGGTCCACCGGCGACTACATGGGCATGCTCGCCACCGTGATGAACGGACTCGCGCTGCAGGATGCGCTGGAGCAGGGCGGCTGCCCGACGCGGGTCATGAGCGCGATCGCGATGAACGAGATCTGCGAGCCGTACATCCGGCGCCGCGCCGTCCGGCACCTCGAGAAGGGCCGCGTCGTCGTCATGGTCGCCGGAACCGGCAACCCGTATTTCACGACCGACACCGCCGCGACGCTGCGTGCGGTCGAGGTCCACGCCCAGGTCATCCTCAAGGCGACCCGGGTGGACGGGGTGTACGATGCCGATCCGGAGACGACGCCCGGCGCGCAGCGCTACAGCACCATCGGCTACACCGAGCTGCTGAGCAACCGGCTCCAGGCGCTCGACGCGACCGCCGTGAGCCTGGCCATGGACAACGAGATGCCGATCGTCGTCTTCGACATGACCGTCCCCGGCAACATCGCCCGGGCCGTGCGCGGCGAGCAGATCGGCACGCTGATCTCAGGAGACCGAACCGATGACGCATGAGGCGCTCACCGCCATCGAGCC
>DASUFJ010000132.1:0-16729 GCA_036274575.1 Candidatus Limnocylindria bacterium
GCGAGGGTCAGGCCGATCGCACCGGCGCCGACGACGGCGACCGATCCCGGCCCCTCGTCAGTCCTGGAGGGCGTCCCACACCTCGCGGTCGCGCTGTGCGGTCCAGATGCGGGGATGGTCGATGCCGTCGAGCTCATCCCAAGTGCGCTGCACGTTGAACGGCATACAGTGCTCGAAGATCGGGAAGCCGGCGTAGCGCGGGGCCAGCTCGGCATGGACCGTCTCGAAGGCCCGCTTCAACGTGCCGCCGGCGTCCTTCACCTGGCGCGTGCCCTCGAGCGTCGTGCGCAGAAAGGCCCGTGTGTCGTCGATGGCGGTGGCGACGTTGGCATCCCTGACCACCGGGCCGCGCCCGCCGACGAGCTGCTTGGCATCCAGGGCGGCGACGTTGTCGAGGGTCGTGGTCGACCACTCGCCGACATGAGCGTCGCCCATGTACGGCGCCGCCTCCGCCTCGACGAGGTCGCCCGCGAAGCAGATGCGCTCGTCGGGCAGCCAGACGACGAGGTCGCCGCTCGTGTGCCCACGACCCAGGTAGTGCAGCTCCACCGCGCGGTTGCCGAGGTCGATGGTGGTGCTGTCCTCGAAGGTGTCGGTGGGGCGCGTGAGGCCGGGGATCGTCTCGGCGCCGGCGAAGAGGCGGGGCATCCGGCCCTGCTCGCTGGCCCAGTCCTCGACGCCCCGCTCCTCGATGAGCGCCGCGGTGTTCCTGTGCGCGACGATCCTTCGTGCATTGAAGGCGCTGGCGCCGAGCGTGCGCACGGCGTGGTAGTGGGTCAGGACGAGGTCGCCGAACGGCACCTGGCTAACGTCACGGCGGATGACGTCGATCCACCGCTGCGCCATGAAGGGAGTGGCGCGGGCCTCGATGGCGAGGATCGCATCGGTCCCGACGATGCAGCCGACGTTCGGGTCACCCTGCGCGGTGTAGGCGTAGACCCCGTCCGCCAGCCGCTCCAGGGTCGCCTCCCTCTCGGCGAGGTCCGCGGACGACGCGAAGGGCTTCGGCATGGGTCCGATGATAAGCCGCTGGTATGCGGCCAGTAATCGCGCTCATGGCAGGGTCTTTGGATGAAGACCGATCCCTTGGCCCGTGTGCCGCTGCGGCGGCAGCCCCGGCCGATCATGTCGAGCGACCTCCGTGACAACGTGCCGACTGGAGCCGACGATGCGGAGCTGTTGCAGGCTCTGCGTGAGAACGTGCTGGTGGGTGTGAAGCGCCGCGATCAGCTCCCGTCGGACGTCCCGGCCCCGGTTCGCGGGCCTCGGCTCATCAACGTCACGATCCGAGTTGACGATCTCACGCTGAATTACGCACGCGGCCGAGCTGTCGTCGAGGGCACGTCCATCGCCGCTCTCGTCAACCGCCTCCTCGAGGAGTATTCAGGGGTGGCGCGGCCGGAGGGCCAACAGATCAGCCGCCGCATCCCCATGTTCCGCGAGCGTCGCGTCCAGCCGCCCAGGCAGCCGTAAGTCCTCGTGCCACCGGTTGTCAGGCAGAGCTTGTGACGGCCCCGGGCACCAGCCTCCAACCCGGCACGTTGGCACGAGCTAACGCGGGAGCTCCACCATCCTTGCCTCGATGATGCCATCGACTCCGCGAATGCCCTCCAGCACCGCGGGCTCCAGCGGGTCGTCCACCGACACGAACATCATGGCCTCGCCGCGCTCGGAGAGGCGCGACAGCTCGAGCGAGGAGATGTTGATCCCGGCATCGGCCAGGATCGTGCCGACGGCGCCCACGATCCCCGGCCGGTCGTGGTGCCTCGTCACGAGCATGGCGCCCGCGAGCTCGGCGTCGATCGCGAAGCCGTCCACGCTGGCAAGGTGCGCGCGGCCGTGGGCGGTCGAGCCGGAGAGGGTCAGGATCGGTGCGCCCTCGGCCGGGCCGACGGAGAGCTCCACGAGGGACGCCCACGGCTCCGACGAGCCGGTTCTGAGCTCGCGGACGGTGAGGCCGCGCTCGCGGGCGACCAGGTCGGCGTTGACAGCGTTGACGCGCTGGTCGGTGACCGTCTCGAGGACGCCGGCGATGGCAGCCGCCCGAATGGGCGCGCACTCGCCGGCGGCGATCTCCCCGGCGTAGGTCAGCGAGATGGCGTCGAAGGCGGCGTCGGCCAGCTGCCGCGAGAGGAGGGCCAGGCGGCGGCCGAGCTCCACGTACGGCCGGAGGCGCGGGGCGGTATCGGGCGCCACCGCCGGCGCGTTCACGGCGTACGGCGGCGTCGCTCCGTCGAGGGCCTGCAGGACCTGCTCGGCCATCTCCAGGCCGACGCGGTCCTGGGCCTCGCTGGTCGAGGCGCCGAGGTGCGGTGTGAGGACCAGGTTCGGCGCGTCACGGAGCGGGTTGTCGGCGGCCATCGGCTCCGAGCTGAAGACGTCGACGGCGGCGCCGGCAAGCTGGCCGTCGGCCAGGGCATCGGCCAGCGCGCGCTCGTCGACGATGCCGCCGCGGGCCACGTTGAGGACGAAGGCCCCCGGCTTCGTCGCCTCCAGCTGCGGGCGGCCGATCAGGTTCCGGGTCTGGGGTGAGAGCGGGACATGGACGGTGATGACGTCGGACCGATGGAGGAGCTCGGCGAGGCCGACGAGCTTCGCGCCCGCCTCCGAGGCCTGCTCCTCGGTGAGGTACGGATCGTTGGCGATGACCCGCATCTCGAAGCCTGTGGCTCGCCGCGCCACCGCCTTGCCGATCTTGCCGAGGCCGATGATGCCGAGGGTCTTTCCGCGCAGCTCGCGGCCGGTGTAGCGCGAGCGCTCCCACTCCCCTGCCCGGAGCGAGCTGTCCGCCTCCGGGACGTGGCGCAGGAGGGCAAGCATGACGGCCAAGGTGTGCTCGGCGGCCGCGATGGTGTTGCCGGTGGGGGCGTTGACGACCATGACGCCGGCCCGCGTCGCCGCCTCGACGTCGATACGGTCGATGCCGACGCTCGCGACGCCGACGACGCCCAGGCGCGGCGCGGCGGCCTCGAGGAGCTCGGCGTCGACGCGTGTCTGGGACCGCACCACGAGCGCGTCCCAGCCGCCGTTCTCGCCCAGCGTGCGGAGCAGTGCGTCCCGGTCGAGCCCGAGGCGCACGTCAGTGTCGTGTGCGGAGGACAGCAGGTCGAGCCCGGGTTGCGCCACGGGCTCGACGACGAGGATGCGGGCCATGCCTGCCGGGCAGTCTAGCGTCGGGCGGTCGGCCCGAACCGATGGCGCATACTGCGCGCCATGCGTGACGCGGGTGACGCGCGCGACCCGATCGAGGTCGTCGTCGAGATTCCGTCCGGCAGCCGGAACAAGTACGAGTACGACCACGCACGGCATCGGTTCGTCCTCGACCGCGTCCTCTACTCGAGCGTCCACTACCCGTGCGATTACGGCTTCATCGAGGGCTCCATGGCCGAGGACGGCGACCCGCTCGACGTGCTGGTCGTCATCGCCGAGCCGACGTTTCCCGGGTGCGTGGTGCGTGCCCGACCGATCGGCGTGCTCGACATGGCCGACGAGAAGGGTCACGACTACAAGATCCTCGCCGTCGCCCACGACGATCCGCGCTGGGAGGAGGCAGGCGAGCTGGAGGACGTCTCCCCCCATCGGCTGCGCGAGATCGAGAACTTCTTCCAGACGTACAAGACGCTCGAACGTCGGCCAACCGACGTCCGCGGCTGGCTGGGGGTGGACGATGCGTGGCGCATCATCGGCGAGGCTCTGGAGGCCGGCCGCGCGGCGGCGCAGGGCGAGGACGGCGCGCGCACGCCTGGGACGTGGCGCTGAGATCCGGTGCCTGCTCGGGGGGACGCCTATAATCCCGAGCGTGATCACCGCCGTCGGCGTATCCGGGCGCGGGATGAGCTCGTCCCTCGCCACCGCTCGGAGATCATGACGGCACCATCACGGCAGGCCATGCGCCCGAGCAGCGATGCGCGGCGCCTGCCGTTCCCGAAGGGGCTCGGCACCGTCACCATCTCGCGCGACGCCCTCCGAATCCTCGTCGCCATGGCGGCACTGCTCGTGCTCGGGGTCATCGCCGCGCGCTTCTCGACCGCCGTCTTCGTCGCCATCGGCGTTGCCCTGCTGGCAGGGCTGGCGGTGATCAGCTGGCGCGCCCCGCGCCTGATTCTGCTCACCATGGCGCTGATGCCGATCTTCGATCGGTATCTGATCAGCCTGCTCATCCCGCCCTCGCTGTCCGGTGTCACGAACTTCTTCAGCGAGGGCCTGCTGCTGCTCGCGGCCATCGTGGTGACGATCCGTGCCTGGCGCGATGGCCGCTTGCTCCCCGCGCTCCGGCATCCGACGACGCCGCTGCTGGCCGGCTTCGTGGCCGTCGGCCTCGTGGGCGCCATCCTCAACGGAGTGCCGCCCGTGATCGCCACCGCCGGCATCCTCTTCACGATCGATGCGATCGCCCTCTACGTCCTGCCGCGGTTCGTCGGCTACGAGCCGCGCCAAGCGGCCATCGCGGCCGGGGTCTTCGTCGCGCTCGCGGGCGTCGCCTCGCTGCTCGCGATCTTCCAGATCACGCTGGCGCCGACGATCTTCGGCATGGAGGTCTCGCACGGCCGATTCTCGGAGGGAAACCGCGTCGCGGCCTTCTTCGACGGCAACCCGAACATGCTCGCCGCCGTGATCGCCATGGCGGTCCCCTACCCGGCGTTCGCCGTTCGGTTCCTGCGCGGTCGCGCGCGGATCGCGGCGATGGTCCTCCTCGTCATCATGGCGCTGGCCCTGTTCTACACCTTCTCGCGCGGCGCATGGCTGGGGCTCGGCCTGAGCATGGTCGTCGTGGGTCTGATCATCGATTGGCGGGCCCTGGCGCTCGTGATCGTCGCCGGCGTGCTGGCCTATGGCGCTGCCCACGTCATGCCTCGAAACCTGCTGGTGGGCCTCTTCAGCAGCGGCGGGGGCCCAGGTCCCGAGGTCACCTTCGACCTCGGTGAGGCCACATTCGGCCGCGTCGA
Source organism: Candidatus Limnocylindria bacterium (assembly GCA_036274575.1). Taxonomy (GTDB): domain Bacteria; phylum Chloroflexota; class Limnocylindria; order QHBO01; family QHBO01; genus JACDBZ01. The sequence continues at coordinate 4,947 of DASUFJ010000132.1, forward strand.
GTCCCTGGGCGGCGGGCGCGACCTGCGCGTCCTCTTCATCGAGAACGCGACACCGATCATCGCTGACCATCCGCTGGTCGGGGCGGGCCCCGGGCGCTACGGCGGCGCCGTCTCCGCGCGCTTCCCGGACTCGCCGCTCTACGACCGCTACACCGATGGCGTGGTGCCGGAGGGCCGGACGGTGGACAACTTCTGGCTCCATCTGCTCGTCGAGTTCGGAGTCCTTGGGACGCTGCTTTACGCGGGCATCCTGGCGTTCGCGATCGCGCAGTCCATCTGGTTCGCGCGCGGGGCGCCGGCGGTCACGCGCGTCGTGCTGGCAGGGTCGGCGGCGGCGGCCATCATCCTCGTCATCGACTCGCTCACCGAGATGCTTCTCGAGGGCAACACCACGTCATTCGCGGCTTGGTTCTTCCTCGGGATCGGCTCGGCACTGGTTGCCGGCGAGCGATTGCGACGTGCGGCATCCTCGCGCGTGCAGATGTCGGAGAGCACTCAGACGGCGTAGCCCGCGTCCACGAGCTCCGCGACGAGCTCCGCCGACCGCTGGGCGGCGCGGCCGTCCATGGGACCCAGGTGCCGGGCGACGTTGGCCCGCGCTCGGTCGACTGCCGCGGCGGCCGCCACGGGAGAGCGGAGGGCGGCGAAGCGCTCGGCAAGCGCGGTCGCGTCGAGCGCGACATCGGCGATCCGCTCCGCCGCGTAGGGGAAGGCAAGCTCCGAACCCGGCGGCTGGATCGACACGGCCGGAATGCCGACCACGGCGGCCTCCAGCACGCTCTGAGACGTGACCGTGACGAGCAGGTCCGAATCGAGCAGGGCCTCGTACAGGTCGCCGGCCGCGCGCTCGTCGACCCGAACGCCGTCGAGGACCTGGGCAGTCCTGAGCCACCGCTGGACGAGGCCAGGCGGCCCGATCGGATGCGGGACGATGCGCACGATGGCGGGGGCCACGCTGCCGGCCGCGATGAGCGTGTCATGCAGCGCCGCCTCGAGTGTCGTGTCGGCGATCCCCGCCGTCGGATACTGCGCGGCGAAGGTGATCCGCAGCTCCGACGCGCCAGCGTCGCGCCGCCGTTCGCCGGCCATCGCCGCGAGCTGATCGTGCCGGACGGATCCGACGACCCGAACACGGGTCGCCTGCACGCCGGCAGCGAGGGCGAGATCGCGCGACGCGGTGCCGTACACCGCCATCGCGTCGAAGTCGGCGCCGACCAGGATCTCCGGGTTGACGAGCTCCGCGTGTGGAAGGTCCAGGACTGGCACGCCCGATCGCCTGCCCTCGGCGACGAGCAGACGGCCCCAGCTCCCCGCCTCGTCATACGTGACGAGGAGCCGCGGGCGCACCGCCTCGGTGGCGGACCTCAGGCCGGCGGCCGCGACTGCGAGCCGCGGGACCTGTTCGCGGACGACCCGGCCGATCGAAGGCTCGAGCTCGGCGACGCGTCGAGCCAGCGACGTGGCGAGCCGGCTGCTCCTGAGGGCTGCCCGGGCGGGCGCCCCCTCCATCAGGTCCACCAGCCGCGGCGTCGCCCGGATCCTCGGGTCTCGCGACGCGGCGGCCTGGCCCACGCGCACGGTGACGACCGGGAGGTCGGGATGCTCGCCCAACGCCTCGGCCACCGGCGCGAAGGCGCGCGCATGGACCTCTCCCCGGATGAGGAGCAGCACGCCCCCGCGATCTGGACGCGGGCGCCGGCGCGGCCGAAGCGATGCCAGGAGTGCGCCGACCGGCAGTGCACGGCGCTTCAGTGCCGCGCTGATGCCGGTCGCGGCTGGGTCCTGGTCGCGGAGCGCGAAGTACACCTGCTGCTCGAGCGCCGGGCCGACGTCGATGCCCGCCACGGCGATGGCGCAACCGTCGGCCGGCCGAAGCGACCGGACGATCTCAGCCGCCCGGCGACGGGCCGCACCCGGCACGGCCGCGCCGGGGGAATCGACGCTCATCGGGCGATGCTATCAGCGGGGGCTGCCCGGCTCGGCCACGCCGGACGGCCGCCGGCTGGCGCCGGGCTAGAACGCCTCGAGGTAGCGCTCGACCTCCCATGCGGAGACCTGCATGCGGTACTCGTCCCACTCCTCGGTCTTCGCCTCGATGAAGCGCTCCAGGACGTGGTCGCCCAGGGCCTCGCGGATGACCTCGTCGCGCGAGAGCTCGTCGAGGGCCTCGCGCAGCGTGCCCGGCAGCTGCCGAATCTTGCGGCTCTCCAGCTTCGCCGCGTCGAGGTGATAGAGGTTCTCCTCCACAGGGTCCGGCGGCGTGAGCTTGCGGTCGACCCCGTCGAGGCCGGCCGCGAGCATCGCCGCGAAGGCGAGGTACGGGTTGGACGAGGGGTCGGGGCAGCGCAGCTCGATGCGGGTCGAGTTGTCGGAGCCCTTGCTGATCTGCGGGATGCGGATGAGCGCCGAGCGGTTGATCCGCGCCCAGCCGATATAGACCGGCGCCTCGTATCCGGGGACGAGCCGCTTGTACGAGTTCACGAGCGGTGCGAGGACGGCGATCATTCCGCGAGCGTGCTCGAGCGTGCCGGCGATGTAGGAGCGGGCGATGCCCGACAGCCCGTATGGGTCCTTCGGGTCGCTGAAGGCGTTTCGGTCCTTCTTGACGTCCCACAGGCTCTGGTGGGTGTGCATCCCCGAGCCGTTGATGCCGAAGAACGGCTTCGGCATGAACGTGGCGTAGAGGCCCTTCGACGCGGCGACCGCCTTGAGCGTCGTCTTGAATGTCACCGCGTTGTCGGCGGTTCGGAGCGCATCGGCGTACTCGAAGTCGATCTCGTGCTGGCCGGTGGCGACTTCGTGATGCGCCGTCTCGACCTTGATCCCGAACGCCTCGAGCGAGTTCATCATCTCCTTGCGGACGTCGGTGCCGAGGTCCTCGGAGAGGTCGAAGTAGCCCGCCGCGTCGTGCGGCAGCGGCTCGACGACGCCGTTATCGCGGCGCAGGAGGAAGAACTCGAGCTCCGGACCGGTGTTCAGCACGTAGCCGAGCTTGCGCGCCCGCTCCAGCTGCCGCTTCAGGACGCCGCGCGGGTCGCCGGGGAACGGATCGCCGTTGGGCGTGAAGACGTCGCAGATGACCCGCGCCGATCCGGTCGGCAGCTTCTCCTTGCCGTCGGCGCCGATACCGGGCTCCCACGGGATGGCCGAGAAGGTGTCGAGGTCGGGCACCAGGAACATGTCCGACTCGGCGATGCGGGCGAATCCCTCGATGCTCGAACCGTCGAACCACTTGCCGTGCTCGACCGCCTCCTCCAGCTGGTGCATCGGCACCTGGACCGATTTCACGGCGCCGACGATGTCGGTGAACTGGAGGCTGACGAAGTTCAGGTTCTGCTGCTCGGCCGTCTTCAGGGCAGCCGCAAGCTTGGTGTTGGCCAACGTGGGACCTCCGCGACGAGAGAGACTGGTTAGGGCTCCACCCTAGCCGCGGCAGGCGGTTGCGGGGTGGCGCGGAACGAAGTCACCGGGCCATGCGCATTGGGCATATTGCACAAGCGGCCCAGCAGGCGCCGGGTCTCGGCCGCGCGCCGCATCTTGGACGTGCTCCCCTGGTCACTCCGCGATCGGAATCGACCCGGGAGGCGACGAGAGGAACCGGTATACCCACGCTTTCACGACGCCGAGCGAGCTGCGTGCCTGTGCGATCGCATGAGCTTCGGCATCGTCGAGGTATTCGAGCAGGACGTCCCTGGAGGGCTGCCCGAAGCCGGACCGGAGGACGACGAGATAGCGCCGGCCCGGCAGGTCCGTGTGCCGATCGGCGCGGTCGCCCTGGCCGAAGTACTTGGTGAGGCACCCGCTGTACCAGGTCAGCTGCGCGACGTTGGCGGCTAAGACCCCGCACTCGCCTCCGGCCACATCGGAACGGATTGCTGACCCCAGCTCTCGGACCCATCGAATGCCCTCGGCTCGGGCGTCGGAGCCGCGGTCCACCACGGCGATGGATCCGACCCATGCGACCACCAGGATGAGTCCGATGGAAGCGACCGCGACCAACCGCATGCGTTCTGTTCCACGCTGGATCAGCTGGACGGTAACGGCGGCGCCGGCAGCACACAGCAGGAGCGCGGTCAAGGTCAGGTACCTGGGCTCGGCGTGCACGAAGAGTCCCATCGCGAGCAGCTGCCACACCGCGACGACCAGCAGCAGCGTCATGGTCCGTGCGGTCGTCGTCCATTGGCGGCGTACGGAGGCTGTGACGAGGGTGGCGATGCCTCCGGTGAGACCGAGAAGAGCCGCCATCAGCATGAGCGGACCGAACAGCGCAGGTGCCGTGGCGAGGTATTCGCCCAGCGGGGTCCCGAGCCCGGGCGGAGCTGCCGCCCCCTGGGCACGGAGGAAAATGCCCCACGGTTCGCCGGTGACAACCTGCGCGAAGACCGCGTGCGGCAGCATCAACACGGTGAAGAGCACCGCACCGGCACCGACCACGCGCCATGACCGGCGCAGTGGTTGCCAGCCGACGATGACAGCCGCGAGGGTAACGCCCGCGAGCGGGTAGATCGCCGCATACCGCCAGTAGAGCGCAAGTGCGGCAAGGACCGGCACCAGAAGGAAGCTCGCTCCCAGGCGCTCTCTGCCGAGCTGGCCCGCGAGGACGAAGACGAGAATGCAGAGGACACCGGCCGAGGGCAGATCGTTCTGAAACAGCCCCCCGTCCAGCTGCAGGCGGGACGCGCTCGCGATCACTCCCACCGCGAGGACAGCGGCGGCCCGGCCAGCGGCCGCCTGAGCCAGGAGACCTGAGGCCAGCGCAGCCAGCAGGCACCACCCGACGGTCATGATTCGAAACGCCCACTCAGCTTCGGTGAACACGGCTGGCACGGTCCCGAGGACCGAGAGGAGCGGGGGTCGATAGACCGCCCAACCGGTGCTGGGTGTCCCGGCCACCCAGTTCCGACTCAAGACCGCATAGGCAGACTCGTCCCAGCCAAAGGGCGCCGCGACCGCCAACGCGACGGCGATCCCGACCGCGAAGGCCGTCAAGCCGACGAGCGTGCCCAGCCACGCCGCGCGCGGTGACACACGCAGAGGCGTGGCTCGCGGGCTGCCATCAATCAGGGGTGCGAGGAGAAAGGCCGCGGGTGCGACGATGATGCTCGCGATCGGGACCGCCCGCGCCACGGGCAATGTGCCCCGGCCCGGATCCAGGAACGCCGCCAGGAAGACCGCCCCCACCAACAGGCCGGGAGCGAATGCACCGATGACGGCCCCCCACGACCGGTGCCGCAGCCCGCTCCCCGGGTGGACCGAATACCACGCGCCCGCCGCCGCTCCGAGCCCACCCAGGATGACGCTAGCCACGATGAGCCCCGATGGGCCGACCGCCCCGAGCCGGAGCGGCGGCCCGGCCAGGATCGGATGCTGCCCCAGCAGCGCAGCCGTCGGGAGGGTCGCGGCAGCTCCCAGCCAGGCGACACCCATGGCACCGATGGCCTGGCGCCGGTTCGTGAAGCTCAATCCCGAACCGACTCACGCAGGAGCAACAGCGCGTCCTCGGGCCGTCGCGGGTCGATCCCGAGTTCCGCCGACGCACGATGCAGGCGGTACAGGACGGTGTTTCGGTGCACCCCGAGGCTCCGCGCCGCTGGCGCAATACGCCCGTTGGCCCGCGCAACGGCGAGCAGCGTGTCGCGCAGCACGTCGCCGGTCGACGGTGGCAGCCGCGCAGGCGGTCGCGAGCGACCAGGCTCGCTGGGTCGCTGTCGCAGGGCACGCAACGTGACGGCCAGGGCGTCCAGGGCCACCTCGTCGGCACGCGCGAACGGCAGGTCGTCGAACAGCCACGCCGAGCCATGGCTGCCGGTCGGCCGCTCCATGATCCACAGCCCGTCGCGGGTGCGGCGTGCGGCAGTCATCGCGCCGCCGCCACGCTCCTGGAGGAGGCGCGCGTGGGCCGCGGCGAAGCGAGTCGCGAGCGCCCGTCCCGCGGGGCGCGGGTTGAGCGCGACGAGGCGTCCATCCACGCTCACCGCCACGCCGCGCCTCAGGCGGGCCGCGACGACGCCGGCCGGCGCTCCGGCCTGGGGATCGGCAAGGGCCGCCTCCGCGCCCGCCAGGCGGAGGTCGTGCGCGAGGGTCGCGAGCCGCTCGGCCTCGCCGTCGAGATAGGCGCCGATGGCCGCGACGCGGCCGGCGACCGTCCCCGCCCCCAGCAGGATGGGCAGCTCGCCGCCGGCGCGATCGAGCGACCGCGATTCGTCGCCGACGACCCAGACGCCCGACGGGGCCATCCCCGCCTCGTCCAGCGCCGTGACGAGGTCGTCGAGCGGGGAACCGCCAACGAGGCTCGCATCGGCCACGAGGAGCTGGCCGTCGTCGACCGGCGGGAGGTGGGGCGGCGCCGCTCGGGTCGCGGCCGTGCCGCGCACCGGTCGCTGCAGCCGCTCGACCGAGCCGGACACCTGACGCGCCTCCGGGTCGACGGCGCGCCAGACGTCGAGAAGGCTGCTCATCGCGCGAGGTCCAGACGCCCGACGATGCGGTCGAGCTCATCGGTCGGTCGGTCGAACCGCTCACCGCGCAGGACGATCAGCAGGTCGGCGCCGGACGGCCGCAGCGTCAGGCGCCGTCGCGGCAACCAGAGGCCGACCGCCAGAGAGACGCAGAGGCCGATGCCGCCAGGCAGGAGCAGCGGCATCCCGGGATCGCGCCGCGACAGGAACGTGACCCACGCGTCGAACCCGTCCAGCTCGACCTCGAGGTCGCCGAGCCGCGCGCTCTGGCCCGGCTGCAGGCGGGCGCTGTCGACGAGGCCCGAAGCGCCGACCACGCTCACGCCGAGGAGATTGGCCTCGGCGTCGACGAGCGCGAGCCCGAGGCTGACGCCCGCGCTGGGGAGGTCCGTGGCGCCGACAGGCTGTCCGTCTCGCTCGCCGTCGAGCGGGATCGACGCGTCCAGCAGCGTGCCGCCGCCGAGCGTGGCCACGCGGAGGCGCGCCGCGGGCCCGTACGTCCAGGGGTGGACGAGGTAGCCGCCGAAGCTGCCCGGCTGGTTGACGCGCAGCGTCGCGCGCTCGACGGTCGACCCGTCGCGCAGGAAGGTGACCTCCGTGTCCAGGCGCTGCGGCCGCCCGGCGGTGTCGAACTCGGCGTCGAAGCCGTCGAGGCGCACCGCATCGCTGAATCCCGCCCGCGGGGCGTCGAGGAGCGCCTGGTCGCCTTCGAGGAGGGAGAAGGTCGTCTCGGACCCGAAGGCGGCTCCTACCGCCACCCCGAGGACGATGACGACGATGGCGAGATGGCTGAGGATCCCGGCGAACCGCGACCATCCTCGGCGCACGCCGTGGACCGCCCACCCCCGTCGTCCCTGCTCCAGGCGAGTCCGGTATCCGGCAGCCGCGAGGGCGTCGGCGACCGCGGCGGGAGCCATCTGCTTCACTCGTGCCGCGAGCGCTCCGGCTCCGCGGTGGACCGGTCCGGGACGGCGCCATTCGCGCCATGCTGCCGGCGCCCGGACCGCGACGGCGGCGATGCCGCTGAGAGCCACGAGCCCGAGGAGCACCGCGTAAGGCGGGGCGTCAAGCCGGTCGCGAGCGCCGGGAACGAGCGCGGCAGCGAGGTTGACGAGGCCGGTCACGACCAGCAGCCCAGCGCCGACACGCCCGTCGCCGGCCACGCGCAGGAAACGCTCGGCGCCGCGAGCCGCTCGGTCGGCGATGGGTGCCGACCCGGTGGCCGCCCGGGTCGCGGCCATCAGTCGGGGCGCGCGGCCGCCCGGAGGTCGGCGACGAGGTCGTCGGCGTCCTCCAGTCCGATCGACACGCGCACGGTGCCCGGGCCGAGGCCGCCGGCGGCGAGCTCGGCATCGGTCAGCTGGCGGTGGCTGGAGCTTGCCGGATGGCTGACCAGCGTCTCGACGCTGCCGAGGCTGGTGGCGTGGACCGCGACGCGCACGCGCTCGAGGAAGCGCTCGCCGTGGTCGCGGCCACCCGAGAGCTCGATGGCGAGCATGCCGCCGGCCATCCCTCCGCGCAGCACGCGGCACGCGAGCTCGTGCTGCGGATGCGACGCGAGGCCGGGGTAGCGCACCGCAGCGATGCCCGGCGCTCCCTCCAGGGCCGTGGCGACGGCAAGCGCGTTCGACGAGTGACGCTCCATGCGGAGCGCGAGGGTCTTCAGGCCACGAAGGGCGAGGAACGCTTCCCACGGCGACCCGTTGCCACCGACGTTGATCATGACCTTGCGAGCCGCCTTCACGCGCTCCGTCGAACCGACGATGGCACCACCGATGAGATCGGAGTGGCCGCCGACGTACTTCGTCGTCGAGTGCACGACGACGTCGGCGCCCCAGGCGAGCGGGTTCGCGAGAGCCGGCGAGGCGAACGTGTTGTCCACGGCCACCGGGACGCCGCGCTCGTGCGCCAGTTCCGCCAGGGTCGTGACGTCGGCCATGGCTGTCGTCGGATTCGTGATCGTCTCGAGCCAGAGGAGCTTGGTGCGCCGCGTGAAGGCCGCCGCGACAGCGTCCGCATCGGTCGTGTCGACCATGCGATGGCCGATCCCCAGCGGCCCGAGGACGGCCTGGGCCAGGCCCAGCGTGCCGCCGTAGAGGGCTCGCGGCAGGATGATCTCGTCGCCGGACTGCAGGATCGAGAGGATGGTGGAGTGGATCGCCGCCATTCCCGACGCGGTGCTGAGCGCCATCTCCCCGCCCTCGAGCTCGGCCAGGGCAGCCTCGAGTGCCTCATGGGTCGGATTCGAGTAGCGCGTGTACGAGTGGCCGGGGCGGCCGAACTCGAGCAGATCGCCCAGCTCTGCGGCGTCGCTCACCTCGAAGGTGCTCGTCGCGTAGATCGGCACGTTGACCGGCGGCTGCGGCGCGTCAGGCACGCGGCCGGCCGCCTTGATGGCCCGCGTGGAGAAGCCCGGCATGAGTCGTGAGTCTAGCAGCGCGTTGGCGCGGACCCGCTCGACCCGCTAGCATTCGCCGCCGATGCGCTTCCTCCGGACCCGCCCCGCTCTGTTCGGGCTGGCCGGGCTCGTGGTGGTGGCGGTCGCCCTGGGAGTCGGTGTCGCCGTCATGAACGCCACCCCGGAGCCGACCCCGACCCCCCGTCCCACCGCGAGTCCGTCGCCGACCCCCTCACCCACGCCATCTCCGTCGCCGAGTCCGACACCGTCGCCCTCGCCGACGCCGGTCGCCGTCTGCCCGTTCGACGGCACACCGCTCGCCGATCCCGCGCTGGCCCAGCGCGTTCCGATGCTGGTTCAGATCGAGAACAATCCGATCGCCCGCCCGCCGTCCGGCCTCAACCGCGCCGACATGGTCATCGAGTCCCCGGTCGAGGGCGACACGACGCGCTTCAGCGCGATCTTCATGTGCGACGACGAGGTCGGCGCGGCGGTCGGCCCGGTGCGCTCGGCGCGCTACTTCAACATCGACTACTGGCAGCAGATGCACGCGTTGACGTTCCACTTCGGCGGCGGCGGCAAGGTGCTCTCCCGGTTCAACCAGAACCGGATGCCCTACGCGAACGGCCTCACCGGCGGCTGGGGCGTCTTCTACCGGGCCGGGCCATGGGCCGCGCCCCACAACGTGTACCTCGACGTGGACGCGGCGCGCGCCGAGATGAAGGACGGCGTTTTCTCCACGCTCGCCGCTCGCGCCGGAGAGGCGCGGGCCCCGCTCGTCTTCGACGCCGACGCATCGCCGCCCTCAGGGCGCCCGGTGGCATCCGTCGGAATCCAGACGGCGAGCTTCTGGAGCTTCGGGTGGCGCTGGAACGGCCACGACGGCGTCTGGCGACGCATCGACGGCGGCGCGTACAACTCGGACGCCACCACCGACTCGATCATCAGCGCCAACACGGTCCTGGTGCAGATCGTGAAGGAGGACGTCCTCGCGGGTGAGCTCGACCCGGGCGGATTCCCGCGGCGCTTCCAGCACCTGGTCGGCGAGGGGCAGGGACGGCTCTATCTGGATGGTCAGGGCTACGACATGCGGTGGTCTCGGGCGGAGGCCGATGACGTGACGACCTGGACCTACGCGGACAGCGGCAAGCCGATGATCCTGCCGCCCGGAAAGGTGTGGTGGGAGGTCGTGCCGGTCGGGAGCGGCATCTCCGAGAGCTAGCCGAGCGGCGGGTCGACTAGTGGTCCGGCGTCGGCCGATCCCGGTCCCCGGCGCCGGAGGTCGGTGACAGGAAGGCGTCCATGGCCCGCCGGATCTGATGGTCCGGATCGAAGGAGCGGCTCGCGGCGGCGATCTGCTCACGGACGACGTGCGGATCGGCCTCCTCGTCGTCGACCTCGGGGCGCGGCGCCGGAGCGGGCCGCACCTCCTGGGGCGTGACCACCGGCCCGAGCTCGACGGCGACGTCGCCGTCCTGGTGCGGTGCCATGCCACCGTTCCGTCCGCTCGCAGCCGGCGAGGCGGGCTCGCCCATTGTGGGCACCAGCCTCGGCCCGCTCTCGACCGCCGGCGCCGCGGCCACGACCGCTGCCGGCGGCGCGGCGGGTGCCTCGGCGGGTGGCTGATCGGCGGGTGGCTGATCGGCCTCGACGACGGAGCGGCGCGCGAGGAGCGGCGGCCGGGGCCGCGGGTTGCCGCTGATCTGGTTCTTGCCGAGCTTCTTGGCCTGGTACATGGCGCGGTCGGCCGCAGCGATCAGCTCCTCGGCGCCCATCCCGTCCTCGGGGTGGGATACCAGGCCTATGCTGACGCTGGTGATCGGCTCCTCGCCGCCGCCGAGGGTCGCACCCAGGTCCTCCGCGCCGGCGCGGATCTTCTCGGCCACCACGAAGGCGCCGACGATGTCGGTCTCGGGCAGAAGGACGACGAACTCGTCGCCGCCGTATCGGTACGCGCTGTCGACGGTCCGTATGGAGCCCTGGATGACGGCGCCGACGGCGCGGAGCACCTCGTCGCCCCGCAGGTGGCCACCGCTGTCGTTGATGACCTTCAGACCGTCCAGGTCCATCATCAGCACGCAGAACCCGCGGTCGCTGCGCCGGGTACGCGACACCTCCTGCTCCAGCGTCACGAACAGCTGCGAGCGGTTGAAGAGGCCGGTCAGCGGATCGGTGCGCCAGAGATCGATGACGCCCTGCATGGCGCGGCGCTGGCGACCCGAGTAGGCGACGGCCACGAAGGCGAGCAGCCAGGTCGCCACGAGGCCGACCGACAGCTGCAGCGCGTCCTCCGGGCCGTAGGTCGACAGGTTCGGGTCGAGGAGCAGGACGATGGCGAATGCGGCGGTCGCGAGGCCGGCGGCGGCGAGGCCGGCGCGCGGGCCGTAGGCGAGGGCCGCGGAGACGGAGACGAGCGCGTAGAGCATCGCGAACGGCGAGGAGGCGTAGCCGGTCAGCGCCAGCAGCGCACCGATCAACGCGATCGCCACGGCGAGCTCGGCGAGATGGACCCAGCGGCCGCGGATCGAGCCGGGGATCACCTCGTGGAAGATGACGACGGCCAGGACCGCCGCGCCGCCGAGCAGGAAGATGGGCTCCTGGCCGTCCGCAAACGAGCCGCTGATGCCGACGCCAAGGAGCACGATCGTGATCGTCAGCCACCAGACGACGCGCAGCGTCGCATCGGCGCCACTGCTCGTGGCGGACACCCCCTCGCTGTGCTCACGCACCTCGCGCAGCGCGGTCGACTCACCCGTGCCCGGGGACGCCGGCACTCCGCGACCGGCGAGCATGATGCCGACGAGCAGCAGGCCCGCCAGCAGCGCGGTCACGGCGATGATGGTCAGCTCCAGTGGCACAGGTCCCTCGTCCCCCGGGTCCGCGGAGTGGATTGGGCAGGCCGCACCGACGACGGCCGCGCCAGTATG
>DASUFJ010000133.1:0-8212 GCA_036274575.1 Candidatus Limnocylindria bacterium
CCGATGTAGTCGAGCTCAACGTCGCGACGTTCGTCGCGAAGGGCTCGCGCGACGGCCAGCGCGGGGTACACGTGCCCGCCGGTCCCGCCGCCCGACACCGAACACCGCATCACGCAGGGATCCTGTCAGGCTGGTCTCGCGGCTGATCGACAGCAGGATGCCGATGGCGGCGAGGTTGATGGTGAGCGCCGACCCCCCGGCGCTGATGAACGGGAGGGGAATGCCGGTGACCGGCATGAGCGCCGTGACGACCATCATGTTGATGAACGCCTGGGCCACGAGCCAGGTCGTGATCCCGCACGCCACGAGGCCGGAGAACGTGTCCGGCGCGGTGATCGCGATCCGGTAGCCCTGGTAGGCGATGACCACGAAGAGCGCGACCACGGCCAGCGTCCCGACCAGGCCCCACTCCTCCCCGATGATGGCGAAGATGAAGTCGGTCGAGGGTGCCGGCAGGTAGAGGAACTTCTGTCGGCTCTCTCCGAGCCCGAGCCCGGTGATCCCACCCAGTCCCAGCGCCAGGAGCGCCTGGATCGTGTTGTAGCCGGAGCCCAGCGGGTCGCGGAACGGATCGAGGAACGTCTCGATCCGCTCGAGCTGGTAGCTCGTGCTGCTGACCATGATCCACGCGGCGGCCATGACGCCCGAGGCGATCGCAGTCAGGTAGAGCAAGTTCGCGCCGGCCATGAAGAAGATGCCGACCGCGATGATGACGTAGACGCCCGCGGTGCCGAGGTCCGGCTCCGCGGCGATGAGGAAGAACCCGGGCGCCACGAGCAGCCCGAACGGGACGAGCCCGTTCCAGAACGACCCCGCCGCCTTCCCCCGCCGGTCGAGCCAGTGGGCGAGGTAGAGGACGATGGCGAGCTTTGCGAATTCCGCGGGCTGGAGCGTGCCGACGCCGGAGATGACGATCCAGCGTCGCGAGCCGTTGATCTCGGCGCCGACGCCCGGGATGAGCACGGCGACGAGCAGCACGAGGGTGATGACGAAGATCGGGATCGCCAGGTAGCGCAGGTGACGGAAGTCGATGCGCATGGCGACGAGCATCCCGACCAGGCCGATGCCGGCCCATACCAGCTGCTCGAGTCCCTGGGCCGCCGGATCGGCATTGTTGAAGTAGGAGCGGACGCTCGAGGCCGAGTAGACCATGACGATGCCGATGGCGGTGAGCGCCATCGCGGCCAGGAGCAGCGCGTACGCCGGATCGTGGCGCTCGCGCCGGACCCCGCCCCGCGCGACGCCGCGGGTCGTGCCCTTCCGCGCCGTCGCGGCTACGGTCACCGCAGCGGTCATCGGTCCGCCTCCCGGGCCTCGACCGCGGAGCGGAACGCGTCGCCGCGGGCGGCGTAGTCGACGAACATGTCGAAGCTCGCCGCGGCCGGCGAGAGGAGCACGACGTCCCCCGGCTGGGCGAGGTCGGCGGCGCCGGCGACCGCGTCGTCCATCGTCGCGGCCCGTCGGACGGTCACCCGCGCGCCCACGAGCGCCGCGATCTCGTCCGCGCTCTCCCCGATCAGGATCGCGGCGCGAGCGCGTGCTGCGATCGCGTCGGCGAAGGCGGCGTAGTCGAGGCCCTTGCCACGTCCGCCGGCGATGAGCACGATCGGCGCGTCGAACGCCTGCAATCCGGCGATGGCCGCGACCGGGATCGTGGCCTGCGAGTCGTTCACCCAGCGCACGCCGTCACGCTCGGCCACGAGCTCGAGGCGATGCGGCACGCCCGGGAATCCGCGGATGGCATCGGCCACGGCCGGCCCCGCCGCACCGGCGAGTGACGCGGCGAGCGTCGCCCCCAGCACGTTGGCGCGCATGTGGCGTCCAGGCAGCGGGACCTCATCGGACGGCAGCAGTCGCGCGCCGGAGACGGTCAGCCAGCCGTCCTCGACCCATGCCTCGTCGCGGCCGACGCCCGGACGCGTCTCCCCGTACCACGCGACGCTCGAGCCCGGAAGGCGGTCGCCCAGGGCGCGGCAACCGGCGTCGTCGCGGTTCAGGACCACGCGACCATCCGGCACCGTGAGCTCGGCCAGCCGCGCCTTGACGGCCCGGTACGCCTCCACGGAGCCGTGGCGGTCGAGGTGGTCGGCGCCGATATTCGTGTACAGGGCGACGTCGGCACCGCGGGTGATGGTCGGCAGCTGGAGTTCGCTGAGCTCGAGGATGGCCCATGTATCGGGCGCGAGCTCCAGGGATCGCTCGACCAGCGGCGTGCCGATGTTTCCGCCCAGGACGGCCGGCACGCCCGCCGCCTCCAGGATGGCCGCCAGCAGCGATGCGGTGGTCGTCTTCCCCTTCGTGCCGGTGACGCCGAGGATCCTGGCGCGAGTGAGGCGAAGGAAGAGGTCCACCTCGCTGACGAGCTCGGCGCCTCGCGACTCGGCCTCGACAAGTGCCGTCCGGAGCCACGCGTCCGTCGTCGGGAACCGCGCCGAGACCGACGGGCTCGTGACGAGGAGGTCGGCGCCGGCGAGCAGCCGCGTCGCCTCCGCCTCGTCGACGCCCAGGGCCAATCGGATCGAACGCCCCTCGAGCATGGCAATCGCGTCGGCCAGGTCGCCCGGGGAGCGGCGATCGTAGGCGGTGACCTCGGCGCCCGCATCGGCCAGGAAGCGGCTGGCGGCGATGCCGGAGCGCGCAAGGCCGAGGACCACCGCGTTGCGGCCTCGCAGGTCATCGACGCTGCGGATGTGCATGCTCGATGCGGTCATCATCGGTCCGCCTTACAGCCCGTTCACGCTGGCCAGGAAGAGGCTGAACCCGAGCAGGCCGGCCAGTGCGGCCACGATCCAGAAGCGCAGCGTGATCTTCTCCTCCGCCCAGCCGATGAGCTCGAAGTGGTGATGCAGCGGGGCGATCCGGAAGAGGCGCCGCCCGAGCAGCCGGAAGGAGAGGACCTGGAGGACGACGCTCATGATGACCGCGAAGAACACGATCCCCACGACCGCCAGGAGCGGCAGCTGGCCGTTCACGGTGGCGACGACGGCCAGCGTGGCACCCAGGCTGAGCGCCCCCGAGTCGCCCATGAAGATCTGCGCCGGGTGGACGTTGAACCAGAGGAAGCCCATGAGGGCGCCGATGACGAGCGCGCAGAAGATGGCGAGATTCGGCTGCGCGGCCTTGACGTCCGCCACCGGGACCAGGCTGATGAGGAGGTAGGCGACGAAGCTGAAGATGAGGACGCCGCCCGCGAGACCGTCCAGCCCATCGGTCAGGTTCACCGCGTTGCTGGTGCCGACGATGACGAAGGCGATGAAGCCGATGAGGAGCAGGGGCGGGATCACGTACTGGCCGACCAGCGGGATGTTGATCGCCTCAAGCTGGAAGTGGCGCCAGATGTAGAACGCGGCGAGGATGGCGACGACGGTCTGCCAGACGAGCTTCCAGCGACCGCGCATCCCGAAGCCGGTGCGCACGTTCACGAAGTCGTCGATCGCGCCGAGCACCCCGACTCCCATGAGCGTCAGCATCGGCGTCATCGTCGCCGCGTCCTCGATGCGCAGCGCCATCGCCAGGAAGAGGACGACGAGCACCATCAGCATCCCGCCCATGGTCGGCGTCCCTGCCTTCCCGTAGTGCGCTTCGGGCCCGTCGGTGCGGATCTGCTTCCCGTAGCCGAGGCGCTGAAGCAGGCTGATGTAGATCGGGCCGAGGATGACGACCCCGGCGAAGGCGAGGAGCAGGGCGATGACGATCGAGACCAAACTCATCGCGCAGCGCCCGCCAGGAGGTCGACCGCCTGATCCAGACCGATGCCGCGCGATGCCTTGAGCAGCACGAGGTCGGCCGGTCCGGGCGCCAGCTCCCGTTCGAGGACGGCCACCGCGTCGGCCGGGTCGTCGGTCTCGTGGAGGAGCCTCGCGCCGGCCGATCGCGCGCCATCGGCGATCCAGCGACCGCGGCCGCCGACCGTCACGATGGCGTCGGCAGCCGATGCGGCCCGCGCGCCGATCTCGCGATGGAGCCGCTCCTCATCGGGCCCCAGCTCGAGCATGTCGCCCAGCACGGCGATGCGCCGCCCGCCCGCCCGCACCGGTGTCTCACTGAGAAATTCGAGCGCGGCCGCGACGCTCACCGGCGACGCGTTGTAGGTGTCGTCGACCAGGGTCGCGCCGGAGCGCGCCTCGAGGACCGCCATCCGGTGCCCGGCATGGCTGCCGGCCGCCAGGGCCCGCTCCACCTCGTCCAGCCCGATGCCCAACCGCTCGGCGACGGCCGCCGCGGCGAGGGCATGCGGAATGAGGTGGCGGCCCGGCGTCGCGCTCCGCAGCCGTCGCGAGCCCCAGGGCGCCACCAGCGTGAACTCGGTCCCCTCGAGCCCACTGCTCACGACGTCGGTGGCCCGCACATCGGCATCGGCGCCAAGCCCGAATGTCGCCACCGCCGCGGGGGTCACGTCGCGCATGGCCGCGACCCGCGGGTCGTCGGCGTTGAGGACCGCCAGGCCGTCCCGTGGCAGGGCGCGGGGCAGCTCCGACTTGGCCTCGGCGATGCGCTCGATGCTGCCGGCGCGCTCGAGATGGGTGGGATGGACGGCGAGGACGACCCCGATCTCGGGCTGCGCGATCTCGGCCAGACGGGCGATCTCGCCGACGGTGTACATGCTCATCTCGAGGACGGCCGCCTCGTGCTCGGATCCGAGCCGGAGGAGCGTCATCGGCAGACCGGTCTCCGAGTTGAGGTTGCCCTCGTTGCGGAGGGTGGTGAGGCCGCGCGAGAGGACGTCGGCCACGATCTCCTTGGCGATCGTCTTGCCGGTCGAGCCGGTGATGCCGACGACGCGCACCGCGTGCCTCGCCCGCCACCAAGCGGCGAGGTCCTGGAGCGCGCGGAGCGAGTCGGGCACCACGACCTGCGGCGCGTCGAGACCCGCCGGCAGCTCAACCGGCCGCTCGACGATGGCCGCAACGGCTCCGGCGCGGAGCGCATTCGCGACGAAGGCGTGGCCGTCGACGCGCTCACCGTGGAGCGCCACGAAGATCGAGCCGGGAGTGACGTTTCGGGAGTCGACTGAGGCGCCGCTGATGGGAACGGCCGATGCCCCCGATCCGATGAGACGGCCGCCCACGGCGGCCAGCAGGTCATCGAGTCGGATCGTGGCAGCCTCTTCCTGCGCGTGTCGGACGAGCGGCGAGTCTAGCAGTCTCATGGCTTGGCAACCGGTTCGAGGGGGCGGTCGGGGGCGATCGCCAGGTAGTCGAGGATCTGGGGCATGAGCCGCGCGTAGACCGTCTCCGGGCGCTCAGCCATGCGATAGCGGCCCCACACCGCCGGCCGATGGATGAGGACGAGGGCGACGAGCTTCCTGTCACTCGCCGGCAGGAAGCCGACGAAGCTCGAGTCGACCCAACCGTCGATGTAGCGCCACACCGTGACCGTGCGACCGTCGGCATCCTTGACGTCCACCGGACCGGCGATCTGCGCCGTCCCGGTCTTGCCCGCCACCGTATAGCCGGGCAGCGACGCCCCGCTGGCGATGCCGTTGTCGACGGAGTTGGTGAGCAGCTCGACCATCGTGTCGGCCGTCTCCTCGCGCATGATCCGTTCCGCAGGCGGCTGGCTGACGTCATGGGTACTGCCGTCGGGATCGGTCCAGCCGGACACGACGTGCGGCGTCACGAGCAGCCCACCGTTGGCGAACGAGGCGTAGCCCGTCACGAGCTGGACGGCCGTGAGGCTGAGCCCCTGGCCGAAGGCGTTCTGGGCCGCCGTCAGGTCCCCGGACGCGTTCGGCCCGTCGGGATCCCACAGCACGCCGCTCGCCTCGCCCGCCAGGTCGATTCCCGTCGGCTGTCCGAAGCCGAAGCGGCGGAACGCCTGGTACAGGTTCTGGCGGCCGAGGGTGAGCCCGATCTTCGCGGCGCCGACGTTGTTCGAGAGCGCCAGGACCTCGGCCGGGGTGATCTTGCCGTGGCCCCACGGATGGTCGTAGCGGTCGGCGTTCTGGATGCGGATGTTGCCGATCCGCAGGTTGTTGTCGTCGAGGAACGTGTCCTCCGTCGTGATCTTGTCCGCGTCGAGGGCCGCGGCGATGGTGAAGGCCTTCATGACCGACCCAGGCTCGTACTGGCGCGCGATTGCCGGATTCGCGAACAGCTCGCCGTCGGTGGTGGCGAAGTCGTTGGCGTCATAGGACGGGTAGCTCGCCATGGCCACGATCTCGCCGGTCTCGGCATCCATCACCAGGCCGGTGACGCCGGCGGCGTGGTTCTTCGTGTAGGTCGACCACATCTCCTGCTCCAGGAGATGCTGCACGCCGGCGTCGATGGTCAGTCGCAGGTCCGACCCGTCGAGCGGCTCGCGCAGCAACGTCGCCGAGTCGGCGATGCGGCGACCGATGACGTCCTCCTGGGCGGTGACTGTTCCCGGCGTCCCGGCCAGCAGCGCGTTCTCGTTGCCCTCGACGCCGTACTGGCCTCGCCCGTCCACGTCCACGAAGCCGATGAGCTGCGCCGCGATCGTCGTGTCGGCGCCCACGCCCTCGACCGGGTAGACGCGCTTCGTCTCCGGCAGCATGCCGATGCCGCGCAGCTGGAGCGAACGGATCCGTTCGGCGACCTCGGGAGCGACGCGCCGCTCCAGCCAGACCCACGGCTGGTCTCCGCCGAGCCGCTCGCGGAGCTCGTCCTCCGGCATGTCGAGGACCGACGCGAGGATCGTGGCCGCCAGCCCCGGGTCCTCGACGGTCGGCGGCGTGGCGAAGACCGACTGCAGCTGGACCGACGTCGCCAGGAGCTCCCCATTGACGTCCGCGATCTCCCCGCGCTCGGCGGGAAGCGCCTCGTTCTGGGCCAGCTGGTGGAGCGCCAGCTCCGCGAGATGGCCCTGCTGGGCGATCTGCCACCAGGCCAGCCGTGCGCCGATCGCCGTCGCGGCGACCGCGGCGACGATCAGAAGGACCAGTGCGCGGGCACGGCTGTCGGTCCTGGCGAGCATGTATGTCTCCGTTGCTGGCGACCGCGTTCCGGCCGCGGATCTAGATCAATCGGCTGGTTCGTCCGTGGGCTGGGCAAACGTCACGGCCCCGTCGTCGAGCTGGACGAGATGGAGCTCCCGGGTCGCGCGGCGGGTGATCTCCGCGGGCGATCGGGCCTGCCCGATCGCCCAGATGAGCTGCTGCTGCTGGGCGCGCTGATCGGCGAGCTTCGCCTCGAGCGCATCGATCTCGTAGCCGGTCGCCGCCACCCGCGTCGACTGGCTGAGGTAGAAGAGGGCCAACGCCGCGGCGATGGCGATCACCACGAGAAACGGCCGGACGTCGACGGCCGAGACGGCGCGTGCCGTGAACCGACCGCGGCGTCGTCGAATCGGCTGCGGCCGCGTCCGGGGGCGCGGCCGGCGGCGGCCACCCAGGAACCAGGGGCCGGTTGCGGGTCGCGCGCCAATGACCGCCATCGTCTCGTGCTCGGTCGATCAGGCCGCCGTCGCGCGGCGGCGGGTCGTGGCGAACGTCGTCGGAGCCTCGAAGTCGAGGCCCTCCTCGATCTCGATGGCCGCGACCTGGTCGCTGAGCCAGTAGGCCTCCTCACGCGCGGCGTGCAACCGGCGCTCGCGGAGGTCGCGCTGGCGGGCCGAGTACATGCGGCGTCGGCTCGCCTGGTGGCGGGAACGTCCCTTGCTCATCGGTGCCCTCCTGCTCCTGCCCGCCTAGGCGAGCTTCTCGGCGACGCGCAGCTTCGCGCTGCGTGCGCGGCGGTTCCGCCGGACCTCATCGCTGCCCGGGGTGATGACGCCCTTGGTGATCGGGCGAAGCTGCGCTCGGTGGCCGCAGGTGCAGACCGGGGGCATCGGCTCCTCGATGCAGTCGCGGCTCTCGCGCGCGATGAAGCGCTTGACGATCCGATCCTCGAGGCTGTGGTAGCTGATGACCGCCATGCGGCCGCCCGGGCCGAGGGCGGCGAGGGCGCCGGCGAGGCCCGAGGAGAGCACCTCGACCTCACGGTTCACGGCGACCCGCAGCGCCTGGAATGCGCGCGTGGCCGGGTGGATGCGGCCCGCGTCGGCGCTGCCGGGGCGGGATGGCGCGGCGCTGGCGATGACGTCGGCGAGGTCGGCGGCGGTCACGAGACGGCCCTCCGCACGCGCCGCCAGGATCGCCTTCGCGATGCGGCCTGCACGGCGTTCTTCACCAAACGTCGCGAGGATTCCGGCGAGCTCTCGCTCCGAGGAACGGTCGATGAGCTCAAGGGCCGAAACACCACTCGTTTCATCG
>DASUFJ010000134.1:0-7032 GCA_036274575.1 Candidatus Limnocylindria bacterium
TTCGTCTACGTCACCCACGACCAGGAGGAGGCGCTCACCATGAGCGACCGCCTGGCGGTGTTCAACGCCGGGCGCGTCGAGCAGGTCGGCACGCCGGCCGACGTCTACGAGCATCCGGCGAGCACGTTCGTCGCCGGGTTCGTGGGCACGTCCAACCTGCTCACCGGCGAGACCGCGCGCGCCGTCATCGGCCGCGACGGGGTGTTCACGGTCCGCCCGGAGAAGATCCGCATCGGCGATCCGTCAGAGACGCCGGGCGGCGATGAGGGATCTGCGCTGGGGACCATCCGGGATGTCGTCTACATCGGTCCCGATACGCGCTACATCGTCGCGCTCGAGACGGGCAGCGAGCTCGTCGTCACCCAGCAGAACCTCCGGACCTCGTCGACCGAGGCGCTTGACGCGCGGGGTCGATCGGTCCGGCTCGTGTGGAAACGCCACCACGTGTTGAGCCTCGCCACGAGCGAGGAACCAGTGGGGGAATCGGAGGAAGGGAACCATCCATGAGGAAACTGCGCATCCCGGCGGGGATCGCCACCCTGGCCCTCGTCCTTGCCGCGTGCGGCGGAGACAGTGGGTCGCCGTCCGGCGGCCAGACGATCGACGAGATCGGTGAGGGCGAGGGCGCGCTCAACCTCGTCATCTGGACCGGCTACGCCGAGCGCGGCGAGAACGACCCCGCGTACGACTGGGTCACGCCGTTCGAGGAGGAGACCGGCTGCATCGTGACCACGCAGGACATGAGCGACTCGAACAACGGGGTCTCTCTCATCCAGTCCGGCGAGTACGACGGCATCTCGGCCTCGGGAGACGCGACGACGCGACTCATCGCCAGCGGTCTCGCGGCGCCGATCAACACGGACGTCTTCGAGAACTACGAAGCTGTCTTCGACTCGCTCAAGGATCTCCCGCACAACACCGTCGATGGCGTCAACTACGGCGTCCCGCATGGCCGTGGCGCGAACGTGCTCGCCTGGAACACGGAGACCATCACCGAGGCACCGACGAGCTGGGACGTGATCTGGGAGAACGGCGCCGACCATGCCGGCGACATCAGCATCTACGACTCCTCGATCTTCATCGCCGATGCGGCCCTGCACCTGATGAACGCCCAGCCGGACCTGGGCATCGAGGATCCGTACCAGCTGAACCAGGAGCAGTTCGACGCCGCGATCGCGCTGCTCGAGGATCTCGATGCGAACGATCCGCTGTACTGGGGCACCGCGGCGGACCAGATCGCCTCGTTCGACTCGGGCGACGTCTCCGTCGGCACGACCTGGCAGTACCAGGTGAACAACATCACCGGCGCCACCGTCGAGTCGACGCTTCCCGACGAGGGCAGCACCGGCTGGTCCGACACCTGGATGATGTACTCGGAGGCCGAGCATCCGAACTGCATGCTGATGTGGATGGACCACATGATGTCGCCGGATGCGAGCGCCCAGGCCACGGTCTGGTTCGGCGAGGCACCGACCAGCGAGGCGGCCTGCGAGGCCGCCGAGGCGCTGTCGCCAGGCCATTGCGAGACCTTCCACGCCACCGATGAGGAGTACTTCGACCGCGTCCACTACTGGGCGACTCCGCAGGAGGACTGCGCGGACGACGATGACGCCACGACGTGCGTCACGCAGGAAGACTGGGTCAACGCCTGGACCACGCTCCGCGGCGGGTGATCCGGCCGACCACTCGCGAGACACGATGCTCCCCGGGGATCCGTTCCCGGGGAGCATCGACCCGTTGGCCCTGAACCGATGAGCCGATCGCCCGCACCCAGCGTCCCCACCGCGTCCGTCGGCCGCGGGCGTCGCCTGGCCGGCTGGCTCCACGCGCGGCCCCGAACGCAGCTCCGTCTGCTTCTCCTGGCGCCGCTGGCGTGGATGGTCCTCGTCTACCTCGGCTCCCTGTTCATCCTCCTGCTGAGTGCGTTCTGGGACACCGACAGCTTCACCGGACAGGTCCTGCCCTTCCAGTGGAGCCTGGACGCCTTCGAGTCGATCGCCACGAACCCCGTGTATCGCACCATCGCGGTGCGGACGCTGGTCGTTGCGATCGCCGTGACCCTCACCGATGCCCTGCTCGCGATCCCCATCGCGTATTACATGGCCCGCGTCGCCTCCCGTCGCACGCGACGCATCCTCGTCATCGCGGTCCTCATGCCGCTCTGGGCGGCATACCTCGTGAAGGTCTACGCCTGGCGCACGATCCTCCAGGAGAACGGATTCCTGGAGTGGATCCTCACCCCGCTGGGGATCGATGCCCCCGGCCTCGGCCAGATCCTGAACGCATGGCTCGTTCTCAGCTATCTCTGGCTGCCCTACATGGTGCTGCCGGTGTACGCCGGATTCGAACGCATTCCCGGGTCGCTGCTCGAGGCCTCCGCCGACCTCGGCGGGCGCGGGTGGGCGACGTTCCGTCGGGTGATCCTGCCGCTCGTCTTCCCCGCCCTGGTCGCGGGCTCGATCTTCACGTTCTCGCTGACGTTGGGGGACTACATCACGCCGGACCTCGTCGCCGATGCGAAGTTCATCGGCAACGTCATCTACGACAACTCGAGCCTGGGCGACCTTCCGCTCGCGGCCGCGTACGCCCTCATCCCCATCGCGATCATGACCGTCTACCTCATCATCGCCCGGCGTCTTGGCGCCTTCGAGTCACTGTGACGCGCGGCCGATGAACGAATCGCCCTGGGTACGCGTCGGACTGCGCGTGGCGACCGGGCTCGTCCTCGCCTTTCTGTACCTGCCGCTCGTGATCCTCGCTATCTACGCGTTCAACGAGAGTCGATCGCAGGCGTGGCCGCCCACGGCGTTCTCGCTCCACTGGTTCGCCGAGGCGGCGGGGAACGAGGCGGTCCGGCGCGCGTTCGTGAACTCGGTGCTCGCCGCGACGGGCGCCACGAGCATCGCGCTCGTGCTCGGTACCCTCGCGTCCCTCGCGGTCCATCGGTTCAGCTTCTTCGGTCGCGACACGATCTCGTTCCTCTTCGTCCTCCCGATCGCCCTGCCCGGCGTCGTGACCGGCATCGCCCTCCGCACGACGTTCCAGACGGTCGGGATCGATTTCGGCCTGGCGACGATCGTCGTGGGCCACGCCACCTTCTGCGTGGTCATCGCCTACAACAACGTCGTGGCGCGCCTTCGGCGCCTCCCCCGGAGCCCGGAGGAGGCGTCGGCCGATCTCGGAGCCGACACCTGGTCGACCTTCCGTCGGATCACCCTGCCTGGCATGGGCACGGCACTGCTGTCGGGGGCGCTGCTCGCCTTCGCCCTCTCCTTCGACGAGATCATCGTGACCAACTTCACTGCCGGTCCCGGCACGCAGACCATCCCGATCTGGATCTTCTCCGCCATCCAGCGGCCCAACGCGCTGCCGGTCGTGAACGTCGTTGCGCTCATCCTCATCCTGGTATCGACGATCCCGGTTTACCTCGCCCAGCGCATCAGCGGCGACGCCGGCGCGGGAGGCAGGTACTGAGCCGATCGTCGCCGTGCGCGACCGCCGCGTTCGACGTACCCTGACCCGGTTCTCCGGTCACCGAGCGCCGGAGTGTCAAGGGGAGGCCTGCCCACGTGTCCACGTCCGTCAACCCCTCGACGTCGCTGCGCCCATGGCGTGTCGTCACCATCGCCGTCGTCGCGGCGCTCGCCCTCGGCATCGGCGTTACGCTGGGCAGCTTCCTGCTCAATGCCCGATCGTCGGTGCTCGGCTCCGCCGCCGGCTACGTCCCGGCCTCGGCCCCCTTCTACGTCGAGATTCGCATCGAGCCCTCCGCCGCCCAGGATGCCGCGCTGCGCGAGCTCCTTGGCCACTTCCCGCCGATCGAGGGCCTCGACCTGGAGCGGCCGCTCGTCGACCAGATGGCCGAGCACCTCGACGAGGCGATATCGGCCGAGGGCGCGGAGCTCAGCTGGTCGGAGGACATCGATCCGTGGTTCGACGGCCGCATCGCCATCGCCGTGCTCGACGTGCCGATGGATCCGGCATCCACGACGGGCGCGCCGCCCACGGTCGTCATGGCCGGCGTCAGCGACTCGGCTGCCGCGGAAGCGTCGATCACTCGACTCCTGGCACAGCCAGACGCGCCGGCCTTCACGACTGTCGACCACGCGGGTGTCGTCATCCGAACCTCGGACGAGGTCGGGGACGGAGCGTTCGCGCTGACCGACGACCAGCTCATCGTCGGCACCGATACCGCCGTCGTCGCGACCGCGATCGACACGCATGCCGCCGGCGGCGCCAGCCTCGCCGCCGTCGACGAACGTGCGCCGGAGTCACCGTCGCTGCCCGCGGACTGGCTCGCGTTCGTCAGCTACGACATGACCGATCTGATGGCGAGGGCACTCGAGGCCGCCGAGACCGAGGATCCGGGGTCCGCCGCGTTCCTGGGCAACCTGCTCGAGCACCAGTCGCTGCGCGGTGCGATGGCGCTGAGCGCCGCCGGCGACCGCATGGCGCTCGACGCCATCAGCTCGGCGCCGACCGGCCCCTTCGAGGTCACGAATGCCGATCGCGGCCTTGCCGATGAGGTGCCGGGCGACGCGCTGTACTACAGCGAGGCGGGCGACATCGGGTGGAGCATGGGCGCCGTCATCGCGCAGATCAAGGAGGTCGCCGCGCAGACGCCGGAGGGCCAGGAGGCGCTCGGCACCGCGGAATCCGCCCTGGGCGCCGAGCTTGAGGAGCTGGTCGAGTGGATCGGCGACGGCGCCGTATCCATCGGCTGGGCGGACGGCGCCGTGTACGGGGGGATGGTGCTCGTGCCCACTGACGTCGACGTGGCGCAGCGGAGGCTCGATCAGCTCGCCACGTTCGCCGGCCTGGCGATGCTGGACCCCTCGATGGGGATCGCCGTCGCGGAGGAGGAGATCAACGGCACGACCGTCACGACCATCCGGTGGGAGGCGCCCGCCGACGCCGGCATGGAGATGCTCGGCGTCCCCAGCGGGCTCGCCGTCCAGTACGCCATCGCCGATGACCGCGTCCTGGTCGGCGTGGGGGAGGACTTCGTGCCTCGCGCCCTGGGCCTTGACCCGGCCGACTCGCTGGCCTCGTCGCAACGCTTCAGCGACGCGGTGGCCGAGATGGGCGGGCCGAAGAGCGCGTCGATCGTCTGGCTCGATCTCGCCGGCACAGCGGCCGCGTTCGAGGAGGTCGCCGGCCCGATGATGGGCGACGAGGTCGGTCCGTGGCTCGCGCCGCTCGACCAGGTGATCAGCGTCAGCCTGCGCGATGGCGACCTCCTGATCCAGCGCGCCGCCCTGCTCGTCGATTGAGCGCGCCGCCACTCGAACGGCTGCACGCGGAGCCGGGCGTCGCCGGCGCGCGAGAGGCGCTCCGGCGTGCCGGCGTTGACCCATACGCCTGGTCGAACGGACCCGGCGACCGATATGCCGCGCACGAGCACGCGACGACGAAGCTCCTCGTCTGCGCCGAAGGGTCGATCACGTTCCTCGTCGGTCCTGAGGAGGAGCCGGTCACGCTGGAGGCTGGGGACGGGTTCGTCCTTCCTGCCGCGACGCGTCACTCGGCCGCGGTCGGCCCCACGGGATGCACCTGCCTCGAGGGCCATCGGCCCCGGCCCCGTGCCGTCAACGTCGGGTGACGCGCGCCGAGGCGGCGCGCGCATCGGCCTCGAAGCGGTTGTCGTGGTACCAGCGCTTCCCTGAACGAACGGCCCGGACCGATTCGGCAAGATACGCGAGCGGGAAGCGGAGGCCGCCAGAGCGCCACTGGTGGACGTGCTCGAGCTCGTGGGCCAGCTCGGCCTCGCTCAGTGGACGCCAAGCGAAGATCGCGTTGCCCAGCGTGATCGCCAGCCAGTCCGGCAGGACCCGGCCGCCGATCCGCCGCAGCCACGGCCAGACCACGACCCGATGCGGCGTCATCGGTCCGGTGCGGGGTGCAGCAGGAGGTCGCGGCGGTCGCCCCAGTGGTCGAGAAAGCGATAGAAGTTGCGCCTGCTGAGCCGATCGCGCTCCTCCGGCGTGACCGAGCTCCAGCCACGGTGCTCGTGGCGCTCGAAGGGCAGCGGCTGGGTCCGCACGGCCCGCCATCCGGCGTCACGCACGGCGAAGCTGAGATCGAGGTCCGCGTTGCGGTAGAAGCGGAACCGCGGATCGAAGCCACCGACGGTCCGGAGCGCCTCGCGGCGAATGGCGAGGCAGTACGCCTCGATCGCTTCGACCTCGCCGGGCGGCGCGTCCTGAAACTCGCGACCGTCAGCGCTCGCCACGCCCCACCCACCGGCTATGCCGACGGTCGGATCGTTGAAGGCGGCGAGCAGCGGCGTCAGGAAGTCGCCGGTCGGCTCGAGCGAGGTGTCGAGCAGCACGGTGATCTCGCCGGATGAGTGCCGCAGGCTGAGCGTCCGGGCATCGGCCCACCCCAGCCGGTCATCGGTCTCGACGACGATCGGCTCCAGCGGCAGGGTCACCGCGCCAAGGACCTCGTCCAGGGCGAAGCTCGGTGCATTCGCGACGACGACCAGCTCCCAGCCGACGCCGGGGGGGAACCCGGACAGCCCGCGGAGGAAGCGCTCGAGATCGTCGGGATGGTCCTCTGCGGCGACCTGGAGCGAGGCGGCGATCCTCGCCGGTCGATCGACGGGCGCCTCCGCGTCGGGCGGCGCGGCGAGGATGGGTCGCGCGGTGGACCCGGAGGGTCCGTCCTCGGCCTGCCAGCCGAGGTCGTGGAGCTCGTCGCGGATCGCGTCGGCACGAGCCCAGTCGCGGGCGTCGCGGGCCTGGGTCCGCTCGTCGAGCAGCCGCCGCACATCGGGTGGGAGGTCGTCAGAAGTCATCGACGGAAGTACTGCCGGGGGTGACCTGAACGTACTGGGCGGGCCGAGAGCACCGCAACCTTACTATCCGACCACGAGCCGCTCCTACCGCACCTGCCCTGTGCGGACGGCACGTGTGAGTGCCCACACCACGAGGACCGAACGCAAGCGATGATGACGAACGAGGTCGGGAAGCTGCTCACGGCGGCCGAGGTCGCCGAGATGCTGCACCTGCACGTGAACACCGTCAAGCG
>DASUFJ010000135.1:0-19136 GCA_036274575.1 Candidatus Limnocylindria bacterium
CCGAACATTACGAACCCACGAACGGAGAAGGCGATCGAGCGCGTCATGGGCGCGTTCGATGACTTTCAGCGTGAAATCTCCGCGCTCCATGCGCCGGAGCTGATCGAGCTGAGCCTGACGCTCGCGCAGCTGAAGGCGATCTACCTGGTCGCGGCCTCAGGACCGACCCGCATGACGGACCTCGCCACCCGGATGGGCACGGCTCCCTCGACGACGAGCGGCCTCGTCGATCGGCTGGTCCAGCTGGACCTGCTCGATCGCTTCGAGGATCCGTCGAACCGGCGCCAGGTCCTGGTACGCGCAACGCCGACGGCCATGGAGCAGATCCAGGCGATGAGCGAACTGAACCGCGACCGGCTCCGCATGCTGCTGTCCCGCCTCGAGAGCATCGAGGACATCGAAACCATCGAACGCGCCATCCGCCTCATGACCGCGGCCGCGAGCGAGATGCCAACGGAGACGAACCCCCAATGACCTGGCTCACCCGAGCTGCCGTCGACCGACGCAGCGTCACGCTCCTCATCGCTGCGGCGCTCTTCGCCTTCGGCATCGCTTCATGGGGCAGCCTCAAGCAGGAGCTCCTGCCCGACGTCTCGTTCCCGGTCGCGACCGTCATCGCGCCGTTCCCCGGCGCGTCGGCCGACGATGTGGCCGACCAGGTCGTGGCGCCCATCGAGCGCGCCGTGCAGTCGGTCGCGGGCATCGACCAGGTTCGGTCGACGTCGGCCAACTCCATCGGCTTCATCACCGCCCAGTTCGAGTACGGCACCGATGTGGACGAGGCCACGGCGGCGATGGAGGAGGCGATCGCCGCGCTGACGCTGCCCGAGTCCGTCGACCCGAACGTCTCCGCGCTGAACATCAACGCCTCTCCGGTCGTCATCGCCGCCATCAGCTCCCAGACTGCGACGCTCTCCGAGCTCGGCGACATCGCCGCCAACGAGATCGTGCCCGAGCTTGAGGGAATCTCCGGCGTGGCCGACGTCGAGATCACCGGCGGCCTCGACGACGAGGTGACGATCACGCTCGACCCGGCCGCGCTGGCCCAGTCCGGGGTCGCATACGCGCAGATCCAGGCCGCACTCGCGGCCAGCGGCGTCACCGTCCCCGCCGGCGAGCTCCCCTCCGCGGATCAGTCGATCCCCGTGACGGTGATCGGCGAGATCACCTCGCCCGAGGAGCTGGAGGCGATCGTCGTGGGCTTGAACCAGGCGTCCGGCACCCCGGTCCCGGTGACGCTCGGCGACCTGGCCACGGTCGAGGAGGCGGAGCGCGCCACGACCGGCTACGCCCGCATCAACGGCAGCGAGGCGCTCAGCCTGACGGTCAGCAAGATCGCATCGGCGAACACGGTCGAAGTCTCGGAGGCGGTCAATGCCGCGCTCGACGAGATCCTCGCCCAGACCGATGGCGACCTCGACATCCTGCGCGTCTCCGACCAGTCCGACTTCATCATCGAGTCCCGCGACGGCCTCCTCCGCGAGGGCGGCCTCGGTGCGGTCTTCGCCGTCCTGACGATCTTCGCTTTCCTGGGCAGCCTGCGCTCGACGTTCGTCGCCGCGATGAGCATCCCGCTCTCACTGCTCGTGGCCCTGGTCCTCATGCAGGTCACGGGCATCACGATGAACATCATGACCCTGGGCGGCCTAGCGGTCGCCGTGGGCCGTGTCGTCGACGACTCGATCGTCGTGCTCGAGAACATCTACCGCCATCGCGCCATGGGCGAAGACCGAAAGACGGCCGTCCTGCGCGGCCCGGCAGAGGTGGCGGGCGCGATCACGTGGAGTACGCTGACCACGGTCGCCGTCTTCCTGCCGCTCGGCTTCGCGGGCGGCCTGATCAGCCAGTTCTTCTTGCCGTTCGCGCTGACCGTGACCTTCGCGCTCCTGGCCTCGCTCCTTGTCGCGCTGACCGTCGTCCCGGTGCTCGGCTACTTCCTAGTCCGCCGGCCCTCCGGCGCCATGGACGAGGCCGGTGAGCCGAGGCGATCAATCTGGGTCCGGCTCTACGACCCGACCATTCGCGCGGTCCTGCGAAGCCGATGGACGTCGCTCGCGACGGTCCTGGGAGCGCTCGCGCTGTTCGTCGGCTCGCTGTTCCTGGTGCCGCTGCTGCCGACGGCGTTCATCAACTCCGGCTCGGAGAAGATCCTGGTCGTGTCCGTCTCGCCGCCGCCCGGAGCGACGTCCGAGGCGGTGAGGGACGTTGCCGCCGAGGCGGAGGCGATCATCCTGACCGACGACGAGGTCGAGCTGGTCCAGACGAGCGTGCCGCCCGAGGGGGACACCGGCTTCCGGACGCTGATCTCGGCCCAGGCCGGACGAGCCGCCAACTCCGCGACGATGTTCGTGCGGCTGGGCCAGGAGTCCGACCTGCCCGAAGCCGCGCGGCGCCTCGAGGAGTCGCTCGGCGCGATCGAGACCGATGGCTGGGGTGCCGTCGTCCAGCAGAACACCGGGCCGGCTGCGGGCGGCAACCTTGCCGTGGTCGTGGGCGGTCCCGATGCCGACGCCGTCGAGACGGGGACCGAGACGGTGGTCGATGCTATCGGCGACATCGATGGCCTCGCCAATGTCACGAGCGACCTCGTCGCCGCAGCGCCGACCGTCGAGGTGCGCGTCGACGCCGATCGGGCGGCGGCCGCGGGGGTCACCGCCGGACAGGTTGGAGGCGTCGTGCGCGCCGCCCTCACGTCCACCTCGGTGACGACGATCCAGCCGGAGGGCGCCGGCGAGCCGGTCACCGTCCTGCTCCGCTTCGATCCCGCCGCCATCGACTCGCCGCAGGCGCTCGCCGCGGTGCCCGTCGGGCCGGGTGTCACCCTCGGCGATGTGGCGGACATCCACGAGGTCGAGGTCCGCGCCACGATCTCCCGCGTCAACGCCACGCCCTCGGCCACGGTGAGCGCCGAGATCACGAGCGACGACACCGGCGGGGTGTCGGCGGCAGTCAGTGCCGAGCTGGAGCGCCTCGAGTCCGCCGACGAGCTGCCATCAGGCGTGACCGTCGCCATCGGCGGCGTGAGCGAGCAGCAGGCCGAGGCGTTCGGCGGCCTCTTCACCGCCATGGCCGTCGCGATCCTGCTCGTCTACCTCATGCTGGCGCTCGCCTTCGGGTCGCTGGTGACCCCCTTCGTCATCCTCTTCAGCCTGCCGCTGGCGACCATCGGCGCGTTTCCGGCGCTGCTCATCACCGGTCGGCCGATCGGGATCAGCGCGCTGATCGGCTTCCTCATGCTCATCGGAATCGTCGTCACGAACGCGATCGTGCTGCTCGATCTCGTGGAACGGCTGCGCGCCGAGGGCGTGCCGCTGAAGGAGGCGCTCATCCGGGGCGGCCACACCCGCGTGCGGCCGATCCTCATGACCGCCATCGCCACGATCCTCGCCCTCGTGCCACTGGCGGCGGGGTTCAACGAGGGGTCGATCATCGCCGCGGAGCTGGGGACCGTCGTCATCGGCGGCCTGCTGAGCTCGACGTTCCTGACCCTGATCGTCGTGCCGGCGGCATATCGCCTGGTCGAGGGGTTGCGAAATCGCGACCGGCTGCCAGAAGAAGCCGTGGTGAGCGCCCCTGCGGCGCTGGAGGGATGACGCGCGGTGGTTGACCTAGTCAGATGACTAGACTAACCTTCGAGCGAACTCATGCCTCGGATCGTCAACGTCTACGAAGCGAAGACCAACCTGTCCAAGCTCCTCCAGGAGGTTGAGCGCGGCGAGGAGATCCTCATCGGCCGAGCGGGGGAGCCGGTCGCGCGCCTCAGCCCATTTCGGCGAGAGCAACGAGAGTTCGGGTTCGCGAGCGGCCAGATCTGGATCGCCGATGACTTCGACGACACGCCGGAAGAGATCATCGAAGGCTTCTATCGGTGAGGCTGCTGCTCGACACGCACGTGTGGCTGTGGATGATCACCGGCAACAGCCGCATCGGTGACGAGCACAAGTCGGTGCTCGAGGAGCCGGCGAACGACCTCTATCTCTCTGCCGCTGCCGTCTGGGAGCTGGCGATCAAGGCTTCGGCCGGCAAGCTGAAGTACACGGGCAATCCATCCGTGCAGATTCCGCTGCACATCCAACGGTCCGGCGTCTACCCGCTCGACGTGACGGCCGAACATGCCCTCGCCGCGGCGGCCCTGCCGATGCACCACCGCGACCCGTTCGACCGCATGCTCGTGGCACAGGCGGCAATCGAAGAGATGACGCTCGCCACGGGGGATGCGAGGCTTGCCGCCTACGGGGTCCCCCTGCTCGAGATCTAGAGGCGCACCTTGGGCGGGTTCCCGGCGTCCCACATGTGGACGGTGTCGATGAACCGGACGAGCCCGCCGGCGTAGGACAGCATCAGCGAGTGTGTGCGGGCTCCGCCGCCGAAGAAGCGGACGCCGCGCAGGAGCTCGCCATCGGTGACGCCGGTGGCGGCGAAGACCACGTTGTCGCCCGAGGCCAGGTCATCGGTGAAGTACACGCGCTCGGTGTCGTCGACGTCGACACCCATCTTCCGCGCGCGCTCCTTCTCCTCGTCCGAGCGCCACTTGAAGCGCGCCTGGATCTCGCCGCCGAGGCACTTCAGGGCGGCGGCGGAGAGGACGCCCTCCGGTGCGCCGCCGATGCCCATCACGGCGTGGACGCCGGTGCCTGAGACGGCGACCGAGATGGCGGCGGTGAGGTCGCCATCCGAGATGAGCTTGATGCGGGCGTTCGTGGCACGCACGGCGGCGATGAGCTCTACATGCCGGGGGCGATCGAGGATCACGACGGTGATGTCCCACACCTCGCGGCCGAGCGTCTTGGCGACGGTGTGGAGCGTCTTCTCGACGGGGTCGTCGATGCTCACCTTCCCCGCCGCCTGCGGCCCGACGATGAGCTTCTGGAGATACGTGTCCGGCGCGTGCATGAGCCCACCGGGCTCCGCCGCGGCGAGGACCGCACTGGCGTTGGCCGATCCGGTCGCGACCAGGTTCGTGCCCTCCAGCGGATCCACGGCGATGTCCACCGAGGTCGCTGCGTCGGGGTTCCCGACCTCCTCACCGATGAACAGCATCGGCGCCTTGTCGCGCTCTCCCTCGCCGATGACGATGGTGCCGCTGATGTCGGCGTCGTCCATCGCCTTGCGCATGGCGGTGACGGCGGCCTGGTCCGCGCCCATCCGATCCCCACGTCCCATGAGGCGGGCGGCGGCGATGGCTCCGGCCTCGGTGGCACGGATCGCGTCGGCGATGATGATCTTCTCGGTCATCGGCTCAGTGCTTGAAGTGGCGGCGGCCGGTGAAGACCATGGCCATGTGGTGGCGGTCGGCGACCTCGATCGCCATCTCGTCGCGGATGCTGCCGCCGGGCTGGATGATCGCCGTCACCCCGGCCTGCGCCGCGATCTGGATGCCGTCCGGGAACGGGAAGTAGGCGTCCGACGCCATCACGGACAGCGGCGCCCGTTCGCCCGCCTTGCGCAGTGCCACCTCGACGCTCACCACTCGCGACGGCTGGCCGGCGCCCATGCCGACCATGGCGTGCTTCTTGGCCAGGACGACGGCGTTCGACTTCACGTGCCGGACCGCGCGCCAGGCGAAAAGGAGATCGGTCAGCTCCTCCAGCGTCGGCCGGCGCTGGGTGACGGTCTGGAGCTTGTCGCGGTCCTCCTCCAGGTTGTCGAACGTCTGCACCAGCAGCCCGCCGCCAATGCGCTTGAAGTCGAACTGGCCGATGCCGAGCTCGTCTGCCTCCGAGTCCGTGGGTGGCACCTCCACGATCTCGAAGCCGCGCTTCGTGCGCAGGATCTCGAGCGCCTCGGGGCTGTAGCCGGGGGCGACGATGGCCTCGAAGAAGCCGGGGCGGATGGCGCGGGCGGTCGGCTCGTCGATGACGCGGTTGGCGCCGATGATCCCGCCGTAGGCTGAGACGCTGTCACCCTCGAGTGCCAGGCGGAACGCCTCCGCCAGGTCGACGACGCTCGCCAGGCCGCACGGATTGCCGTGCTTGACGATGCACACCGCCGGCGTCTTGAAGTCGCTCGCAATGCTCCAGGCGGCATCGAGGTCCAGGAGGTTGTTGAAGCTGAGGTCCTTGCCGGCGATCTGGTGCGCGGCGGAGATGCTTCCGCCCGCATGGGCGGGATCGGTGTAGAAGGCGCCGAGCTGGTGCGGGTTCTCGCCGTACCGCAGGTCGGCCTTCTTCTCGACGACCATGGTGAGGCGGCTGGGGAAGACCGTGCCCGCCGCCGCGTTGAGGTAGCTCGCGATCTGCGCGTCGTAGGCGGCGGTGAGGGCGAACGCCTCCCCCGCGAGCTTCTGGCGGGTCTCCGGACTGATGTTGCCGAGCGTCTTGATGTCGCGCAGGACCGATGCGTACTGGGTGGGGCTGCTGACCGCCGCGACGCCGGGAAAGTTCTTGGCCGCTGCTCGCAGGAGCGCCACGCCGCCGATGTCGATCTGCTCGAGCGCCTGGTCGAGGGTCGTCTCCGCCTCCCGCACTGTCTGGGCGAACGGATAGAGGTTGACGACGACGATGTCGATCGGCTCGATGGCCTGTTCGCTGAGCTGGAGCATGTGCTCCGCCTGATCGCGTCGCGCGAGGAGCCCGGCAAAGATGTTCGGGTGGAGCGTCTTGACGCGGCCGCCGAGGATCTCGTTCGTCTCCGTCAGGTCGCTGACGGGCCGGATGTTCTCGAGGCCGCTATCGGTCAGGTGCGCGCGGGTGCCATCGGTGGCGAAGGTCTCATATCCGGCGTCTTGCAGGCCGCGGGCAAGCTCGACGATGCCTTCACGGTCACTGACGGAGAGGAGGGCGCGCAATCGACAACCTCTGGGTGGTGCTGGTGCCGGAGCGACTCGGGGATGCCGATTATAGATGCGCGATGTGCGTTGGCACGGCTGGCACGTGCCAGGCCGGCGCGCGCGCGGCCACTGGCGCGGATCCGCCAGACTGCGCCGATGGTCGCCGAGCTCGTCGTCGTCAGCTGGAACATCCAGGGTCGTGATCCCGCCAGCATCGACCTGCCCGAGGCCGTGCGGGGGTGGGGCGCGGATGTTCTCCTGCTCCAGGAGGTCCGGGGCCAGCGCCTCCGGGACGCGTTGCCCGAGTACCCGACCTGTCTCACCTGGCCGCTGGGGATCGCGATTGTCTCGCGCTTCACGCATGAGGAGGCGGGCACGGCGCAGGGAGGGGTCGCCCAGGGCCAGCGGCCGCGGCTCGGGTGGGCGCGGCTGGCGCTGGATGATGGACCGATCACCGTCGCCACGGTCCATCTCATGTCGCCGCCGTGGCCCGGCACGCTCGGGCGTCGCCGGACGCAGCGAGCCGCGGTGGCCGCGTGGGCGGGCGAACGGGCGGCTGCCGGTGAGCGAGTGATCGTCGGCGGCGACTTCAACACGATCGATCCATCGCTGAACGGGCTCACGGCGCTTTCGGCACGCAGCGGTCGAACCTGGCGACCGCTCGCCGTGCCATGGATGCCGCCGATCTTCCGGATCGACGCGGTCTTCGGGGCCGGGCAGCTCCAGCCGGTCTCGGGCCGGACTGACGGGCGCTGGCGAGGCAGCGATCACTGCCCGGTCGTGGTCCGCATCGGCCTCCAGGGCCTCTGCTAGACTCGCGGCCCGATGGCCGTTCTGACCGATCCGTTCACGCCCGCCAACTTCCCCGACCTCTTCACCTGGATGTGGCTGGCCGGCATCCTGATCGCCGTCGGCGCGATCGTCGTCTACTCGCTGGCGCAGCGCCGATACCGCCGCTACCCCGTGATCCTCGAGCTCCACGAGTGGGTCTTCTGGCCCATCGTCGTCACCTGGGGCGTCGTGCCGCTGCTGACGGTCATCGGCGTTCCGCTCATCCTGCTGCTGCCACTGGTCATCGCGGGGATGGCCATCGCCGCATGGGCGATCTTCTTCCGCTATCCGCCCAGGATCGCAGCCGCCAACGACGAGATCCGCCGCCAGAAGTTCGTCCCGCCGCCGCGCCGGACCGAGGAGAAGCGCCCGAAGCCAACACCCGCCGGTCGCCGCCGCCGCCACCGGTAGGTGCCGGGATGCGTTACGCATCTCGAAAGTTGCTCACGTGGGCGCGCAGTAGCCGCGCAATGGAGCGCTGTGCGGGTCGATTCCTGCTCACGGCACCCTCCCGGGCTCGCACCTTGCTCGTAATCGGCACCGCACGGCGCAAATTTCAAGAGGCGGTGCCGCGACTCGCCAGATGCTCACTCCACGAGCGGTATGCAGGGGAATGCGAGGATTGACGCCGAGCACCCCATCGGCGTACTTTTCTCGAGCCGATTGGCGCCACTGATCACGGAACAGGAGGACGACATGTCCGAGACCGCAGGGACGGTTCTTCGCGCGTCGCGCCTCCGGATGGAGCTCGCCGGCTAGCCGCTGTTCGTCGATAACAGCCAGCGCCAACGGGCCGCCCGCCGGGGCGGTCCTCGTCATTCCAGGACCGATGCGCGACGCAACGACGGAGATGCGTCCCACCCATCACTCGATCCTGGAGACACCGCTTGAGCCGTTCCCGCTCATCCCGAGCTCGCGTCAACCATCGGTCACGAGGTCAGCCGGCCAGCTTCCGCTGCGTCAACTGCCGTTCCGACGTCCCGACCGATGCGCCCGGTACGCAACATCGCAATCACTGTCCGCTGTGCCTCTGGTCGCGCCACGTCGACGATCGGCCGGGCGACCGCGCCATGCTCGACGACTGCGGCTCCGGCATGGAGCCGATCGCGATCACCGTGCGTGGCAAGGGCGAATGGGTCCTCATCCACCGATGCACCGGCTGCGGCGTGCTGCACGCCAACCGGTCGGCGGCCGATGACTCGCCGCTCCTGCTCCTCCGCCTGGCCGTGAAGCCGCTGGCGCTGCCGCCGTTCCCACTCGACCGGCTCGCGTTGGTCTGACGCGGCACCTTGTCCTTCGGTGGCTGGCGGCGGGATACTCCGCGCGTGATGCGGTCCCGAGCCAACCGCCGCGTCGCTACCGCGTTGTTCATCGACGTGGTCGATTCGACGCGCATCGCGGCCGACGTCGGCGACCGACGATGGCGAGAGCTCGTCGCGTCCTTCCGCGCCACCGTCCGTCGCCATCTCAAGCGGCACGCCGGCCACGAGGTCGACACGGCCGGCGACGGCTTCTTCGCGACCTTCGAAAGCCCCGCATCGGCGCTTCGAGCGGCGTCGGCAATCGTCGCCGATGTCCAGGGGCGCGGTCTCGACGTGCGGTGCGGGCTGCACACCGGTGAGCTGGAGCGCATCGACGGCCGGCTGGGCGGGATCGGCGCGCACATCGCCGCGCGCGTCATGGCCGAGGCGGGCGCCGCCCAGGTGTACGCGACGGCCACCGTCCGCGACCTCGTCATCGGCGGTGCCGCCGACTTCGAGCCGGTTGGGGAGCGGGTGCTCAAGGGTGTCCCCGGCCGGTGGACGCTCCACCGCCTCACCGCGGTCAACGGCACGACCCTGCCGTCGCCACTGAACGCGGTGGAGGCCACCGCCCGGCGCGCCGCCGACGAGGCGACCGCGAAGCGTGGCCGCGTCGTGGCAATGGGGATCACGGCTACGGTCGTGGCGCTGGCGGCGGTCGGGATCTTCCTGCTCACCCGCCAGGACGCCGCCGGGGAGACGCCGAGTGCCGGTGCTTCACCATCGCTGCTACCCGTGGCCCTCGTGAAGCTCGACCCGACAACCCGCGAGCTGACGGCGGAGGTGCGGGACGCCTCGCTTCCGCCATTCGGAGGAGAGGTGCAGGTGGTCGACGGCACGCTCTGGCTGGCCATGGCCGACCAGGTGACGCGCCGCGACCTCGAGACGGGCGAGGTCCTGGGGACGATCGACATTCCGAGCGAGTGGTGGGCGGTGAAGTACGGCTTCGGCTCAGTCTGGGTCGGGCACCCGAAGGTTCCAGGCAGGCCCAAGGTCTACCAATTCGATGCGATCAGCGGTCGCGAGAAGGGCCAGATCGACCCGGGCACGATCTTCTGGGATTTCACCATCGGTGACAGGTCGATCTACCTCATCGGAGAGCCGGCGGAGGTGATCGAGGTCGATCCGGCCAGCCTGGAGATCGTCGACCGCGACCCGACGGGCACCCAGACGCAGCCGCACTACATCGGCTACGAGGACGGCCATCTCTGGCTCGTGGAGGGTGACCGGTCCGCCGAGTTCGACCCCGACACGGACAGCGTCGTGGGCGGGATCACTCGCGGGCAGCTCGGACTGGGCGGTGGCGGCACCGATCCGGAGACGGGGACCATCTGGATGACGGACCGAGGAAACGGGACGATCACGCCTGTCGATCCGGAAACCGGCGCGGCCGACCGCCCGATTGGCCTCGCGGGCGTGCCGCGAGGCTTCGCGTTCGGCTTTGACGCGCTCTGGCTCGCAGCCGAGGAGTACGTGTATCGCATCGACTCGTGGTCGAAGCAGCACGAGCGGATCGCGATGCCCCCGGGCGTCATCGCCACCGGTGTCGCCATCGACGAGGAGACGGGAACGATCTGGATCTCGACCTGTGCCGTGGAGTGCGCCGACTTCGTCGACTGACGTTTACGGACTGGTCTCGGGCGGGCCGGGGAAGAGGGGTTTGTACTCCTCGATCGCGCGGGCGATGTCGCGTCGGGCATACCAGGTGAACCCCGCGATGGTGCCGGCGAACCCGACGATTCCGAGCGCAATGGCGACGCCATTCGCACCGCCCAGCTGGATGACCAGCAGCGCGATGATTGCGGCCGCGAGGACGCCATTGAGAATCGTGACGAGAAGTGGCGTCGAGGCGAGCATCTGGACCAACAGCGGGGTCTCGGGCTGGGTGGCCATGGTGAGGCTGACGCCGCGCTGATCATCGGTCGTTCCCATGACGAAGTAGCGCCCGAGGTCGGGGGCGATGCCCACATAGGCGGCGCGGATCCGGTTCATGCCGATGACGCACATCGCGTCGTGGTAGTTGGAGATGCCCATGCGCAGGTTCGTCCCGATGCCGACCAGGAGGACGACCGGCAGGATGACCAGGGCGAAAATGCGGAACCCCTCGCCGAAGTTGTCGGCCTGTGCGACCAGCGCCAGGGCCACGATCGAGCCGGCGAGCGTCGAGAGGAACATCCCGGCACGGCTGAACGACTCATTCCACGCCAGGGAGCGGGACGCCAGCAGGCTCCAATGCTCGGTCGAGAGGATCTGGAGGCGCATGGCCGGCGTGATGACGCTGGCGTCGGCCGACGGGGCCTGGCCCGCGCCGGCGGGGACCGGTGGCGGTTCTGCACCTGGGCCGATCGGACGCTCGAACGACATGGTCGCCACCTCTCACGGTCTCGGGTGGCGTGATCTTGGCCGATTTGGCTCGCGGTTCCAAGAGCGATGCCGCCACATGCGACCGCCCTACTCGTCCTCCTCGACCGATTCGGCCTGCTCCTCCTCGGCGGAGGGCTCGGCCAGCGGATGGTCCCGGCTGAGATGCTCGAGGGCGGCGTGATCGGTGAGGTCGACGCTGAGCGGCGTGACCGAGATGTAGCCGCGCTCCATGGCCCACAGGTCGGTGCCCCGCTCCGTCTCGTCGATGGGGACGACCGTGAACCAGAAGTGGCGCCGGCCCATGGGGTCCTCGTCCGGCACGATCTTGCCGTCGTAGTGACGGACGGCCTGGCGCGTCCACATCATCCCGCGCGGCGATGGCGGAAGGTTGACGTTGAGCAGCCGCGCGTCGGTGAGCGGAAGCAGCCGGCCGAGAACGTCGGCGACGTGGGGGGCGAGCGCGTCGAAGTCCGGCTCGCCACCGCCTCGCCGTGCGGAGGGGGTGCTGAGCGCGATCCCACGCAGCCCGAAAAGCGTGGCCTGCTTCGCGGCGGCCAACGTCCCGGAGTGCCACATTCCGTTGCCCAGGTTCACGCCTATGTTCACCCCCGACAGCACGAGATCGACGTCCTTCCAGTTGTGTACGCCCAGGGCGACGCAGTCGGCCGGCGTCCCGTTGACGCGATAGGCCTCGATCCCAGGGAGGTTCGTCGCCGCGCGGTAGCTGAGCGGCCGGGACGAGGTGATCGCGTGGCTGGCGCTCGACTGTTCCACGTCGGGGGCGACGACGCGGACGTCGCCGAACTGGGTCGCGACCCGGGCGAGCATGGCAATGCCGGGGCTGTGGATGCCGTCGTCATTGGCGACGAGGATGCGCATCGTCCGAATTGGCCCTCCAATTGCGTCTTCGCTGCCCGATGAAGATCGACCTCCTGTACAACCCGACCGCCGGGACCGGCACCGAGATCGACGAGATTCTCCAGCTCCTCGCCGAGGCCGGCCATCGCGCCCGGCATCGGTCGAGCAAGGGGAAGTGGCGGGATCTTCTGCAAGATTCGGGCAAGCTCCTCGTGGCGGCCGGTGGCGATGGCACCGTCCGCAAGGTCGCGCTCGGCGCAGCCGATACCGGCCGGCCATTCGCGATCCTGCCGGTTGGCACGGCCAACAACATCGCCAAGAGCCTCGAGATCGTCGGCACCACGCGCGAGGTCATCGACAGCTGGTCGACCGATGGCGACGGCCTCCCCTTCGACATCGGCACGGCGAGCGCGTCGTGGGGGCGGACGAGATTCGTCGAGTCGTTCGGCGGTGGGCTCTTCGCCGACCTGCTGGCGCGCGCGAGCCAGATCGGCGCCGGGCACGAGCTGGTCGGACGAGAGATGGACCAGGCGCTTCACGTCCTGCTGGAGGAGCTGCGCGACGCGCGGCCGGCACGGTGGCGCCTGGAGGTCGACGGCGAGGACCTCTCCGGCGAATACCTGGTCGTCGAGATCCTCAACATCCGCTTCGCCGGGCCGAACGTGCTGCTGGACCCGGACGCTTCACCGACCGACGGCATCTTCGACGTCGTCACCATCGGTGAGCCGGAGCGCCACGACTTCGAGCACTACCTGCAGGAACGGCTTCACCTTGCCAGCGGGAACATCCCGCGACACACGGTGCGCCGGGGGCGCCGGATCCGGCTGGTGCCGCCACCCGGATCGCGGCTGCGGGTCGACGATCGACTGTGGCCCAAGCGGCCGATCGACACCCCGTCGTGGGTCCGGGTCGAGTGCCGCCCCTCCGCCGCGCGGTTGGTCGGCGTCAGTGAACGGTCGAGGGAGACGCGCCGGGAGCAGCGGCCGAGGGATGAGGAGCCGGCGCCGGCTCTGCCGAGCCGTTGAAGGTCAGCCCGCCCTCGGGGCTCACGTCGATGGTCACTGTCGCGCCGGGTGGGAACTCGCCGGCGAGGATGCGGCGCGCGAGCGGGTTCTCGAGCTGGCGCTGGATCGCACGCCGCAGCGGCCGCGCTCCGTACACCGGGTCGTAGCCCTCCCGCGCGAGCAGCGTGAGCGCGGCATCGGTCACTTCGAGCACGAGACCGGCGTCGGCGACCCGTCGCTCGACGCCGTTCACGAGGAGGCCCACGATCTGGCGCAGCTGCGACTCGTCCAGCGGCTTGAAGACGATGACCTCGTCGACGCGGTTGAGGAACTCGGGCCGGAAGTGCTCTCGCAGCTGGAGGCGGACGTTCTCGGCGGCCCCCTCGAACGCATCCGGACCGGCCTCCGCCGCCTCGATGAGCATGGTCGAGCCGATGTTGCTGGTCATGATGATGACCGTGTTCTTGAAGTCGACCGTCCGCCCCTGCGAGTCGGTGAGGCGGCCGTCGTCCAGCAGCTGAAGGAGGACGTTGAAGACGTCCGGGTGGGCCTTCTCGATCTCGTCGAAGAGCACGACCTGGTAGGGCCGTCGCCGTACGGCCTCGGTCAGCTGGCCGCCCTCGTCATAGCCGACGTAGCCGGGCGGGGCGCCGACCAGGCGCGAGGTCGAGAACTTCTCCATGTACTCGCTCATGTCGATCCGCACGAGCGCGCCCTCGTCGTCGAACAGGAACTCGGCGAGGGCGCGAGCCAGCTCCGTCTTCCCGACGCCTGTCGGACCCAGGAAGATGAACGAGCCGATGGGCCGCTTCGGGTCCTTGAGCCCGGCCCGCGCTCGACGGATCGCGTCGCTGACCGCGGTGACCGCCTCGTCCTGGCCGACGAGCCGGGCATGCAGCCGCTCCTCCATGTGGAGCAGCTTCTCCGTCTCACCCTCCATCAGCCGGCTGACCGGGATGCCCGTCCAGCGGGCGACGACCTCGGCGATGTCGTCGGCATCCACCTCCTCCTTGAGGAGGACCGATCCTGACGCCTTGAGCTCGCGCAGCTGCTCCTGCAGCTCGGTGAGGCGCTTCTCGAGCTCCGTGGCCGTGCCGTACTTGAGCTCCGCGGCACGCGCGTAGTCTGCGGCGCGCTCGGCGGCCTCGATCTCGGGCTGGAGGCGCTCCTGCTCCTCGCGCGCGGTGCGGATGGCGCTGACGACCTCCTTCTCCTTCTCCCACTGCGACTTCATGACGTCACCGCGCTCGCGGAGGTCGGCGAGCTCGCGCTCCAACGCCTCGAGCCGCGCCTTGGAGGCGTCGTCCTTCTCCTTGCGCAGCGCCTCGCGCTCGATCTCGAGCTGCATCCGGCGCCGCTCGATCTCATCCAGCTCGGCCGGCATCGAGTCCATCTCCATCCTCAGCCGGCTGGCGGACTCGTCGACGAGGTCGATGGCCTTGTCGGGCAGAAAGCGCTCCGTGATGTACCGGTTGCTGAGCACCGCCGCCGCGACGAGCGCCGAGTCGGTGATCCGCACGCCGTGGTGGACCTCGTAGCGCTCGCGAAGGCCACGCAGGATGCTGATCGTGTCCTCCACGCCGGGCTGGTCCACGATGATCGGCTGGAAGCGCCGCTCCAGCGCCGCGTCCTTCTCGATGTGCTTGCGGTACTCGTCGAGGGTGGTCGCTCCGATGGCGTGCAGCTCACCCCGCGCGAGCATCGGCTTCAGGAGGTTGCTGGCATCCATGGCGCCCTCGGCGGCGCCGGCGCCGACGACGGTGTGCAGCTCGTCGATGAACAGGATGATCTGCCCGTCGGAGTCGGTGACCTCCTTGAGGACGGCCTTCAGTCGCTCCTCGAACTCGCCGCGGTACTTCGCACCGGCCACCAGGGCGCCGAGGTCGAGGCCCACGACCTTCTTGTCGCGCAGCCCATCCGGCACGTCGCCGCGCACGATGCGCTGTGCCAGGCCTTCCGCGATGGCCGTCTTGCCGACGCCCGGCTCACCGATGAGCACCGGGTTGTTCTTCGTCCGCCGGCTGAGCACCTGGATGACGCGGCGGATCTCCTCGTCGCGGCCGATGACCGGGTCGAGGTTGCCCTTCGCCGCCTCCTCGGTCAGGTCGCGGCCGTACTTGGCAAGGGCCTCGTAGGTCGCCTCCGGGTTTTCACTTGTCACGCGCTGAGATCCCCTGATCTGGCTGAGCGCCTCAAGGACCGATGCGGGCGTCACGCCCGACTCCGCCATGATGCGCGCCCCTGTCGAGTCGCCCGCCTCCAGCGCCGCGAGCAGGAGATGCTCGGTCGAGACGTACTCGTCGCGCATGCGCTCGGCAACGGTGTGCGCCTCGGTCAGGACGCGGCGCGCCTCGTTCGAGAGCTGCAGCTGCTGCGCGGCGCCGGACACCTTGGGGAGCCTGGCGAGCTCGGCCCGGAGCGCATCAGCGACCGATGCGGGCGGCACGCCGATGCGGTTGAGGACCGCGGGAACGACGCCGTCCGGCTGCTCTGCCAGGACGAGAAGGAGGTGCGCGACCTCCAGCTGTGCGTGGCCCTCGGACTCGGCGAGCTGCTGGGCGTTGACGATCGCCTCGGTCGCGCGCTGGGTGAATCGATCTGTTCGCATGGTTCAGGCTTTCCTGGGATTCGGCTGGTCGACGGTCTCAAGGATCGGCGCGAGCTTGTCGCGCGACCCCTCGTCGAGCTTCGGAAGCACGACGCGGGCCGTGACGATCAGGTCACCCTTCTCCTTCGAGTTCCGCTTCGGAAGGCCGCGGCCCTTGAGCCGGATCTCCTGGCCGTTTTGCGTGTTCGGGCGGATCCGCAGCTTCACCGTCCCGCCCGTGGGCGTCGGAACCGGCACCTCGGCACCGAGGAGGGCCTCCGCCAGCGTGAGCGGCAGCTCTGTCCTGAGGTCCGTGCCCTCGCGCTGGAACTTCGGGTCCGGCGTCACGCGCACGTTGATGACGAGGTCGCCGCCGTCGACGGCGCCACTGAGCTTCACCTTCGAGCCATCGCTCACGCCGGCGGGGATCTTCACGTGCAGCCGCCGGCCGTTGACGTTGACCATGCGCTCGGCGCCGGTCATCACCTCGGCGAGCGTGACCTCCGCGGTGGCGGTGGCCGACGGGATGGCGCGTTGCCGCGTCTGGGCGCGCCCGCCACGGAGATCCGAGAGGTCGACGTACTCGAAGCCGCCGCTCGAGAAGCCGCCGCTGCTGAAGTTGCCGCTGGTGAACCCACCGCCCTCGGCCGCATCGGCGAAGAACTGGCGGAAGAAATCGCTGAAGCCGCCCATTTCCTCCGCGGTCGCGGTGC
Source organism: Candidatus Limnocylindria bacterium (assembly GCA_036274575.1). Classification (GTDB taxonomy): domain Bacteria; phylum Chloroflexota; class Limnocylindria; order QHBO01; family QHBO01; genus JACDBZ01. The sequence goes on from DASUFJ010000135.1 coordinate 16,428, forward strand.
GGTACGTCCAGCGCGTCCCGCCCGGCGCGCCACCGAATCCGGCCCAGTCGGTCGCGCCGCCGGAGCCGAAGCCCGCCTGCTGGTACGCCTGCCAGTTCGCGCCGAGCTCGTCGTACTGCTTGCGCTTCTCCGGATCGGCGAGGACGGCGTGGGCCTCGTTGGCGTCCTTGAAGCGCTTCTCCGCCTCCGGATCCTTGTTCGTGTCCGGGTGGAGCTCACGGGCCAGCCGGCGATAGGCCTTCTTGATCTCGGCCTGGCTCGCCGTCTTGGGGACGCCGAGGGTGGCGTAGTAGTCCTTGTACTCCATCGGTCAGCAATGGGTGATGGCGCCGGCGCATCGAGATACTCCGGCGCCCACCCGGAAACCTATGCGGGTTGCCCCGCCGGCGGCTGCGGGGACGGACCGTCGCCGGTCGCGGCGATCGGCGGCTCCTCGGTGGCGGGCTTGCGCGGCCGTCGCGGACGTCGCCCGGCGAGCTTCTGCCGCTCGCCACGCTCCGCCTTGATCCGGGCGGCCGGCCGCGGCGCATCGATAAGCGCCTCGGCCAGCACCTGGTCCATGTTCTCGACGGGGACGATCCGCAGCTCGGTCCTCACTTCGTCGGGAACCTCCACGAGGTCCCTCTCGTTCCGCTTCGGGATGAGGACCGTCTTCACGCCCGCGAGGTGCGCGGCGAGAAGCTTCGACTTCAGCCCGCCGATGGGCAGGACCCGTCCGCGGAGCGTGATCTCGCCGGTCATGGCGAGGTCGCGCCGTGCGGGCCGGCCGGTGAGGAGGCTGGCCATCGCGGTCGCCATCGTCACGCCGGCGCTCGGCCCATCCTTGGGGGTGGCGCCCGCCGGGACGTGGATGTGGACGGTCGTCTTCTCGAAGGCGGTCGGGTCGACCCCGAGCTCCTTCGTCCGCGCCCGGATGTAGCTCATCCCGGCGCGAGCCGACTCCTTCATCACGTCGCCGAGCTGGCCGGTGAGGATGAAGTCGTCCTTGCCGTCCATCTTCGTGGCCTCGACCTGGACGATGTCTCCGCCCGCGTCGCTGACCACCAGGCCGGTGACCATCCCGACCTGGTCCTCGGCGTCGAGCTCGCCGTAGTCAAACCGGGCCGGACCGAGGTAGTCCTCGAGATCGGCAGGCTTGACGGTGACCTTCGTCTTCGCGTCGGCTGCCACGCGCCGAGCCACCTTGCGCGCCACGTTGGCGATCTCGCGCTCGAGGTTCCGGACCCCCGCCTCGCGCGTGAAGGCCTGGATGAGGCGCACGAGCGCGGCCTCCTCGAACACCAGGTTCTTCTCAGTCAGGCCGTGGGCCTCGAGCTGCTTCGGCACCAGGAACCGCTCCGCGATGCGCACCCGCTCCAGCTGCGTGTAGCCCGGGAGCTGGATGACCTCCATCCGGTCACGCAGGGCCGGCGGGATCGTGTCGAGCATGTTCGCCGTGGCGATGAACAGCACCTTGCTGAGGTCGAACGGCACCTCCAGGTAATTGTCCTGGAACGTATTGTTCTGCTCCGGGTCGAGCACCTCGAGCAGCGCCGAGGACGGGTCGCCACGGAAGTCCATGCCGACCTTGTCGATCTCGTCGAGCATGAACACCGGGTTCGCCGAGCCGGCGGTCTTGATGTTCTGGATGACCCGGCCGGGCAGCGCACCGATGTACGTCCGCCGGTGACCACGGATCTCGGCCTCGTCGTGGATGCCACCGAGGCTCATGCGCACGAACTTGCGGCCCATGGCGCGGGCGATCGACTTGCCGAGCGAGGTCTTGCCCACGCCGGGCGGCCCGACGAAGAGCAGGATGGGGGATCGGATCTTGTCGGCCAGCTTGCGCACGGCCATGTACTCGACGATGCGCTCCTTCGGCTTCTCGAGGCCCCAGTGGTCCTCGTTGAGCACCTTCTCGGCCTCGTCGAGGTCGAGGTTGTCATCGGTCTCGACGCCCCACGGCAGGCTGACGAGCCAGTCGACGTAGGTGCGGATGACTCCCTGCTCCGGGCTGGCGCTCGGGATGCGCGAGAGGCGGTCGACCTCCTTGAGGGCCTTCTCCTTGACCTCGTCGGGCATCGCCGACTGCTCGACCTTCTCGCGCAGCTCGCCGGCCTCGGCCACGGCGGGGTCGTCCTCGCCGAGCTCCTTCTGGATGGCCTTCATCTGCTCGCGCAGGATGTACTCGCGCTGGGTCTTGTCCATCTCGGACTTGACCTCGCTCTGGATGCGACCCTTGAGCTCCAGCACCTCGATCTGCTTGGCCAGGAACTGGCTGACCATGCGCAGCCGTTCGGCCACGTCGATGGTCTCCAGCAGCTGCTGGCGCAGCTCGGTGTCCATCTCCGGGCTGTAGGCCACCATGTCGGCCAGCAGGCCGCCATCGGTGATGTTGCGGGCAGCCACGGCGACCTCGGGCGGCACCGCCGCCCCAGAACTCACGTACTGCTCGATCTGGGCCTGGACCGATGCCATCAGGGCCTCGATCTCCAGGCTGCTGGCGTCCGCCTCCGGCACCAGCTCGACGCGCGCTTCGAGGTGCGGTTCGACCTGCACCAGGTCCAGCAGCCGGATACGGCGCTGGCCCTGCACGATGGCGCGGATGGTGCCGTCCTGCAGGCGGATGACCTGGGCGATCTTCGCCAGGGTGCCCATGGGGTGCAGCTCGTCGACGCTGCCGACCTCCTCGGTCTCGCTGGAGCGCTGGGTGATGAGCGCCACCGGCTG
>DASUFJ010000136.1:0-28444 GCA_036274575.1 Candidatus Limnocylindria bacterium
GAAGGCGTTCGTGCAGCTCACGCTGTTGATGACGAGGCGGCTGAAGCTCGGCACCAGCCAATCCGGCAGGATCCCGTAGCCGAGGCGCCAGCCGGTCATCGCGAACGTCTTGCTGAAGCCGTCGAGCGTGATCGTGCGCTCCGCCATGCCGGGCAGGGTCGCGATCGACAGCGGCTCGCCCTCGTACTGCAGGCGGCCGTAGATCTCATCGGCCAGGACGACGAGGTCGTGCTCGACGGCCAGCTCGGCGACGCGCCGCAGATCGGCATCGGTCAGGATCGAGCCGGTCGGGTTGTGGGGCGAGTTGAGGACGAGGAGGCGGGTGCGCGTCGTGATGAGCGAGGCGACCTCCTCCACGTCCATGCGGAAGTCGTGCTCCTCGCGAAGGGGCGCGGCGACCGGGACGCCACCCACGTAGCGGGCCATCGACTCGTAGATCGGGAAGCCGGGGTTGGGATAGATGACCTCGTCGCCCTCCTCGACGAGCGCCAGCATGGCGTAGAACATGATCGGCTTCGCGCCGGGCGTGACGACCACCTGGTCGGGCGTCGTCTCGATCCCCTTCCAGCGCCGCGCGTCGGCCACGATCGCCTCGCGCAGCGGCAGGATGCCGGTCGCCGCGGTGTAATGGGTGGCGCTCTCGTCGAGGAGCGCGCGGGCCGCCGCCTCGGACACGTTGCGCGGCGTGTCGAAGTCCGGCTCGCCCATCTCGAGATGGATCACGTGACGCCCGGTGGACTCGAGCGCCCGGGCGCGTGCCGCCGCCTCGAAGGCGCTCTCGGTCCCGATCCGCTCCATGCGGCTCGCTAATCTCACAGTCGCTCCCTCATACGGGTGCTCGCTGGCTCGGGGAGGCCCTAGTGTACCGATGCGCCCCGTCCAGGGTGCCGTTGCAGGTTTTCCACACCCACTTGCTATACTTTCCAAAGCGACAACCCAGCCCGAGGCGTCGAGGACGCCTCATTTGAGGAGAGAGCAACCGCCATGACGATGTCCGAGACTCCTCGCGAGCCGATCCCGATGACCGGCCCCGCCCCGAGTGCCGAGCTCCTCGTCTCGGTCACGGAGGCCGCCGCCAAGAAGGTTCTCGAGCTGCGCTCCCGCGAGGGCAAGGCCGATGCGAACCTCCGCCTCTTCGTGAAGAGCGGAGGATGCTCCGGCTTCAGCTATGGTCTCGCGTTCGATGACAAGCTCAACGAGGGCGACAAGCTCGAGGATCACGCCGGCGTGCCGGTCGTCATCGACTCCTTCAGCCAGCAGTACGTCGACGGCGCCGAGATCGACTACGTCGACTCGCTCATGGGATCCGGCTTCGCGATCAACAACCCGAACGCCGTGAGCAGCTGCGCCTGCGGCTCCTCGTTCAACACCGATGGCTCCCCCACGAAGGCCGGCGGCTGCGCCCACTGACCCTCGTCGCTCTCTCCTGACCCCTCGAGGCCCCGGCCATGTGCCGGGGCCTTCAGGTTGCTCACACCGATAACCATCGCGAACCAAGCCCCTCTGGGCGCCGGATTCTTACTCGTCGGGGGAATTCCACGACGCAGATCCGGGCCAACGCCTCCCCCGTCCGCCGTTGGTTACCGCCATCGACAATCGCGGGCGGCGGCAGGGGCCGTAGTAACATGCTCCCGTGAGTAGCACGTTTGACGGCGCACCGCCGTCGCCCGCCGAGGCGCTGCGGCGGTCGTTCGCCGCGGCGTGGGGCGAGATCGGCGCCGCGTGGGGGGTGGCGCCGTCGACCGCGACGGTCCAGGGCTACCTGCTCGTCTCCGACGGGCCCCGGTCGGAGCCGGAGGTGCGCCGCGCCCTCGGCATGAGCCACCGGGCGGCCAGCCTGGCGCTGGCGCAGTGCGAGGAATGGGGGCTCATTCAGCGCGCGGCGGTTGGCCGGCGCTCCGGCCAGCGCGGTCCGGCAGCCACGGCCTGGGCGGTGGTGGACGACCACTGGGAATGGTTCCGGCGCGTCGCCAAGGCCCGCAAGGAGCGCGAGACGGATCCGGTGCTGCCGGTCATCGAGCGCTGCGTCTCGCAGGCCCGCGAGGCCGCCGCGAATGCCGAGGACCCGGAGCTCGCGGACCTCGGCAATCGGTTCGCGACACTGCTCGACTTCGTCCGCCGCTTCGACCACGGCGTGGAGATCTTCGTGCGCGGCGACGCGCGGGCGATCGAGGACGTCTTCGCGGCGCTCAGCCGGCTCGACACCCAGACCGTCGACCGGCTCTGGACGCTCGTCGGTGAGCTGGGGCCGGACGACATGGTCCGCGCGATCACGGCCCTCTCGTCACTTCAGCCGGCGGCGGCGCGACGGCTCATCGGCCTGGCCGACCAGCCCGTCCTGCAGAAGCTGATCGGGATGCGCTGAGGGCTACTCGCCCGAGCCGTCGTCCTCGAACACGGAAGCCCCGGCGGCCACCGCCACGCCACGGGCACGACCGCCGAGCACCGCGGGCAGCGACATGGGAACCGGAGTTGGTCGGACGTGGCGGTCGACGGTCGCACGCGTGCCGGCGATCCCGAGCTCGTCGAACAGGAGGCCGAGCTTCGCGCGCAGGTTCGCGCCGATCTCCTCTGCCGAAGACGCAGGCAGCGTCCACAGCTGGCGCTTGAACGGGCCGATCGCCTTCTTGCGCGTCTTGTACAGGAACTGCTCGTCCGTCTCGCCGTCCTTGCGCTCGTCGGCAAGGTTCTCGACGCACCAGGCCATCATCTCGGCCTTCAGTTCCTCGGGCAGCCCTCCACCGTCGTACAGGATGTTCTGGAACCCGGTGGCGAGGTGGATCTCGGCGGTTCCGTTGGCCGGGAAGTGGTGGAAGGCGTCGTCCGGCAGCGTCGAGGCGCCGTGCTGGACACAGCCCGCCATCCCGTACTCGTCACGCGCGACCGTCGAGAGGCGGGCGAGGGTCGCGAAGTCGATGCTCACCTGGGCCATGCTGCCGTCGGGCAGCGGGACGCCGCCGTGCGACGTCCCGGTCTGGACGCTGACCTTGCTGATCGGCTCGATGGATCCGCATTCGGCGAGGTAGCCGTCGAGGTACGCCCGGAGCTCCTCTTCGGTCGAGTTCGCCTTGCCGACCTCGCCGATCTCGCCCCCGACGCTGATCACCACGCCCTCCGGCTGGAGAGAGCGCACGAGCCGGGTCAGCTCAGCGGTGTTGTGGGCGTTCACCCGCTGCTGCTCGGCGACCGTCGGCTGCGAGAGGTCGACGAGCGTCGAGCTGTCGATGTCGATGTTCAGGAAGCCGGCGCCGACGGCCTCTCGCGTGAGATCGCGCAGGCCCTCGATCTCGGCGTCAGGGTCGGTGCGCCACTTCGTGGCGTTGAACTGGAAGTGGTCACCCTGCAGGAACACCGGCCAGCGCCAGCCCTCGCGCAGGGCGGCGGCCAGGATGACCGCGGTGTACTCGCCGGGCCGCTGGTCGGTGTAGGCCATCTCGCTCTTGGCGATCTCGAACACGAGCGCTCCGGCGTCGCGCTCGCGGGCGGCGGCGAACGCCTGGCGGGCGGTGAGGTAGGTCGACGCGCGGACGTTGATGGCCGGCACGGTGAACGCGGTCGGCGGCACATCGCCCCGTCCCCGCGCGCGGTAGAGGTCGTGAATCGAGGCTGACGCGCAGCCGAGCGCCTGAGACGCACTCCAGACCACCCAGCGGGCCGCGTCCCGCAGCTCATCCGAGCCGAAGACGGCGGCAAACGCCAGCTCGTCGGCGATCTCGCCACGAACCGCGCCCTCGTCGACGACCTCCAGTCCCGTGTCGGTGATCGCGGCGACACCCTCGAGGCGGCGTCGCAGGTCCTCGACGGCGGAGATGGTCATGCGGTCATCCTAGCGAAGGGCCGAGACGAGCGTGAAAGAGAGCATGGGCGCCGCGACGAGTCCGAGGCCGGCGGCGAGGAGATACCAGTCGCGGGACGCGCGCTCGTCGGCCACGCCGCGGCGCCGGAGGCCGGCGGTCCACCAGCGCACGGCCGAGAGCCCGACGACGTAGAGGACCGCGGCCAGACCCACGACGCCCACGGCGAACGGCCGCACGTCGTCGCAGTCGCCGAACGCCAGGGGACCACCCGGCGGGCAGGTGGTCGACAGCTCGAGAGAGATGAGGACGCCGGCGGCGGCGAGGACGAAGCCGCACCAGGCCAGGTGAGCGGCGAGCGAGCGGCTCAGCGGCGGGCGAGCTCGGTGCTGCGGCGGCTTGCCTCGGCGGCCTCACGGCCGGTGATGCGCCGGTACTCGAAGTAGAGGTAGACGCACGCCGCGGCGCCCATGCCGGCCGCGATCATCCCGAACGCCACCGCCTGGAGCGTGATGCGCACCGGCCAGAACGAGCCGCCGGCCAGGTTGAAGGCCATGATCGGGATGATGAGGAGGACGGTGGCGAGGTAGTTGAGGCCGACGAAGAGGCGGATCGTCGACCAGCCGAAGCCGCGCCGGCCACGCGCAGCCTGGACCAGCAGGCCCAGGACGATGATCGCCGCGAAGATCGTCATCCCCACGCCGTTGGCGATGAGGAAGCCGACATCCTCGCTGAAGCGCAGGAACGGGATCTCGACCGTCACCAGGTAGTAGACGTAGTTCGGGACGTAGAAGACCGAGAAGTACATGAACAGGAACAGCGGCACGCCCTTGAGCACCGCCACCAGCCACGTCTCGTGGCCGTACAGCATCCAGCTCATGAAGTCATCCGCACCGGACAGGAAGCTGTTGAAGCCGCCCCGCGGCCGGTAGGTGGGATAGGCGCCGCCGCTCGTCATCGGCTCGCCTCAATCACCGGTCTGGTCCAGCAGGAACGTGATGAGCGCCTGCATCTGGCTGTCGTTGATCGTGTCCTCCGGATGCGGCGGCATGCCGGTCGGGTTCCCGTCGTTGTAGTTGCCGGCCGAGTCGCGGATCCACAGCTCGAGGAAGTTCGCCGGATCCTCGTCGTAGTCCGACTCCATCTGATCGAGCCCGGATGGCGGCGCGGGCAGGTCGGTCACGAGCTCGGAGCCGATGGTCTGCAGGTTCGGCCCCACCCCACCCTCCAGGTCGGCGCCGTGGCAACCGGCGCAGCCCGCGCTGCTGTAGACCTCCTGGCCCGCCTCGACGGTGTTCTCGACCTCCTCCGGAGCGTTCTCGCCGGCTTCCTTCGCCCAGCCCTCGACGAGCGCCACCACGGCATCGATCTGCTGCTCGTTCAATGGGCCGCCGACCTCCGCGCTCCAGGCCGGCATGGGTGAGTTGACGTTCCCCGACACGACGACGCCGCCATAGCTGACGGCGAGGCGAACGTAGTTCGGGTTGACGCGCAGCTTGTTGGCCAGCGACGCGGTGTGGAGCGACGGAGCCTGGCGGCCGTCGGGATCGTTCGGGATGGGTCCGCCCTCGCCCTCGGGCCCGTGACAGCGCGCGCAGGCGGCGGCGGCGGGCTGGGTCGGGTCGTTGCTGAAGATGACCTCGCCGAACTCGGCGAGCTCTTCCTGCTGCTGCTGCGCGATCTGGTCGCGACGCATGGTATCGGTGAACCAGTAGAGCATCGTGAACGCGGCGAGGGCCGTGGTGAGCAGGACCCCGAGGGTCTTCAGACGCATCGGTCAGCCGGTGCAGTGCTGCATCTGGGTCGCGGTCCGGTCGTCGAAGGTGATCGTCCCCGGAGGCGGGCCCGAGACGAGCTCGCGCGTGTCGATGGTGTAGCCGCCGTTCTCGAAGAGGACGTTGAAGCGATCCAGGCCGCGCGGCGCCGGGCCGTCGCGCTTCTCGCCGATGACGGTGTACTTCGAGCCGTGGCAGAGGCACTCGAACCACTCGCTCGTGTCGCACAGCTGCGGCACCTGGCAGCCGAGGTGGACGCACTTGCGGTACAGCGCCATGACCGAGCGGTCCATCGGCTCGATGTCCGGCGAGACGTCTTGCCCGGGATCGGGGATCGGAAGGCTGCCATCGGCCGAGACGAGGCCGTCCGAGTTCTCGGCCACGCGCGCCTTGGCTGCCGGGACGTTGACGAAGAAGAGGTTCGCCTGGTTGTAGATGTAGGGCAGCCCGTTCTGCCAGTCGGGGGCGACGGTGTTGATGTCGTCGGCCGTGCCGAGGGGGATGACGGCGCCGAGGCCCTCGGTCAGGTTCGGCCACAGGAACGCGAGCGTCCCGCCCAGGAACTCGAGCGACAGGATGCCGACACCGACGCCGAGCATCCGCCGCATGAAGCTGCGACGGCTCATCTCGCCGGTTGGCGGCCCCTGCACCTGGCCGTACGAGGTGTGCTGGGTCATAGGTTGAAGAACAGCCCGTCCCACGGCCAGACCCAGTTCCAGCCCGGTCCGCGGAAGAAGGAGCCGATGAAGGTGATGATCAGCCCGCCGATCATCAGGCACAGGAAGAAGACCCAGAACAGCTTGCGGTCGCGGGCGGCCTTGTACGGGGTGCGGTCGATGTACGGAATGATCATCAGCCCGCCGATGTAGACGGGGATGACGAGCACGCCGGCCACGGTCGGGTTGAAGTAGCTCAGCAGCTCCTGGAGCCCCAGGAAGTACCACGGCGCCTTGGCGACGTGCGGCGTGACCGCCGGGTTGGCCATCTCCTCCAGCGGCGCAGTGATGAAGACGCTGGCCACGACCAGGAGCCCGGTGATGAGGGCCGACATCAGGAACTCGGCGCGCAGCAGGTGCGGCCAGGTGAGGACCGTCTCATCGGGCCGCTTGTCGACGCGGACCATCGACTCCTGCTTGACATAGGCGAGGAGTCGGAAGCGCTCGGTGCCGGGGACGCCGGGCGGTCCGGGCAGCTTCGGGCCGGTGCCGGGGACGGCCGGGATCGGCGCCTGCTCCGGCGCCTGGGTCGGGGCGTTCTTGTCGGCGGTCGCGTTCGGTCGCTTCTCGATCGTCATCGGTCTCGAAAGCCTACACGGGGCCGCTGATGCCGCCGTCCTTCCGGATCCTCCAGAAGTGGACGATCATCAGGATCGCGGTGATGAGCGGGAAGAGGATGACGTGCGCGACGTAGAAGCGCAGGAGCGTCCCCTCGCCGACGCTGATGCCACCGAGGATGAAGAAGCTCGACTCGCTCGACAGGAGCGGCGCGTACGTCGCCATCTGCGTCCCGACCGTGATGGCCCAGAACGCGATCTGATCCCACGGCAGCAGGTAGCCGCTGAAGCTGAGTGCCAGGGTCAGGAACAGCAGCAGCACCCCGATGAGCCAGTTGAACTCGCGGGGCGGCTTGTAGGCGCCGTGGTAGAAGACGCGGATCATGTGCAGGAACACGGTGAGCACCATGAGGTGCGCCGCCCAGCGATGCATGTTGCGCACGAGCGAGCCGAAGGCCACCGAGGCCTCGATGGCCTGGATGTCCTGGTAGGCGCGGCTCACCGACGGCACGTAGAAGAACATCAGGTAGAGGCCCGTGACGGTCAGCGCCAGGAAGAGGAAGAAGCTGATCCCGCCGAGGCAGAAGGTATACGTGTAGCGAATGGCATGGCGCTTCACCCGCACCGGATGGAGGTGGAGGAAGACGTTGTTCATGACCGCCAGCGCGCGTGTGCGGCTGGTGGTCGGATAGGGCTGCCGGAAGAGGCTGCGCCACGCCGCGGATTCCGTGATCCAGGCGACGATCGGGTTGCGCTTGTTGGGGTTGACCGTCATCGGTCGACCGCCGATCCGGCCTGCTGGCCAACCTGCCCGAGCACGTTGTCCTTGTAGCTCTCCAAGAGCACCTTCCCGTCAGGCGTGAACCGCTCGAGCTCGAGCCGGTCCATGGTGATGCAGTTGGTGGGGCACCGTTCGACGCAGAGGTTGCAGCGGATGCAACGCTCCTCGTCGATGATCATGGCGATTCCGCGCGGCCACGACTGGAAGAAGTCCTGCTCCGGGTCGTCGCCGCCGACCTGCGCCTTGTCGATCATGTAGATCACGCCCTCGGGGCACACGTCGGCGCAGAGCCCGCACAGGATACAGCGCGGGCCGTCGATGTTGATGTTGTGGTTGCACTGGAGGCAGCGCGCGCCCTCGGCGATCGCCCCACGCGTGTCGTAGCCGACCTCGACCAGGCTCGTGAAGTCGCGCCGCAGCTCCGGCGGAGCCATGGGGATCTCCTGGCGGCGCGTCATCTCGTAGAAGCGCGGCATGTCGTGCTCGAGGCTCTGCGTGATCACCGCGCGGTTGATGACCGGCAGCTCCTCCAGCTCCTCCCCGCGCAGCCCGGCCAGCCAACGATCGACGGAGCGTGCCGCGCGGCGGCCGAGTCCGGCGGCCTCGATGATCGTGGCCGGGCCGGTCACGAAGTCGCCGACCGCGAAGACGCCGTCAGAGGTCGTGCCGAAGGTGTCCGCATTGATCGAGACGTTGCCGCGGTTGAAGTCGAACTTCAGCGAGTTCATCGGCCGCCCCTTCGCGTCCTTGGGCGTCGTGCCGTTGAGCGGCTCCGACCGCCACGAGGAGAGCGAGCCGCCGTCGACGACGTTGCGGGTGTCGGTCACGCCGACGTGGCGGTTGAGCTTGGCGCCGTATTCGCCCAGGACGTTGTTGTCCGACGCCTGGCTGGTGCACGGGATGACCATGTCGCACGGGACGGTGAACTCGCTGCCGGGGATCGGCTCCGCGCTGCGCCTGCCGCTCGCGTCGGGCGGCCCGAGGCGCGTGCGCTGGAACACCATGCCGTTGACCTTCCCGTCGGGCCCGGCGAGGACCTCCACCGGCGAGGCGAAGTACTCGAACTCGACGCCCTCGAAACGCGTTTCGTGCTGCTCCTCCTCGTCGACGACCATCTCGTCCGGCCCGCGGCGGTAGAGGATGGTCGAGGTCTTGGCGCCGAGGCGCAGTGCCGTCCGCGATGAGTCCATGGCGGTGTAGCCGCCGCCGATGACCACGACATGCTCGCCGACCCACTGCGCCTGTCCCAGGTTCGCGCGCTTGAGGAAGTCGACGCCGTAGATGACGCCGTCCAGCTCCTCGCCCGGGACGTTCATCGCCACCGGGTACATGCAGCCGGTGGCGACGAGCACGGCGTCGTGCTTCTCCCGCAGCTGCTCGAGGGTGATGTCGCGGCCGATCTCGACGTTGTAGTGGAACTCCACGCCGTGCTTGGCGACCCAGTTGACGTCGAGCTCGATCACGTCCCTCGGAAGCCTGAAGGCGGGGACGCCGATGAGGGTCGTGCCGCCGCCGGAGGGAAGCGCCTCGTAGACGTGGACCTCATGGCCCCAGCTGCCGAGCTCCTTCGCCGCCGCGAGGCCCGCCGGCCCGGCGCCGATGACCGCCACGCTGCGGCCGGTCGGCGGCTGGACGACCACGTTGTCCGGCATGTTGTTGCCGTAGTGCCAGTCGACCAGGAAGCGCTTCATGGCGCGGATGGCGAGCGGCTTGTCGATGTCAGCGCGCCGGCAGGCCTTCTCGCACGGGGCGGAGCAGACATACCCGCAGATGGCCGCCACCGGGTTCGGATCGCGGGCGAGGATGTAGCCCTCCTCGAAGCGTCCCTCCGCGGCCAGCATCAGGTAGCCCCGGCAGTTCGTGTTGACCGGGCAGCCTTCCTGGCACTCGATGTTGCACTGAAGCCAGTCCACGCCGACCTCGGCGGTCTGGAACCTCAGAGGAATCGCGGTGTCGCTGATCACGATGGCGTGGTCGCTCTCTCCGGCGTGGCGTTAGACCATGGGACGATACGGAGCGGCGCCGTCGATGCTACCCGTTCCCTCGCGGGCCGTGCAAGGCGAGCCGAGCGTGGCCAAGCCTCATCAGCCGCCGGCGAAGTACCGAGCCATCACCTGGCGCACGAGCGGCGCCGCGTCGGTGCCGCCCGTTCCCAGCCGGATGTACGGCAGGACCGTCGCCACCGCGATCTGCGGATCGTCGGCCGGCGCAAAGGCCGGGAACCAGGCGTGCGGGTCGGGCGAACCGGTCTCGGCCGTTCCCGACTTGCCGGCGACGGGAATGCCGAATCCGGCGAAGGCGGCGGTCCCGGTGCCGTAGGGGAGGCTGACCACGGCCTGGAGCGTGTCGGTCACGAAGGCCAGGTCGGCCTCCGACACCGGGATCTCGTGGGCTACCGTCGGCTCGATCTCCGCCACTAGGGTCCCGTCGGGGAGCGTGGCGGTCGTCACGATCCGCGGCTGCCACAGCGTGCCGCCGTTGCCGATCGCCGCGTACGCGTTGGCCAGCTGGAGAGGCGTTCCGAGGAAGGCGCCCTGGCCGATGGCCAGTTGGACCTGCTCGAAGCCGGAGAACCCGCCCCGGCCGTTCTCACGCAGCCACGCGTCGTCGGGCACGATCCCGGTCTCCTCGACGAGGTAGCCGATCCCGGTCGGGGCGCCGAAGCCGAACTCCTTGAGCAGGTCGGTGAGGGCGGTCTCGTTCACCGTGAAGACGTCATAGGCAAGCGGCATGTACGTCGTGTTGCAGCTGAACGCCATCGCCTGGGAGAGGCTGACCTGGCCGGGAAGGCTGTGGTCCATGTAGTTGTGGAACGTGAAGTCGCCGTACGTCCACGTCGGCGGGCAGGTGCGCGTGCTGGACGGCGTGACGACGCCGGTCAGCAGCGCTGCGGCCAGCGTGAACGGCTTGAACGACGAGCCCGCGGGATAGGCGCCCAGCACGGCCTTGTCGAAGATGTTCCCCTGGCCGGCGGGCGTGAGCGGCTGCCCGCCCATGGTGGTTCCGAGGGTCATCGAATTCGGGTTGAAGGCCGGCTGGGAGGCCAAAGCCCACACGTCGCCGCTGCGCGGGTCGATGACCGCGGTGGCACCGTCGGGGTGGCCGTTCAGCGCCTGCTGCGCCGCGAGCTGGATGCCAGGCCGGATCGTGATGCTGACGTCCGCTCCGGGCACCATCTCGGTCCGGGCGAGGACCGATTCGCTGCCGTCCGGGCCGACCGCCAGCAGCGTCCAGCCTGGCGTCCCGCGCAGCAGGTCCTCCGCGCCGTACTCCAGCCCCGAACGGCCGACCACATCGCCGGCGCGGTATCCCTCGGCCTCGAGCGTGTCGAGGTCCTCTGCCGTGACCTCGCTGACGTAACCGATGACCTGGCCGGCGAGGGCCTCCTGGGGATACGCGCGGACGCCGTCGTCACGCGTCTGCGCCCAGACGACGTCGCCGGCGCCGACGATCCGGCCGCGCGGCCCGAGCTCACGATCGAGGCGCAGGGTCCCATCGGCACCGAGCTCGGGGAAGAGGAGCTCGGGGGTCCAGTGGACCTCCCAGCCGTCGGACCCCTGGACGAGGGCCAGATCTCGGTCCAGGGTCAGGTCGCCGAACCGTCCGGAGGCCATCGACAGCTCGACCGGGACGGCGAGGCCGGGGATCGGTCCCTCGAGCGGGGCCGTCGGATCGAAGCTGGGCGCCGGCTCGGGCGCCCCGGATGTCCCGGGCGTCGCCGATGGGTCTGGAGTCGGGACGGGCGTCGGCGAAGGGGCCGGGAAGGCCGATGAACGCGGCTGCGGCGGCAGGGCGATCGGCTCCGGCTCGCCGGTGGTCGAGGTGATGCCATCGACCTGTGCCATGTCGGCCAGCGCCGCGTGGAGCGCCTCGAACTCCGCCAGCGGGTACTGCGCCTGCTCGTCGGGATCGATGAGGTCGTACATCGCTGCGTAATCGCCGGCCGACCACGCGTCGAGGTAGGCGGTGGCGACCGCCATGGCGGCGTCCGGCGCCGCGGCCGGAAACGTCGTTGGAACGGGCGTCGGCTCCGGCGTCGGCGAGAGGCTGCAGGCGGCGAGCAGCGCCGCGCCGGCCGCTGCGAGGCCCACCGTGACGAGGCGGATCATCGGGCGAGCGTCACCCGGCGGAATCCCTCCGCGGCGCGGTAGCCGGCGCGCTCCCCCAGCTCCTCGCTCCGGCGCCGGACCCAGCGCGCGATGTCGTCGAACGATCGGAACTGGCTGGCATGCTGGGCGAGCGCCGCGATCTTCCGATCCAGCGTGGCGCCGATGTCGACGAGCTGGTTCGCCTCGTTCGTGCTCCACAGGAACAGCTCGGCGACCTTCCAGGGGTCGAGGCCCTCCGCCCGGTGCTCGGGGAAGTTCAGCGGGTCGCGCGCCGTCGGGAAGACGGCGTCGACGGTCACCTGGCCCACGGCGCGGTGGTCGGGATGGTTGACCCACTCGTTGTTGACAAACAGGACGGTCGGGTCGTGGCTCATGACGATCTCCGGCCGCGCGGTGCGGATGGCGCGGGTGACCCGCTCGCGCAGGACGAGCGTCGGCTGGACGAGGCCGTCCGGCTCGTCGAGGAAGTCGACGCTCGTGACGCCGAGCTCGGCCGCAGCCGCCCGCTGCTCGCGCTCGCGGCGGGCGACGAGCTCCGCGACATCGACGTCGGGGTCGTCGCTGCCCTTGTCGCCGCGGGTGGCGATGAGGTATCGCACCTCCGCGCCCTCGGCGACCCAGCGCGCCACGGTGCCGGCGGCACCGAACTCGATATCGTCGGGGTGGGCTGCCACGACGAGCACGCGGGCGGGGGTGGGCAGCGCGTCGTCAGGCATCGGGGTGGGCAGATCCTAGCAAGTCACCCCGGGGTGAGGGTTCCGTGCGCAACCGTCAGGCGGGTTCGACGACAAAGCCCGCCACGCTAGCCGATGGGCCAACGGCTCATCGATCGCGAGGCGGGCCGATTTCCCCCTGTTGCGCGGTCCTAGACGGTGCGCCGTCCGCTCAGCAGCTGGAAGACGAGCACGATGGCCGCAATCACCAACAGCAGCCAGATGAGGCCACCGCCGATGTTGCCGATCAGGCCCAGAAGCCACAGGACCAGCAGGATGACGATGATCGTCCAGAGCATCGATTTCTCCTCAGTCGGTCTCGCTCCGCCGAAGGCGTCCGGTGGAGCGCCACGGGGGGACATCGCAGATTGCGTGCCAGCGGCGGTGTCAGCGCGCGCCGCGGCGCTCCTCGATGACCTGCACCACTAGCAGCGCTACGGCGGTCGCGATCCAGATCATCGGATCGGGTCCAGAAAGACGGCCAGCGCCATGACGGCCAGGACGACGAGCAGCAGGACCGACGCGACGAGGACGCTCGCCGCGAAGATCGATCCGCCGCTCACGCGGCGAGCGTCTCCATGAGCTGGTCGATGTGCTCGGCCGGCTTGACCTGGGCCAGCACGTGCTCGATGCGCCCATCCGGGCCGACCACGAACGTGCTCCGCTCGTTGCCGTAGTAGGTCCGTCCACTCGAGGTCTTCTCGACCCAGACGCCGAACGCCTCGGCCACCCGGTGGCCCTCATCGGAGAGAAGGCGGTACGGGAGCGCGTACTTCTCGCGGAACTTCACGTGGCTGCGCACGCTGTCTGGGGAGACGCCGAAGAGCGTGACGCCGGTGCCGGTGACGCGCGCCCAGCTGTCGCGGATCGCGCATGCCTGGGTCGTGCAGCCCGGCGTGTCGTCCTTCGGGTAGAAGTAGAGGACGTATCGGCTCCCCGCCAGACTCTCGTTCGAGACGACGCTGCCATCATCGGCGGTCATCTCGAAGGCCGGGACGGGGTCGCCCACGCTGAGTCGGCTCATGTGCTGAGTCTAGCCTTCACGGCCCATCTCCTCGATGGCGAGCAGGACGGGCGGCAGCTCGCGCCGCACGATGCCGCCCGCCAGCGCGGCGGCGATCGCATCGATCGGCTCGTCCGGCGCCTCGGCAAGGTCGTGTCCGGCGCGTGGCACCTCGATCAGCGAAGGGTCGCTGGCCACGTCGCGCAGGACGGCGGCGAGGAGCCGGGACTCCGCGACATCGACCCACGCGTCGGCCGTGCCGTGGACGATGACGACGTTGCGGTGGAGCATCGTCGCCAGCGCGAGGCCCGGCGTGTGGATTCCCTGCTCCCAACCCGCCAGGCTCAGGGTCACGTCGCTGCCGGCAACGTCGAGGCGCATCTCTGCCTCACGCCGCTCGCAGCGCTCGATGAGCTCCTCGAGGCCCCTGTCCAGGGCGGTGACGAACGGATGCCGGCGGTCGATGCCGGTCCGCGAACGTTCGGCGGCGCCGCGGCGCAGGACGTCGCGCAGGGAGCGGGCGGCTGGTGCGAGGAGCCCGACGGCGCTGACGGCCGGGTCGCCAATCGCGACGCTCACCGCCACCGTCGCCCCCTCGCCGTGTCCGAAGATCGCGGTGCGCCGCAGATCGAGCTCTCGACGCGAGCGCATGGCGCCGATGGCATCGCGGGCATCGTCGATACGCGTGAACAGGTCGGTCCGTTCCCAGGTCCCGTCCGAAGCGCCGCAGCCGCGCGGGTCGTAGCGCAGGCTCGCCACCCCGCGACCGGCCAGCGCATCGGCGAGACGCGCGAGGAGCCCCGGCGGCGCATCCGGCTTCGGCGGCTCGTACCAGCCGGGATGGCGCTCGCGATCCCATCCGCCGTCGCGATCGCGAGGCAACCAGCTCCCGACGAAGAGTGTCCATGGGTGGCGGCCGTCGCCCTCGGGGAGGGTCAGCGTTCCCGCCAGGGACGCGTCGCCGGCACGGAAGCTGAGCTCCTCTGAGCGGACCATGGACCGATCCTACGCTCGACCGCCGTCAGCCGAACAGCGGCCGCCAGGTTCCCAGCGCCTGGCTGACACCGATCGCCACGGCGGCAAGCGCGAACGCCCCTGCGATCCAGCCCCAGTCGGCCGGACGCATGCGCTGCACCCGCGCGACGGTGCGCGAGGGCAGTGCCCCGAAGCCGCGGGCATCCATGGCGAGGGCCATCCGGCTTCCGCGACGGACGGCACCGACGAGCAGCGCCACGAGCTGGCCGCCAGCCAAGCGGATGGCCACGACCGGGTTGCGGCCGGCATCGACGCCGCGCGCGCGGCGCGCCAGCGCAATCGTCTCGCGCTCCCGCGCCAGGAGCGGGACGAGCCGCAACGCAGCGAGGGGGCCGATCGCGAACCGCGGCGACACGTGCAGCTGCTGGATGAGGGCATCGGCGAGATCGGATGGCTCGGTCGTGGCGGTGGCGAGGATGCCGGCCAGGGCGATCGCCACCAGGCGAATCATGAGGCCGATTCCGTTGACGAGGGTCTCGGCGCCGATGCGGACGGGTCCCAGCTCGAGGACGATCGGCCCGAGCTGTTCCGCCGCGAAGAGGACGTTGAAGACGCCGATCGAGATGGCGGCGAGCCCGATGAGCCACGACCGGATGAGAAGGGCGCGGGGATCGAGGCCCGACCAGCGGATGAGCGTGACGAGGCCAAGCAGGATGACGGCGGCGGTGACCCCGTCGAGCGAGAGGAACAACGCCACGAGGAGGACGGAGGCGGCGGCCAGCTTGGCGACCGGGTTGGCGCGCGCAAGGGGCGCACGGGTGTCGACGGTGATCGGACGGAGGAGCTGCATCAGGCGCCCCTTGCCCGGAGCGTGAACGTGCGATCGGCCAGGGCACGAGCGAACGGCCGGTCGTGGGTCACGAAGCAGATGCCTCGCCCTCCGTCGCGGAGCGCGGCCAGCAGGTCGAGGAGCTCCGACCACGTCCGCCGGTCCTGCCCGAACGTCGGTTCATCGAGCACCAGGAGTGCCGGCGCCGTCGCGAGGGCGGTCGCGACGGAGAGCCGCCGCTTCTCGCCGCCGGAGAGGGTGAACGGGTTGGCGGCGGCCAGGTGCTGCAGGTGAAGCCGTTCCATCAGCTCGTCGGCGCGGCGGGCGGCGGCCGCCGCGTCGAGACCGATTCGTCGAGGCCCGAGCAGCAGCTCGTCGCGCACCGACGCGGCCAGGAACTGGTGCTCGGGATCCTGGAAGACGGTGCCGATGCGTCGGGCGAGCACGCTCGCGGGCCAGGTGGCAAGCGGCTCGTGCCCGTGCCCGGCGTAGAGCGACTCGCCCGCAAGGACGCTGCCGCGCCGCGGAGGCAGGAGCCCGGCGAGGAGCAGGGCGAGGGTCGACTTGCCGCTGCCGTTGGGGCCGACGACGGCGAGCGCCTCGGCCGACCGGACCTGGAGATCGATCGCCTCGACGGCATCGGAAACGTCCCCGGGGTACCGATACGTCGCCGCGTCCGCCATGACGAGCGTCGCCGAGGGCGGACGGGCGCGCGGCTCCGGCGACGGCGCCGGCGAAGGCGGGGGGATGCCCGGGACCCACACGCCCGCCTGGGCCAGCTCGGTCCCATGCTCGCGAAACACGTCGCGCGGGCGTCCGTCCGCCACGACCCCGCCCCCCGCCTCCAGGACCACGACCCGGTCGACCAGGCCGACGGCCTCGTCCACCCGGTGCTCGACGAGGACGAGCGTGGGGCCGCCGCGATCGAGGATCCGTCCGAGGACGTCACGGACCGCCGACGCGTTCTCGGGATCGAGGTTCGCGGTGGGCTCGTCGAGCAGGAGGAGTCCGGGCCGCAGCGCCAGGGTCGAGGCGAGGGCGAGCCGCTGCTGCTCCCCGCCCGACAGCGCGTCCGTCCGGCGCTGCATCGGGTACGGGAACTCGACCGCGGCCAGGGCGGCAGCGGCGCGCGGCCAGATCTCCTGGGTCGGGACGCATCGGTTCTCGAGCCCGAACGCCACGTCGTCGCCGACGCGCCCCATGACGATCTGCGACTCGGGGTCCTGGAAAAGGAGCCCGCTCCTGTCGCGCGCGTCGCGCGGATCGACGCCGTCGACGAGCATCGTGCCCTCGGTCTGCGCGCCACCGGCGGGATCGATCAGGCCGGCGAGGGCGGTGAGGAGGGTGGACTTGCCGGAGCCGGTCGGGCCCAGGAGGAGGACCCGTTCGCCGGCCTCGATCTCGAGGTCGACGCCGCGGAGCGCCCACTCGCGACGGCCGGGATGGCGGAGCCCCCATCCACGGGCCGCGATCGCGGCCGGCCGTCCCGCCATCGCGGCATTGTCGTCGCTGGGCGTCAGACCTCGCGCTGCTCGCGCCCCGCGGCGAAGTCGGCCAGGACGCCGCTCGCGACGAGCGCGCGGAGGAGGAGCCAGGCGCCGATGCCACCGATGACGATGCCGCTGACGACGGTTGCGGCGGCGAAGACAGCCCAGAAGTCAGGCCCGGTTTCGGGGTAATAGGCGACGATGAAGAGGTCGTGGATCGCGGCACCGACGCCGGACAGCGCCCCTGCGAGCATGGCCAGGGGGAGGTTCCAGGTCCGGTAGAGACCGATGGCGAAGGCGAGCTCCGCTCCGCCGCCCTGGATCGCGCCGGAGAACAGCGTGTCGAGCCCCCACTGCGAGCCGATGAGCGCCGACACCGACGCTGAGACGATCCCACCGAACAGCGCCGCGCCCGGTCGCCGAACGATGAGCCCCACGAGCACCCCGGGCAGGAGCCAGACGCCGTAGAGAAGCGCCTGTGCGGGTGGGAGCGCGACGAACAGCGGAGTCGATGCCGTCCACAGCGCGTTCCAGGCGACGAAGACGACGCCGAAGGCGACGGCGACGACGGCCGCGACGACGATGTCGATGGTGCGCCAGGTGGCGCCCGAATGGGTGTTGCGGGTGGTGGTCATGGTGTCGTGGCTCCCTGGTTGGGGGTCTGGATGACGAGGAGGGCGCCGGCATCCAGCGAGACCGATGCCGGCAGGTGGTCGACGACGTTGCTGAGCCCGCGTGAACCGCCCATCGCGAGGGTCGCCCTCTCGAGTGGCCAGCGCAGGCCCTCCGTGCTGACGCCCAGGGCGTCTCCGCCGAGCGGCAGAAGGCTCACGAGGTCGCCGAGCGCCCCATCGATGGCGCACGCGGCCGGACCGTGGAGCGCCCGGACGACCGTGCCAGCGCGGACCGCCCGCACGTCGAGGCCGGCGAGGTCAGGATCGGCGAGGAGCAGCAGGTTCGCGACCTCGTGGTCGAGCCGCTGTCCGCCGAACGCGCCGAGGAGGACGATCGAGGTCGCGCCGGCGTGACGGGCCGCGTCCAGCGCGAGCTCGGTGTCCGACGCGTCCTTGTCGGGGGGATGGCGCTCGATCCGCGCCCCGCGCGCCGCGAGCCGGTCGACGGTCGCGGCATCCGTCGAGTCGAGGTCGCCGATCAGCCGGTCCGGGTCGCGGCCCATACGCTCGAGCCAGGCCGCGCCGCCGTCGGCGGCGATGACCAGATCGGCGCCGCCGAGCCAGGCAGCGTCGGTCTCGAGCGGCTCCCCCGACGCAACCACCACGACCTTCATCGGCCCTCCGCCTGGCCCCCGTACCTGGACCCGGAGACGACGGACGGCGCGCCGCCAGTCAACAGACCTTGGGGCGCGCCGCGTGCGGGCAACTTCGACTTCCTTCGCCGGCATGATCCGGATCAGGTTCGAGGGTCTGCGATCGCCGTCCGACGGCCGCACTCTCAGCGCTGTCGCGCTCCCCTGTCGTCTCTTGGGTTGTGCCTCCAGCCTAGCACGCACCCTATGATCGGTCGATGCACCCCAACGTCGTCCGGGTGGTCGCCGCTGCCCGGCGTGCCGGCCTCGAGATCGCGGTCGAGCGCTTCCCGGAGGGAACGCGCACGGCCAGCGATGCGGCGCGAGCCGTCGGCTGCGAGGTGGCGCAGATCGTGAAGTCGCTCGTCTTCGTCGCGGACGGGACGCCGGTCGTGGCGCTCGTGTCGGGTGCGAACCGGGTGGATCTCGGGCGGCTGGCAGCGGCCGTCGACGCGGCCGAGGTGCGCAAGGCGGACGGCGACGAGGCACGCTCCGCAACCGGTTTCCCGATCGGCGGCGTCGCGCCCTTCGGCCACCCCGGCGCCGTGACCGTCGTCGTCGACCGCGATCTGCTCGCGCACGAACGGTTGTGGGCGGCCGCCGGGCTGCCAGATGCCGTCTTCGCCATCGCCCCTCACGAGCTGCTGCGGATCAGCGGCGGGCTTCCGGCCGACCTCGCCGAGAGCGGCTGAGCGTGCCCATTGCCGCCATCTTCGGCCTCGTCGCGGTGGTCGGTCTCGTGGTGGGCGGCCTCTCGGTCGTGGTCGTGCGAAGCTCGGAGGCCCATCCCGGGATGGCGCTGCGGCTCGCCGGGCCGCGGCAGGTGAAGGTGGGTGAGCTGCTCGACGCAGAGCCCTCCGGACGCGCGATCCGCGTCAGCGGCCGGGTGCGCTGCCCGGATCCGCTCGACACCGGCGACGGCGAGAAGCTCGTCGCCTTCCACCGCGACGTCGACGTCCGGATCGCCGGCCGCTGGCGCAGCGTAGAGCGGCTGCGCGAGACGCGGTCCTTCGACCTCTGGGACCACAACGGGTCGATCCCTGTGGATCCGTCCCAGGCGGCCGAGCCGCTGGTCACGATTCCGAAGGTCTGGCGCGGCAGCGCCGGCGTCCTCGAGGAGCCGCACGCGTCCGCGGTCGCCCGGCTGCAGGAGCGGTACGGGTCGGTGGAGGCGGCGCGGGCCGTGACGCGGACCGTCGCGATCACCGATCGGCTTCTGATCGTCGGGCGCCCCGTCCGCGATCAGGCCGGGACCGTTCGCCTCGAGCCGCCGTCGGGGGGCTACCTCCTCACCAATCTCGAGCTCAGCGACGCGATGCGGATCCTCGCCGGCCGCAGCCGCCGGGGGGCGACGGGCGGCGTCATCGGCATCGCGCTTGCGGTCGTGCTCGTCTCGATCGGCCTCGTGGGAGCACTGGCGTCACTCATCCTCGGCGCCTGAGGTCCTCCCCCAAACGGTACGAATGGGGCATCGTCCCCGGCTGTTGCTGTTTCTAGCATCCGATGCACGGTTCCTCACTGAAGCTCCAACGAGGGGACCGCCTTCGGAGAACCGATGTCCCGAGACGAGGCCGACACGCTCCTGTCGGTCGCCCAGGCGGCGACGCTGCTGGGCGTGCATCCCAACACGATTCGCATCTGGACCGATGCCGGACGCCTGACGGCGTTCCGGATCAACGCCCGAGGCGACCGACGCTTCCGGCGCGCCGACGTCGTGCGCCTCCTCGTCGAGGACCGCGCCTCGGAGGACGGCGCATCGACGGACGGTACAGGGCAGGCAACGGCCGGCGAGATGGCCACCTTCGGTCGGATCGCCGCCGGCCTGGCGGCATCGCCGACCACCGCATCGGTCGCTCGCGCCGTCGTCGAGGCCCTCCGTGCCGAGGCGGGCGTCCGCGCCGCGGCGGTCTATCTCCTGCGTGGCGAGGTGGCCGAGCTCGCTGCGCACGCCGGCTTCATCACGACCCCGCCCGCCACCCGCGCGCCGCTCGAGACCGAGATGGTGCGTACCACGGACGAGTGCGTGCTGACACTCGCGACACGGCGCGGACCGATCGGGCTCCTCGTCCTCGACGGCGCCTCCGCCGATCAGCTCTCCGACACGTTCGTCCGCTCGCTGGCCGCGACCGTCGCCACGTCGGTGAGCAGCGCCCGCCTCCTCGGGCGTGCCCGTCGTGAGCTGCAGCGCGCCCGCGCCCTGCGCTCGGTGACGAAGGAGCTGACCGGGACGCTCGATCTCACGGCCGTGCTTCAGGAGGTCGTCGAGCTGACACGCTCGCTGTTCGAGGCCGACAAGGCGGGGCTCTGGCTCTTCGGCGACGGCGACCATCCGTTCAGCGTCGCAGCGCACCACGGCCTCAGCGACGCCTTCCTCGCCCAGGTGGCCAACCTGCGTGGCGACGAGCAGACGATCGGCCTGCGAGCCCTTCGCGAGCGACGGCCGTACTCGGTGCATCACGCCGACACCGAGGAGACGGTCGGGCTGCTCCAGGCGACCTATGCCGCCGAGGGCATCCGAACCGTGTGTCTCGTCCCCCTCGTCGGCGGCGACCAGACCCTGGGGCTGCTGGGCCTCTATCACCGCCACGATCGCGCCTGGCCGGAGCCGGAGGTTGCCCTCGTGCAGGCCTTCGCCGACCAGGCGGCGGTCGCCATCCAGAACGCGCGCCTCTATCGGTCCGTCGCCGACCAGGCCGCGCGCATGCGCTCGATCCAGGATCTCTCGGCGCGGCTCAATCGCCTGACCGACGTTCGGGCCATCGGCGAGGCGATCGTGGCGGAGGCCGAGACCCTCGCCGAGTACCACGACATCCGCATCTACCGCGTGGACTGGGAGCGGCGCGTGTGCGAGCCGATCGCCTTCACGCGTGAGATGCTCGACGCCGATGCGGAGGACGCCGTCTCCCTCCTGCGCGTCGAGGTCGGCGAGGGGTTCACCGGCTGGGTCGCCGAGCACGCCGAGCCGCTGCTCATCAACGACGCGCTCGACGACGATCGTGGCAAGACGATCGACGGCACCGAGGACGTCCCCGAGTCCATGCTCGTGGTGCCGATGCTGTACGAGGGTCGGGCGCTGGGCGTCATCGTGCTCAGCCAGCTCGGCTTCGACCGGTTCACCACCGACGACCTGCAGACCATGAGCATCTTCGCCGGCTACGCGGCGCAGGCGATGGCGAACGCCACGACCTACGAGCAGCTCACGTCACAGTCGACGGAGCTGTCGCGGCGTGCCGACTCCCAGCGGCGCCTGCTCGAGATCAACGAGCGCCTCCTGTCGACCCTCGACCAGGCCGGGGTGCTGGAGACGATCGCGGACGGGCTTCGCGACGTCGTCGCCTACGACAACCTCTCCATCTACCGCACCGATCCGCAGCGACGGGTGATGCACCCCGTCCTCACCCGCGAGCGGCACGCCGACGAGGTCAGCCGCTACCTCATCCCCTTCGGACGCGGCCTCATGGGCTGGGCGGTCGAGCACTCCCAGCCGATCCTGGCCAACGACGCGCTCAGCGACCCGCGTGCCGTCCAGATCCCCGGAACGCCCGAGGATCCGGAGGCGGTGGTCGTCGTCCCGCTCGTCGCCGACGGCGAGGTCCTCGGTGCCCTCAACGTCTCGCGCATCGGCGGCGAGGAGGTGTACTTCAGCGAGAGCGACTTCGAGCTCGTCCAGCTCTTCGCCGGCCAGGCGTCGATCGCCCTGCGCAACGCCGATGCGCACCATGCCATGAGCCAGCGCGCCGAGACCGATGCGCTCACCGGGCTCGCCAACCACGGCGCCTTCCAGCGCGACCTGACGCGGGACGTCGACGAGGCGGCGGCGGCCGCGCGCATCGCCGATCGACGGCTGGTGGTGCTGATGATGGACCTGGACAGGTTCAAGGCCTACAACGACCGTCATGGCCATCCGGCGGGCGACGCGCTGCTGCACCGTGCCGCGACGGCCATCTACGGCGCCGCGCGCACCGAGGACCGCGTCTACCGCTACGGCGGCGACGAGTTCGCGCTGATCCTGCGCCAGTCGACGGTCGCCGCCGGCGCGCGCGTGGCCGAGCGCATCCGAAGGGCCGTCGCCGCCCTGACGGTCGGCGATCCGACGCCGGTGACGATCACCGTGGGCGTGGCCGGCATGCCCGAGGACGCCAGCGACCGCGCCGGCCTCATCGCGGCGGCCGACACCGCCCTCTACTACGGGAAGCGCTCGGGCGAGGACCGCGTCGTGCGCGCCGATCGGCTGACCGCCGAGGTCGGCGACCTGCGCGGCACGCTGGAGGAGCTCGCCTCGGCGGCCCTCCGCGAGGGCGACGACGAGCACGTCGTGGAGCATCTCGTCGAACGTGCGACGCAGATCGGGACGCCGCACCACGAGCCGGCCGAGACGCTCCGTGACGCGCTCCTGACCGTCTCGCGCTCGATCGACGCGGGCGGCGTCGCCGGGCGCGGGCATGCCGACCGCGTCGGCCGCCTGGCCAGCGCCATCAGCGAACGGCTCGACCTCGGCGACGACGAGCGACGCGCCATCGAGCTCGGCGCGCGCCTGCACGCGCTCGACCGGCGCGGCGTCGCCGAGCTGGGAGCGATCCCGTCGCTGCGCGAGGTCGCCTCGCTCATCAAGGGCTACCGTCGGCTGCTCGACGGTCCGGGGCGCTCGTCCGCGAAGATCGCGCTCGGCTCGCATGTCATCGGCGCGGCGAACGGCTACGACGAGCTCACGTCCGGGATGGGTCGGCCGCGGGTCGGTCGTTCGGTGGCCCTCTCGCGGCTGCGAACCGATCCGGCGAGATACCGACGCGACGTCCTCGAGGCCCTTGCCGCCAGCGTCGAGCAGCGTCGCGACGTGGGGCGCCGGCGGCGCTCCGGCGACGCCACCACCGGGGAGGAACGCGGAGCCGCCTGAGGTATCATCGCGCGCCGTGCTTCCCCGCGATCGCTTGCCGCGCCCATTGTCGATCGCGGCCGCGGCAGTCGCGGCGCTCGGAATCCTCCTCGCGGCATGCTCGACGGCCGATCCCACGCCCACCCCCGGCGCCGGCTCCGTCAGCCAGGCGCCCAGCGCGACCCCGGCGCCGACCCCGACGCCCTCGCCAACCCCGGAACCAACCCCGCGCTACCAGAACCAGCACGACGAGGAGCTCGCCGCGCTCATCCCGACGTCTGCCGCCGGCGCGACCATCGTCGTCGCGCCGTTCGACGAGTTCGCGCTGACGCCCGGCGACGTGGCGATCGCGTTCGGCGATATCGGCGACCGTTTCTCGTCACTGGTTCTCGCGTACGTCGGACAGCCGCGCACGAGCCTCTACGCCATGCGCGTCGACGGCGACCCGGTGACGACCGACGACCTCGAGCCGCACCTCGCCACCGCCGGCCGCTACGTCGGCATCGCCGGGCTCGACCCCGATCCGTGGGAGGCGGCGGTTGTCGGCGGCAACCAGGTCTGGACGCGGCCGGAGGACAACGCGACGGCAGCCGGGACGCACATCTACACCTGGTCGAGCGGCGAGTTCGTGTTCTTGCTCATCGGGGTCGACGACGCCGTGAACCGCGCGATCATCGAGCAGCTCCCCGGCGAGCCCGCCCCGACGCCGTCACCTGTGCCCACCACCCGTTCCGGCGCGCCATCGGTCGCGCCCAGCGTCTCTCCGTCCGGCTGAGGCCGCCCACACGTTCGCTAGGATGGCGCCGCATGCTCGGCACCATCGCCTACGCGCTCTCGATCGGCGGGACGGTCGTCACGATCGCCATGCGCCTCCTCGGCGCCGATCCGACGCTCACCTTCGGCGTCAGTGCGTTGACCATCCTCGCGCTCGCCTACGTCCTCGGCCACGCGACCGAGCAGCTGGGAGCGGCGGCCGGTCCCCGCATCGGCGGGATCATGAACGCGACTGTCGGGAACATCGGCGAGATCATCATCGCCGCCTTCCTCATCCTCGACGACAAGATCGACATCGTGCATGCGTCGATCACCGGCTCGATCATCGGCAACCTGCTCCTCGTACTGGGCGCGTCGCTCCTCATCGGCGGCCTCAGGAACGGGGTGCAGTCGTTCGATCCCCAGGTGACCGGCATGAACGCGGCGTCGCTCATCCTGGCCACGATCGGGATGATCGTGCCGGCCACGTTCGCCTTCCTCATCGGCGGCGGCGAGGGCACCGCCCCCGGGGACCCGCAGTTCTTCCAGATCGAGGCGCTGACCGTCGGCGTCGCGGTCCTGCTCCTCCTCACCTACATCGCCCAGACGTGGTTCTTCCTGCGCTCGCCGGAGTCGCCGGCCACGCCGGGCGAGCCCGAGGAACCACCGGAGTGGGGCTGGCGCCGCGCGCTGGTCATCCTCCTCGCATCGGCCGCGGCGCTGACGTTCGCCTCGGAGGTGCTCGTCGAGAACCTGGAGCCGGCGGTCGCGTCGCTCGGGATCAGCGAGTTCTTCATCGGCATCATCCTCATCCCCATCATCGGCAACCTCGCCGAGCACGTCGTGGGGGTGACGCTCGCCTACAAGAACAAGATGGACTTCAGCCTCATCACGTCCATCGGCTCGGCGACCCAGATCGCGCTGTTCGCCGTGCCGGTCCTCGTCTTCTTCGGCCTCATCGTCGGCCACCCGCTGACCCTCGTGTTCACCCCGCTCGAGGTCGTGTCGGTCGGCGTCGGTGTCCTCATCGCCAGCTACATCGCCCTCGACGGGCGCTCGAACTGGGTCGAAGGCCTGCAGCTGGTGAGCGTCTACACCATCCTGGCGATCGCCTTCTTCTTCCTGACGCCGTAAGCGGGCCCACGCGCCGCATCGGCCTATCATTCGGCGCGCCATGACTGATGCCACCGATCCCGACTGGTCCGGGTGGGACGAGGGACCGCCCGATCGCATCGGCCGCAAGCGCGACCGGCTGGCGCGCCTGCTGAGCGTCGCCTCGATCCTCTACTCGCGCGGCAGCGGCGAGAGCGGCGTCGCGGTCAGCGAGATCGCGCGGCTGACGGGCATGACGACGCGGACCGTGTATCGCGATATCAACGCCCTCGACGAGGAGCTCGGCGTCCCGGTCTTCCAGGCCGACCGCGGCCGGTACGGGATCGACCGGAAGTTCTTCCTGCCCCCGCTGCGACTCACCGTGCCGGAGGCGATCGTCCTCTTCCTGGCATCCCGGCTCATCGCCCGCTGGTCCGACCAGTACGACGCGGCAGTGGTGAGCGCCTTCACGAAGCTGGCCGATGCGCTCCCCCAGCCGATCGCGCGCCATGTCGCCGCGACCATGCTGGCGATCGGCGAGCACGACCCGAACGAGCCGTTCAGCCGCTCCTTCTCGGCCGTGGCCCGCGGCTGGGCGGAGGGTCGCGTGGTCGAGATCGACTACGACCCCGGCACGGGGCCGCGAAAGAGGACCCGGGTGCAGCCCTACTTCCTCGAGCCGGATGCGGCGCTGCGCAGCGTGTATCTCATCGGCTTCGACGAGCCCGCGCAGGCGATGCGGACCTATAAGGTCGAACGCATCCGCTCGGCAACGCTCACCCACGACCGCTACGAGATCCCCGACGACTTCGACCCCGACGCCTGGCTCGCCAACTCGTGGGGCATCTGGTCGTCGGACGGCACGCCGACCGTCCGGATCCGGCTCCGCTTCGACCCGTCGATCGCGCACCGCGTCCGCGAGGCGGTCTGGCACCGGTCGCAGGAGCTCGTGGAGCTGCCGGATGGCGGGGTCGAGCTGTCGGTCAGCGTGGCCGGCATCGTCGAGATCCGGCCCTGGATCCTCTCGTGGGGCGACGGGGTGGAGGTGCTCGAGCCGCCTGAGCTGCGTGAGTCGGTGGCGGGCGCCGTCGCTCGGGCCTCGGCGCAGTATGCCGGCTGAGGTCGGGGCAGGCGTCGCCCTGGCAACGCGACCGGACCCGCCGATGATCGCGCACGCACGGCGGTGGGCCGCGCAGCGCACCCTGCTCGAGTGGGTTGTGCTCGGCACGGGCATCCTGACGTTCGCCTATCTTGGCTGGGACGGCGCGCTGTGGGACGCGCGCCTTCAGCTCCTTCTCCACCTGGCGGCGGTGGCCGTCATCACCGGCATGGGCCTGCATGGGCTTCGCGGTGGTGAGCTGCCGCGGACGAGCGTCGACGTGCCGATCCTGCTGCTGCTCGGGGCCTATGCCCTCGCCACTCTTCTCGCCGTCAATGCCGGCATGAGCCTCCGCGCCATGGGAGCCATCGTTGCCCTCACCCTCATGCTTCCGGCCGCCCTCCTTGCGCTGCGCTTCCGTCCGACATGGGCGGCGCTCGTCGTCTGCCTGCCGACGCTCGCCCTCGCTGCCGGGACCCTCGTGGCCATGGCCTCGCGGCGGGTCGCCTGGGTCCTCGCGGACGCGCCGGGCCTGCCACCGCTGCGGTTGGCGGCCGAGGGAACGCCGTTCGGCTCGGTCGCCGTTGCGCCCTTCGTCCTGCTCGCGACGTGGGCGATCGCCGGGCAGATCGAGGACGGCAGGTGGCGCAGGGGCTTCCGCATCTCGCTGGTTGTCGTCGGCATTCCGCTCGTCATCCTCTCCGGCTCGCGATCGGCCTGGGTCGCGTACGGCGTCGCGGCGCTCGTGCTCGCCGTTCCATGGATGCTGGCGCGGCGCGATCTCGTCCGGCGTGCGCGCCGGCCCGGCCCGCGCATGGTGCTCGCCGCGGCGGGCGCGCTCGTCGTCGTCGCGGCCCTCGCCGCCATCATGGCTCCCCGCCTGACGGCGATCACGTCGGTCATCTATCGCGGTGACCTGTGGCGGGACACGATCACGGCGTGGCTGGCGCGGCCGCTCACAGGCCTCGGCCCCGGGATCATGCCCTACGCACGCCAGGCCGCAGCCCCCGACGGCACGTTTCCCGTCAGCCAGCCGCACTCGCACAACTGGGCGCTCGGCGTGCTGGGCGACGCGGGCGTCATCGGACTCATCGCGGGCATCGTGCTCGTGGCGGCCTTCGCCTGGGTCGCCGGTCCCTGGCGCAGCCGAGGCGGGGAAGGACGCATCGCATCGGCCGTGCTGCTCGGCATCGCCGTGAGCGCGCTCTTCGAGGACATCACGTTCCTGCCGAACTTCAGCCTCCTCATCATCCTCCTGGCGGCCATCGCGCTCACCGACGCGGGCGCCGTGCGCTGGACGCGTCTCCCGCGACTGCCAGCGGCCGCCGTCGTCGCCGCGATCGGTGGAACGGCGGCGCTCCTCGTGGGCATGGTGATCGCCGATGCCGGGGGCATCGCCTACCGTGCCGGGGCCGATGCCGCGAACGACGGCGATTGGCCGTCGGCCGCCCGCTGGTTCCAGCGATCGGTGGCGATCGACGCGTGGCACCCGCTGGGGCCGGACGCGCTGGCGGTGGCGCTCTCCGCGACCGGCGACGATCGCGGGGCGCGCGACGCGGCGGCACGTGCGACCCAGCTCAACCCGGGAAACGGACGTGCCTGGGCCAACCTGGCCGTCGCGTGTGGCCGGCTCGGCGATGCCGACTGCGAGGTGGCGGCGGCACGGCGTGCGGTCGCAAAGGCCCGGCTCCAGGACCCGACGCTCTTCCTGGCGGCTGACGCCCTCGAGCGGGCGGGATATCCGGAGGAGGCGGACGACGCCTACCGGCGGTCGCTGCTCACGAACCCGTTGACCTCGTTCGCGACGGACTGGCCGCGTCCCCTCGGGATCGGTGACGGACGCATCGACGACGCCAGCGCGCTCGCCGCCGGTGACCTCAACCTCCTCCTTGCGCGGCACGCGACCGGGGAGGAGGTGATGCCGGACGACTACGACACCGCCTCTGTCCGTGCGCTGGCGCATGCGATGCGCGGCGAGGTCGATGCAGCGCGCGAGGCGCTCGCGGACGCCCGCCGCGAGGCGCCGGATGCCGCCTTGACGTGGGAGATCGACCTCGTGCTGCGACGGGCGTTCGGGGAGCCGCTCGACGAGGCGGAGCGGATCTACACCGCGCTTCTCGGGATGCCCATCGTGGATCCCGACCATCCGATCGAGATCCCCGGCGTCCGGTATGACATCGGCTCGTTCCGGATGATCCCTCGTGACGGGTTCCTCCCCGGCGCCGAGGATCTGCGGGTCTTCCCGCTCTATCCCTGGATCCTTGGGACGCTCCTGTCGGGCGGATCAGCCGGGGGGTAGCGGCAGGCGCTGGATGAGCGCCAGTCGAGGTCGCTCCAGCACGCGCGCCGGCTCCACCGGGACGCGCAGCCAGGCCTCGCCGGCCGCGCCGTGCCGGTGGCGCGCGTCGAGACGGCGGGCGCTGATACCGGCGATGCCGAATCGACCCAGCGCCTCGGCCAGGAGCGTCCCATCGCCGGCCACGGCGTGCGAGACGACGCATCGGTCCCCGTCCAGGAGGACGGACTCGAGCCGCCGGCGGCGATGGCCGAAGGCTCTTCGCTCGAGAGACTCGCCACCGCAC
>DASUFJ010000137.1:0-35205 GCA_036274575.1 Candidatus Limnocylindria bacterium
GCAGCTTCCGGGAACGCTGCGAGAGGCCCTCGAGGAGCTCTCGCGCGACGAGGTCATCCGCGACGCGCTGGGAGACCACGTCCTCGAGCGCTTCGTCGAGGCCAAGACCGAGGAGTGGGACGAGTACCGCATGCAGGTCTCCGCGTGGGAGGTGGAGCGCTACCTCGAGGCGTTCTAGGGTCTGCGAGCCCGAGCTTTGGGCCGCGAAGCGCGCCGCACGTAGAATCGGCGCCGATACCGATCCTGCCTCCGAGGTCTCCACGCTGACCCCACCCCGTCCCCGCCTGCTGCTGGTCTCGATGTACCCGCTCGACCGCGGTGTCTGGGGGCCGATCAGCCGCATCACTCACCTTCGCGACGAGCTCGGCAGGCTGGTCGAGCTGGACGTCGTCGCCGGTGACAGGGGCCGGCGGCGCGGCGCCCTCATCGGTTACGCATTCAGCGGCAGGCTGCGGGGCCTGGCTGGCATCTATGTCGAGAACAGCTCGACGTTGCCGTCCGGGACCGATCTCGCCTTCCTGGGGCTGGCGCGCGCGCTCGGGGTCCCCGTCGTGACCTACGTGCGTGATGCGCAGTATCTGTTCCCCGAGTACTACGACGCGAGCTCATTGAAGCGGCGCGTGGCGCGCACCCTGTTCATGCCGGCCGTCAACGCCCTGCGCGCGGTGTCGACCCGGACCGGCTACCCATCGCGCGGCCTGGCCGATGCGGTGGGGGACCGGTCACCGCAGCCACTTCTGTTGCCGCCAGGGAGCCCCCCGGCGGTGTCGGTGCGTCGCGACCCTGACGCGCGGAGCCTGCTGTTCGTGGGCGGGATGCGGTATGCCGCCCATGGCCTGGACCTGCTGGTCGCCGCGGTGGAGCGGGTCCGCGGCGAAGGCCACGACCTCCGGCTCATCTGCGTCTCACGCCCCGGCGAGGAGCCGCCCGAGCCGCGGCCGGAGTGGATGCGGGTCGAGCGGGCCTCGGGCGCCGGGATCCGTGCCCTGCTGCCCGGCGTGGTGGCGACCATCCAGCCGCGTCTCTGCACCCCGTACAACGACCTCGCCGTGCCGATCAAGGTGATGGAGTACCTCAGCTATGGCCGCCCGCTCGTCGTCACCGACTGCACCGAGCAGGCTCGGATCGTGCGGGAGGCCGATGCCGGCATCGTGGCCGCCGACGATCCGATCGCGCTGGCGGGGGGCATTCGGCGTCTCCTTCAAGCCGATGCGGACCAGCTCGACCGCTGGTCCGCCAACGCCGCCGCCGCGGCGACGCGTTCCTCGTGGCAAGTGCGCGCGCGGCAGATCGTCGGGCTGCTGACCGGGGCCGAGGCGTGATCCTCGTCCTCACCCGGATGTGGCCGACGAAGGAGCGGCCCAGCCTCGGCACATTCATCCGCGATCGGGTTCAGGGCGTCCCGGGCCTGCGCGTGGTGAAACCTCGCTCGCAGGGCATGCCGTGGCCGCTCCTGTACGCGGCGCTCTTCGTCGATGCCCTGCGGGCGGGGCCGATCCGTGGCGTCGAGGCCCACATGGCGGTTCCGACTGGACTCGTCGGCTGGGCCGTCGCGCGCTCGCGGCACGTGCCGCTGGTGGTGTACGCCCACGGCCGCGACGTTCGCGACTGGCGCGCGAAGCCGGCCCCGATCCGATGGCTGACGCGCTTCGTTCTGCGCCGTGCGGCGCGGGTCGTGACGAACTCCGAGGACACCGCTCATCACATCCGTGAGATGGGGGTCGCGCCGGCCATCGCGCCGCCGGGGATCGACCTGCGTCGGTTCACGGCCAGCCCGCGCCCGGCGCAGCGCCGGGTGCTCTACCTCGGTGGCCGCAACCGCCGCAAGGGATATGAGGTCGCCGCTCGTCTCGCCGATACCCTCGTCGGCCCGTGGCTGCGCGACGTGGAGCCCGACGAGATCCCTGCGTTGATTTCTGAGCACGACGTCGTGCTCGTCCCGTCGGTCGCCGAGCCGTTCGGGCTCGTGGCGGTCGAGGCGATCGCCAGCGGCCGATGGGTCGTAGCCGGCGCGGTCGGCGGCCTGCGCGACATCGTGATCGAGGGCGTAAATGGCACGCTGGTCGCCGACGGCGACTTCGCCGGCGCCCTCGCCCGGGTTCCAGACTACGACCCGGAGACAGTGGCACGAACTGCCGAGCGCTACAGCCTCGAGCGCTGGCACGAGGCCATGGCGGGCATCTGGGGGGAGCTCACGTCGTCTCCCGCTTGAGCAGCCGCATGAGCCGTTCGAGCAGCCGCGACGGAACGATCCGCAGCCCGACGACGGCGACCGGGTAGACGGCGACGCACAGGAGCCGCCAGGCGATGTGGTCAGGCCCGAGCACGGCCGCCGCGGCGAGGCCCATCGCCAGGGCCAGCAGCGCGGCGACGCGGCGCAGCTCCCACGGGACGAGGTAATAGCGCTGCGAGACGATCCCCCCCAGGACGGCGAGGAGTGCGTACGACGCCAGCGTCGAGACGGCGGCCCCCATGAAGCCGATGAGCGGCACGAGGGCAAGGTTGAGCACGACATTCGCCGCCGCCGCGGTGCCCATCACCAGCGGCACGCGCCGCGTCTGGTTCTCGAGGGCGAGGCCCGTTGTCGCGATGGTGAAGACCCCGTAGAAGACATAGGCGAACGCGGAGAACAGGGTGACGAAGCGCGCGTCCTCGAAATCGGGCGTGAGGAGGATGCGAATCGCATCGGTTGCGAGGGCGCCGAGGGCCAGGGCGACCAGCGCGGCGACGGCGACGAAGCCCGTGAGGACGCGGGCGATCACGTCCCGCGCGTTCGCCTGCCGCGCGATCTCCCAGTAGGCCGCGCCCCAGGCCAGCGTAAACGGCGCGATGGCGAGGGCGTTGATGGCAAGCCCGACGGTGTAGCCCGCGGAGTAGAGGCCGACGTCGCGAGCGTCACCGAACGCCTGGACGATGTAACGGTCCGACAGGTTGAGCGTCCAGCCCGCCACAGAGGCGGGGACGAGCGGCAGGCTGAAGACGAGCATGTGCCTCGCGAGGCGGCGATCGAGGCTCAGCTGCAGGCGGCCGTCACGGGCGAGAAGGAGGCCGCCGGCCGTGGCGCTGACGGCCGCGGAGACGAGCGACCCGAGGACGACCCCGAGCACACCGAGGCCCAGCCAGACGACGAAGAGGACGATGAGCAGGCTGCCGAGAACTGCGCGGCTGAAGCTGATCGCGGCGTAGGCGCGCGGGCGACGGTCGGCTCGCAGCAGGCTCAGCGGGACGAGATTGACGGTGTCGAAGAAGACGATCACGGCCAGCAAGGCAATGAGCAGCCAGTCGTCGCCGCCGCCGAGGAGCAGCACGGCGAGCGGGATCGCCAGCGCCCCGAGCAGGAGTGCGCCGAGGAGCGAGACGACGAGTCGCAGCCCGGCGGCCGTGCGCAGCACCGCCGCGCGCTCGCGATCGTCATCGGCCTCGTTCAGGTACGAGCGGAAGAAGGCCTGGGGCAGCGCCAGGGTGACGACGAGCGTGCTCAGCGACAGGGTGGTGGTCAGGATCGCGACGGTCCCGTAGTTGGCGACGCCGAGCGTGCGCGCGTAGATCGGCACCAGGATGATGGCGAGTGCCTGGCTCGCCACGCCGCCGAGGCCGTAGACCGCCGATTCGCCGAGGAGCCGTCGCGCGAGCGGGCGCCGCGGCGGCACGCCATCGGTCGCTGGCCGGTCCGGTGGGGTCGGCGGCCGCTCGTTCACGGGCGCGGATTGTACCCGGCATACTTGCCGGGTCGTGCTCGCGGGACGAGGAGAGGGCGTGCTGGCTGCGGTCACCGGGGCAGAGGGATTCATCGGCTCACACCTGGTCGAGGCCCTCGTTGCCGGTGGCGCACGGGTCCGTGCAATGGTCCTCTACAACTCGTTCAACGCGTGGGGCTGGCTGGACACCCTCGACTCTGAGGTCATGGCCTCGGTCGACGTCGTGCTCGGGGACGTGCGCGACTCGCGGGCGACTCGCGAGTTCATGGACGGCGCCGACGTGGTGTACCACCTGGCCGCGCTGATCGCGATCCCGTACTCCTACCACGCCCCGCACTCGTACCTGGAGACGAACGCGGGCGGCAC
The DNA here is from genome assembly GCA_036274575.1 of Candidatus Limnocylindria bacterium. Classification (GTDB taxonomy): domain Bacteria; phylum Chloroflexota; class Limnocylindria; order QHBO01; family QHBO01; genus JACDBZ01. The sequence continues at coordinate 4,065 of DASUFJ010000137.1, forward strand.
GATGAACGTGCTCGAGGCCGCGCGTCTGCTCGAGACGCCGCGCCTCATCCACACCTCGACGAGCGAGGTGTATGGCACCGCGCGCCGCGTGCCGATCGATGAGGACCATCCGATCCAGGCGCAGTCGCCGTATTCGGCCACCAAGGTGGCCGCCGACAAGCTGGCGGAGAGCTACTACGCCAGCTTCGGCGTCCCGGTCGCCACGCTCCGACCGTTCAACACCTACGGGCCTCGGCAGTCGACGCGGGCGGTCGTCCCGACGATCATCACCCAGCTCGCCGCGGGCCGCGACCAGGTCCACCTGGGGGCGTTGGCCCCCACGCGCGACCTCACCATGGCTGCGGATACGGCGCATGCCTTCATGGCCGTCGCCGCGGCTCCGCTCAACGCCGTGGCCGGCACCACGCTGAACGCGGGGAGTGGCACCGAGATCTCGATCGGCGACCTGGCGCAACTTATCGCCAAGCGGATGGGACGCCCGCTCCGCCTGGCCGAGGAGGAAGCGCGCCTGCGTCCCGAGAAGTCGGAGGTGATGCGCCTCGTCTCCGATTCGAGCCGGCTCCGCCAGCTGACCGGTTGGGCGCCGGCCTACTCGCTGGAGGCCGGCCTGGACGAGACCATCGCCTGGTTCACGAACCCGCAGAACCTGGCGCGCTACCGAGCGGAGTCGTTCGTGCTGTGACTGCCTCAGCCGGACGTCATGCCGTCATCCTGGCCGGCGGCAAGGGAACCCGCCTGCGGCCCTTCACGATCACCTTGCCGAAGCCGCTCGTCCCGATCGGCGACGAGAGCTCGGTCCTCGAGATCGTCATCCGCCAGCTGGCGCACCAGGGCTTCGACTCGGCGACTCTCGCCATCGGCCACTTCGGCGAGCTGATCGAGGCCTACGTCGGCGACGGGACGCGCTGGGGCATGTCCATCGATTTCGCACGCGAGGAGGAGCCGCTGGGCACGATGGGCCCCGTCGTGCAGGCCGCCGACCGCCTGCCCGAGCATTTCCTGGTCCTCAACGGCGACACCCTGACCGATCTCGACTACGCTCGCTTCCTCGACGCCCACGCCGCATCAGGCGCGCCCATCACCGTGGCCACCGCCCGCCGTGAAGCACGGATCGAGTTCGGCGTGCTCGACGTAGAGGATGGGCGGGTCGTTGGGTTCCGCGAAAAGCCGGCCATCCCGTACACCGTCGCCATCGGCGCCTACGCGCTGTCGCGCGCCACGCTCGAGCGCTACCCCGCCGGCCAGGCGCTCGGCTTCGATCGGCTCATGCTCGACCTCATCGCGCGGGGCGAGCATCCGGCCAGCTACGACTTCGGCGGCCTCTGGCTCGACATCGGCCGGCCGGAGGACTACGACCGTGCCAACGTGGAGTTCGACGAAATTCGGGCCCGGTTGCTGCCCAACCCCTGAGCTCGTGGCGTCTAGCGTCGCCCACTGACGAGCTCCCGATACAGCCGTTCCATGCGGAGCATGTTTGTCTCGTAGTCGGCGCTCGCGACCGCGCGCCGCCGAAGCAGCTCGCCCAGCGTCCGCCGCTCGGCGGGCGGCATCTCGACCGCTCGACGCAACGCGTCTGCCATGGCAGTGACGTCGGTCGTCGGCACGATCGCGTCCGGCGCCAGGTCGGCCAGCCCTGCGCGCACCGGCGGCAGGTCGCCGGCCACGATCGGGGTGCCGCAGGCCATCGCCTCGAGCAGGGTGATCGGGAAGCTGTCGCTGAGCGGCGCCGAGACGACGACCGCCGCGGCGCGATACAGGGCCAGCATCGCGTCGTCGGGAATGTCGTCGATGACCAGTACCCGCTCGCTGATTCCCAGTTCCTCCATCCGGCGGACGAGGAGCTCGCGATGCGCCGCATCGGCATTGCGCCCGGTCATGACGAGCTGGGCCACATCGCCCAGCCGGCCGAACGCCGCGAGAATCGTCTCGTGGTTGTAGATCGGCTTCATGGCGCGTGGCGAGAAGACGAACGACCGCCCGTCGAGCCCCAACTCCCGCAGGGTTTCGCCGGTGACCGGCGCCGGTGAGAACCGGGCCACGTCGACCCCGAACTGGACGATCACGACGCGCTTGGCACGCGCCCCGGCGTCAATGGCCGCGTCGCGCATGAACTGCGAGACGGCGGTGACCAGGTCGGCGCGACCCAGCGTGCGGCGGTTCCAGAACCGAGCCTGCCAGCCGTCGGGCGGCAGCAGCACGTCCGAGCCCCAGGTCGAGATAACGTACGGGTGGCACGCCGCGATGCCGGCCTGCCAGCCGTAGCGCTTCACCGAGTGCGCGTGCACCACGTCCGGCCGCAGGTCGCCCAGAATCCGCCGCAGCCGGAACCAGGCATTGATGGTCGGCGCGAGCGGCAGGCGAATCGGGCCGCGAGCGTCGTAGCGGATCACGCGCACGGCGTCGTCGAGCCCGGCGGAGGCCGGGGAGCCGAAGCCGTCGAGCAGGGTGACCTGATGGCCGCGCCGCGCGAAGAAGCTGACCCAGCGCTGGACGAGGATGCTGGTCGGGTTGGCGATGAAGGCCAGCCGCAGCGGCCGCGCGGCGTCAGGCATCCTCGGCCGCGGCCAGCATGTCGGCGAGGGTCGTCTCGAGCGCAATCTCCGGTGCCCAACCGGTGGCGGCGTGCAGCGCCCCGGCATCGCCGACGATCCGCGGCGGGTCATCGTTGCGGATGAGCGCCGGGTCGACCTCGATCGTGGGTCGTACCCCTGCCAAGCGGCAAAGGACCTCGATCACCGTGCGCAGCCGCGTCGGCTGCCCGGTCGCCACGTTGAACGCCGACGGTCGGTTACCGAGACGTCCATCGGCCAGCGCCTCCAGCAGCAGCCGATAGGCGCGCACGACATCTCGCACGTCGCCGATGTCGCGCTCGACGTCGATGTTGCCGACCCGCAGTCGGTCGGACTCCCCTCGCCGCACCGATCGGACGCGTTCCACGAAGGCGGCCGCAGCGGAGATTGGCCGTTGACCGGGCCCGATGTGGTTGAACGGTCGGACGATCACGGCCGGGACACCGTCGCGCCGCGCGCCGGCCAGCGCCACGCCTTCCTGCGCCAGCTTCAGCAGGCCGTAGCTCGTCCGCGGAGTGAGCGGCGCATCCTCGGCCAGGACCGCATCGTCCATCGCTGTCGGAGGCCGGTACACCTCGGCCGAGGAGACGAGCAGGAGGCCGGGTGGCGGCTCGAGCGTCGCGGCGGCTCGGGTGACCGCGACCGTGCCCCCGACGTTCGTCCGGATGGCCGCATCCAGGTCACGCGCTGCCGCGCCGGCCGAGGCCACCGCCGCCAAGTGGGCGATGACGTCCGGCCTTGCGGAGCGCACGAGGTCATGCACCGCATCCGCGTCGGCCACGTCGAGGTCGCGCGATGGAGGAGCGGCCACGACCTCGTGCCCTGCGCGCTCAAGCTCCCGGGCGAGCCACCCGCCGGCGAATCCGGTGGCACCCGTCACGAGCGCCTTCATGCCCACGAGCGGCCGATCATGGCCGCAGTATGGCCGACCGTGGCTCGGCTACCCTAGCCACCGAAGTGACGACCAGCATGCCGCCGCGCCGTCGCGTCACCATGCTGGTGCGCAACGCGTTCACGAATGACACCCGGGTCGAGCGCGAGGCGCAAACCCTGGCGGATGCGGGCTACGAGGTGACCATCCTGGCCGATGCGTCCCCTGGCCTGCCCCCGCGCGAGGAGCGCCCGTACGCGCTCGTGCGGCGCATCGAACGACGCGGGCCGAGGATCCCGGGACTCCGCTTCGTGGCCCATCGCTGGCGCCTGCAACGCGCACTCCAGCGGGCCGGGGGCGATATCCTGCACGCCCACGACGCCGATGCGCTCCAGGTCGTCGGACCCGTTGCGGCGCGCAGGCGCGTGCCCTTCGTGTACGACTCCCACGAACTCTGGTTGGGTCGCACGGCACGCGGCCGGTCGCGCCTCTACGACGGCCTGAATCGGCTCTACTACCACTGGGTCGAATGGCGCTACGTGCCGCGGGCATCACTCGTGGTGGTCGCCGCGCCCGGCCTCGGCCCGGAGCTCGAGCGTCGGTACGGTGTCCGCGACGTGAGGTCCGTGCCGAACTACCCAGCGGAGACCGCCGAGGTCCCCCCCCGCGACCTGCGCGATCTGCCCGGCGGGGAGCGCATCCCGGGCGACGCGGCCATCGTGCTGTACATCGGCGCAATGCTGCCTCACAGAGGGCTGGAGGAGCTCGTTGCCGCCATGGCCGATGTGCCGCAGGCTCACCTCGTCTGCCTCGGCGCCGGCGGCGCCCACGGGCCGGCGATCGCGGCCGCCGTCAGTCGTCATGGCCTCGACGACCGGACCCACCTCATCCCGCCGGTCCCGTCGGCGGACGTGGTTCCGTATGCGGCCTCGGCCACCGTCGGCGTCTCGATCATCCAGCCCGCGTCCCTCAGCTACCGGCTTGCCCTGCCCAACAAGCTGTTCCAGTACATGGCCGCCGGCCTGCCCGTGGTGGCCAGCGACGTCCCCGACGTGCGCGACGTGGTGGTGAGCAGCGGCGCCGGGTTGGTCGTGGACCCGACGGACCCGCTCGCCGTCGCTCGCGCTATACGGCAGCTGCTCGACGAGCCCGTCACGGCGCGCGAGATGGGGGCCGCCGGCCGGCGCGCGGTGACAGATCGCTATAACTGGCGCACATCGGCTGAAGAGCTGCTACGCGGCTACGCCTCGATCGTCAGGGCAGCCGGCTGACGCGATCGGTCGCATCGACGCGCGTTCGAATCCGTTGCCTTGCCCGACCTGTACGAGCGCGCGCCGAATCAGGCCCGCATCGGCCACAATGCCGGAACATGAAGCGAGCACTCATCACTGGGATCACCGGACAGGACGGGTCGTACCTGGCCGAGCTTCTCCTTGCCAAGGGATACGAGGTTCACGGGCTGATCCGACGTTCGAGCACCTTCAGCACTGAGAGGATCGAACACCTGTACCGCGATCCGCATGAGGCGGGCGTGCGCATGTTCCTCCACTACTCGGACCTCTCCGACTCGTCGTCTCTGGTCACCACGCTCAATCGCGTGCGCCCGGACGAGGTGTACAACCTGGGCGCTCAGAGCCACGTCGGGGTGAGCTTCGAGATGCCTGAGTTCACGGCGGACACCGTGGCGATGGGAACGCTGCGCGTCCTCGAGTCGCTTCGTCATTGCGACTTTCCCGTTCGCTTCTATCAAGCGGGGAGTAGCGAGATGTACGGCGACGTCGTCGAAAGCCCGCAGACTGAGACCACCGGATTCCGCCCGCGCAGCCCATATGCCATCGCGAAGGTCTTTGCCCATTCCATGACCGCGGAGTATCGCGAGGCCTATGGACTATTTGCCACGAACGGAATCCTGTTCAACCACGAGTCTCCCCGCCGCGGCGGCACCTTCGTCACCCGCAAGGTGACGCGCGGGATCGCCGCGATCCTGGGAGGCCAGGCCGAGAAGGTCTTCCTGGGCAACCTGGACGCGCGTCGCGACTGGGGGTACGCGCCCGAATACGTCAACGCCATGTGGCTCATGCTCCAGCACGACGAGCCTGACGACTTCGTGATCGCGACCGGAGAGATGCACAGCGTCCGCGAGCTGTGCGAGACGGCGTTCTCCCTCGTGGGGAGGGATTGGCGGGATCACGTCGAAGTCGATCCCAGGTACTTCCGGCCAACCGAGGTGGACGAGCTCTGCGGCGACGCCTCCAAGGCAGCCCGAGTCCTTGGCTGGCGGCCCACGACCATGTTCCACGACCTGGTTCGCATCATGCTCGCAGCGGACCTGGAGGCGCACGGGCTTCGCCCTGGGGACGTGATGGTGGCGCCCGACGTCGAGGGCGTCCGCCCATGACCCACTGGAGCCGTGGCCGCGTCATGGTGACTGGCGGCGGCGGCTTTCTGGGCAGGGCAGTCGTGGCTCGGCTCGAAGCGGCCGGCGCGGCCGAGATCTTCGTGCCCCGCAGCGCGAACTACGACCTCCGCACCGCCGGCGGAGTCGCTCGCGCCCTGGAGGACGGCCGGCCTGACACCATCATCCACCTAGCGGCTGTCGTGGGAGGCATCGGTGCGAACCGCGAGAACCCGGGCCGATTCTTCTACGACAACGCGATCATGGGCATCCAGCTCATCGAGCAGGCACGCCTGGCCGGCATCGCGAAGTTCGTCACGATCGGCACCGTCTGCTCCTATCCGAAGTTCGCGCCGGTGCCCTTCGGCGAGGACCGCCTCTGGGACGGGTATCCGGAGGAGACGAATGCGCCGTACGGGCTGGCCAAGAAGATGCTGCTCGTGCAGTCACAGGCGTACCGCGAGCAGTACGGCTTCAACGCCATCTACCTGATCCCGGTCAACCTGTACGGCCCGGGTGACAACTTCGATCCGAGCAGCTCCCACGTCATCCCGGCGCTCATTCGCAAGTGCGTCGAGGCTCGCGAGGCAGGCGTCGACCACATCGAAGTGTGGGGCACCGGCTCAGCATCGCGTGAGTTCATCTATGTCGACGACGCGGCCGAAGCCATCGTCCTCGGAGCGGAGCGCTACGACGGTGCGGACCCGGTGAATCTCGGGACGGGCCAAGAGATCACGATCCGGGAGCTGGTGACGACCATCGTCGCACACACGGGATTCGATGGCGAGGTGCGGTGGGACTCCTCCAAGCCGGACGGGCAACCGCGTCGTGCGCTCGACACGACGCGCGCTGCCGATCGCTTCGGGTTCCGTGCGGGAACGTCGTTCGACGTCGGTCTGGCCGCGACGGTTCGGTGGTACGTTGCGAGCCGGCATCTGGCACCCGCGGCGACCCAAGGGCGCTCGTGAGCGGCGAGACCGACCAAATCAGACCCGCCGCTGCCTCCGCGCGAGTGCGTACAGGCGGGGACCAAGCAGCGTCCGGGCCATCCGACCGGCGAACAGCCTGGCCGAGCGCCGAGCGCGGATCATTCGCATGCGCCACGCGCCGTCGAGCCACCTGAGATAGTCCAATATCTCGACGGCTGCGGCCGGGTCCGCGCCGGTTACGGCGGTGGGAGCGGTCCGGAACACGGACCGGACCTGCTCGTCGGCTCGTATGACGGCGAACCCCGCACGAGCCATCGTGGCGGTCAAGGTGGCGCGGCTGAAGTGGTAGGTGTGGGCCAGAGTCAAATATCGATCCAGTCGGAAGCCGTACTCGACCTTGCGGTGGATGGTCAGGAGGCCGGGCACCTCGACGTAGTAGAGAGTCCCTGGATGACCGAGCTCGCCGATCTCCCTCAGCGACCTCACGGGATGGGGGAAGTGCTCGGCGACGTGGCTCATGATCACAAGGTCGAACGGCGCGGATCCGCGCAGCGCCTCTGGGCCACCGAGCCGTACGTCGGTTCCGGCTTCCCTGCCGGCGGCGACAAACGCCTCCGAATACTCGCATCCAGCGACCTCGACCTCCCGGTCGGCGGCGGCGGCCCGGAACTCCCGAAGCACAGTGCCCGTGCCGCACCCGATTTCCGCCACGCGGAGCCTTCCCGCGGGCAGCAGGTCGTGGACATAAGCGTGGATGGCCGCGCCCTGTGCTCGCCGGAACAGCGTGGTGGAGGGATCCGGCTCCGCGACTCCTTGGTGCAGCCCGTGGTAGATCTGGTTGTAGAACGACGGAAGATCCTTCGTTGCGAGCCGCGGATCCGTCCGGCACAGCCCGCAATCCGGGCACAGCACCGCCCGAACCGGGATGCCGAATCGATCGCACGGGGCGAGCTCGACCGCGGCCGTGGCCCCGCACAGGCAGGTTTCCGCGCGCTCATACTCGAACTCGCCCGTCGAGAGCTTCTCGAGCAGTGCGCCTCGGAACCGACGCTGCACGGGATTGAGGCTCAGTGGCGGATTGTCGAGCGTCATGAGGGGCAAGATCGCACTCGAAGCGATGACCGCGGCGGCAGACTGTCAGTCATCCGATGCAGGAGCTTCCGGAACCGCGTGCTCTCGCCGCCATGCCCGCCATCGGAGCCACACACCCTCTACGGATCCATGTCGCATGGTACCCGTGATGGTCTCTGGAGTCGGGCTGAGCGTATACGGATGCGACGAACGACGTCGGCTCGGCGCGCGTGACGAGTTCGGGCTTCCGGCGCAGCCTGCGTGGCAGCGGAGCGTATGCGATCGCCGTGCTGTTCCAGCGCGGCATCGGGTTTCTCCTCCTGCCGTTGTACACGCGCGTGCTGTCGCCCGACGAGTACGGCCAGCTGGCCGTCGTCTTCACGATCAGCGCTGGGGTATCGACGCTCCTGTCGTTCGGGCTTGAGACCGCGGTCTTCCGCACCTTCATCCTCCTCCAGGACACGCCGGAGAAGCGCCCTGCCTTCGTGAACAGCGTCGGGCTGCTGGCCCTGACTGGGCCGGCGGTCCTCGCGGCCATCACGGTGCTCGTATTCGGTGACCTGCTCGCCTCGTGGCTCAGCGTGTCGTCCCTGGCGCTCGGGCTGGGCATCGCCACCGCCGCGGTGACGGTTTCGGCGACGGCCTTGCCGTTCGCGATCCTGCGCGCAGAGGAACGGCTCAGGGCGTACCTTCACCTGACGGCCATCCAGGTCGTCCTCAACACGACGCTCACCGTCGTGCTGGTCGTGGCGCTCGGCTGGGGCGTCGTCGGCTGGCTCCTCGGCAGCCTGATCGCGATCACTGTCACCCTTGTGTCCGGACTGTTGATGCTCCACCACCGGTGGACACTGAAGGTCGAGCGCAGCTACTTGCTCGCAACGCTCGCCTTCGGCCTGCCGCTCCTGCCCCACGCGGCAGCGCACTGGGGCCTTTCGATGTCGGACAGGATCGTGCTGGGTGCTTCCGTTGCGCCTGCCGACATCGGTCTCTACCAGCTGGCCTACCAGTTCGCGATCCCCGTCAGTACGCTCGGCATCGCCATGACGCGAGGAACGGCACCTCTATATGCGCACGCCGCCCGCTCAGAAGCGGACCGCAGGGATCTGGCCGCAGTCGTCGTCCATCACGTGCTGATCATTGCACTGCTCGGGATGACGGTGTCCATCCTCGGCCCCGTCGTCATCGACCTCCTCATGCCACCCGAGTTTGCCGGCGCAGGTGAGTTCGTGCCGTGGCTCGTCCTCGGATCGGTCCTGCTGGGCCTCTATTTCGTGCCGATGAACATGATCTCGATCTTGGCTGGAAACACCCGCTACGTCTGGATCGCGACGGTTGCTGCGGCCGGGATCAACATCACCCTGAACCTCCTCACCGTACCTCGATTTGGAGCATTGGCCGCGGCGATCAACACCGCGGTGGGATATGCCGTGCTGCTTGCCGGCGTACTGATCGTCGAGCGCGGTATGGCCGATCGAGTTGCCCTAGACTGGCGGCGCATAGGCCTTGGCCTTGCGATCATTGCCTCTGTCGCGGTCTCTGGCTTGTTCTTCACGCGCGATCTCCCGGCGTGGCCGAGACTGGCGGTGGGCGCGATGATCGCGTTGGCCGGTCCCGTGCTTCTCTTGGCTTCCGGCGTCTGGCACAGACCGGACAAGACGGAGGGCCACACACCCCGCACCTAGGCCGAACGTGACCACGATCTCCATCGTCATCCGCTCCTACAACGAGGAACAACACATCGGTCGGCTGCTGACGGGCCTTCTCAAGCAGAGCGTGAAGGCTGATCAGATCATCCTGGTCGACTCCGGCTCTACCGATGCGACGCTCTCAATCGCTTCGCGCTTTCCGGTCCAGATCCGCACGATCGAGCCGGCGCAATTCTCATTCGGACGGTCGCTGAATCTCGGGTGTCGGGCCGCGACCGGCGACCTCATCGCGATTGCCAGCGCCCACGTATTCCCCCTATATGACAACTGGCTTGCCGAGCTCACGGCCCCGTTCGCGGAGAGCGATGTGGCGCTGACGTACGGACGTCAGGAAGGCGATGAGCGAACGAAGTATTCCGAACGACAGATCATGGCCCGCTGGTTTCCACCTCGTTCGGAGCTTCGCCAGTCACATGCCTTTGCGAATAACGCAAACGCTGCGATCCGCCGCAGCGTGTGGGAAGAACAGCCCTACGACGAGGAGCTGACGGGACTGGAGGATCTCGATTGGGCGCAACGCGCCCTGCGTCGCGGGTACTCGATCTCATACGTGGCAACCGCGCCCGTCGTGCACGCCCATGACGAGACCTGGGCCCAATTAGTCAACCGATACCGTCGCGAGGCCCTCGCGCACCGCCGCATCTACCACGAGCAACGGATGAGCGCCATTGCGGCCGTGCGGCTTGCGATCGCGAACATTGCATCGGACTACTGGCATGCGGCCCGGGACGGTGTCCTTCCATCGAACCTCGCGTCCATTCCTTCGTTCCGGATTGCGCAGTTCTGGGGCACCTACCAGGGTTTCAGGCGCACCGGAGCCGCGCCTGCAGCGCTTCGTGAACGCTTCTACTATCCCCACGGCATTCGACGTCCGCGACGGGCGGCCATGAACCCACGTGGGCGACCTATCGACTATGACAATCCGCACGTTGATTGATATCACCGCCAGGCTCGAGGCCGGGATGCCAACCTGGCCGGGAAGCGTTGGTTTCCACCTATCGCGTTCCCTGACGATGGACCGAGATTCGGTGAACGTCAGCCGGATTGACATGGACGTCCACACCGGCACCCACCTGGAAGCGCCACTGCACTTCATCGAGGGCGGACATGACATGGACGGCTTTCCCCTGTCGCTGTTCATAGGACCCGCCCAGGTCATCTCGGTTCCGGATGCGCTCGCCATCGCGGCAGCTGACCTCGAGCACGCCGGAGTGTCCGCCGGGACCGAGCGCCTGCTGATAAGGACGAGGAATTCGGACGGATGGCAGCACCAGCCGTTTCGGGACGACTACGTCGCGCTGCTCCCCGATGCCGCTACGTGGATCGTGCAGCATCGGATCCGACTGCTCGGGATCGACTATCTCTCCGTGCAGCGGTACGGCGACGATCCGGAGACGCACAGGATCCTGATGCGTGGCGGCGTTGCCATTCTCGAAGGGCTTGATCTTGGCCTTGCGAAACCTGGCACGTATCGCCTCCATGCCCTGCCGATCTACCTGGCGAACTCCGAAGCTGCGCCGGTCAGGGCAGTTCTCGAGCCGCTCCCGTGAGCACGACGGTTGTGGCGCTGGTTCCGATGCGCCACGACAGCGAGCGCGTCCCAGGCAAGAACTACCGCCCGTTCGACGGACGGCCCCTTTATCACCACATCGTGAGCAGCCTTCTCGCCTGCCCGTCGATCGACACGGTGGCGATCGACACTGACAGTCAGCTCATCGCCGACGACGCCCGCATCGCCTTTCCGGACGTCCGGGTGATCGAGCGGCCGCGCCATCTGAGGGACGGGCGTATCCCCATGAACGATGTCCTGCTGCATGACACGCAGCAGATCGCGGGTGACTACTACCTCCAGACGCACAGCACAAACCCGCTTGTCACCCCGGAGACGATCGAGTCAGCGATCTCCGCATTCTTGTCGGCGACACTAAGGTACGACTCCCTGTTCTCTGTGACGCGACTGTACAAGCGGTTCTGGACGGAGGAAGGACGGCCGATGAACCACGACCCCTCCGTCCTCCTCCGTACCCAGGACCTACCTCCAGTACTGGAGGAGAACTCCTGCATCTATCTGTTCTCCCGTGCAAGTCTCGAGCTGCACGGTAATCGCATCGGTGAACGCCCTTTGCTTTACCCCATCCCGGCCGAAGAGGCGTGGGACATCGACGAAGAGGCTGACTTCCTAGTGACGGAATTTCTGCACCAGCAGCGGGCTCGGCGACCGTGACACGTCGGATCCTGATCACTTGCCCGCAGATGCAGCAGTACGCCGAAGAGCACTCGGCGAAGTTCGCTGAACACGGGTTGCACGCCGACCTCCCACCGGTCATCCAGCAGCTCAACGAGGATGAGCTGCTGCGAATCATCGGACAGTACGAGGGCGTCATCGCCGGCGATGACGAGTTCACCGAGCGCGTCATCAACCACGCCTCGCGCCTGCGAGTGATCTCAAAGTGGGGGGTCGGGATCGACAACATCGCGCTCGATGCCGCTCGCTCGCGCGGGATCCTTGTCACCAATACGCCGGGAACCTTCGCGGACGAGGTTGCGGACGTGGTTGTCGGATATCTCGTTTTGCTTGCGCGGCAGCTCCATCGCATCGACGCCGGCGTCCGATCCGGCGGTTGGCCGAAGATCGAAGGCGTGTCCCTCGCCGGTAAGACGCTCGCCATTGTCGGTCTCGGATCGATCGGCGAGGCAGTCGCGCGACGTGCAGGAGCGATGGGCATGAAGGTGACTGGCGTCGAGGTCTCGGCCGAGCGGCGCGAGGTCGCGCGCGCCGTCGGAGTCGAGCTCCTAGACCTTGACGCGGCCCTCACTGGTGCGCATTTCGTGTCTCTGAACTGTCCACTGACCGCCGAGAATCGGCACATGCTCAGCGATACACAGTTCAACATGATGCGGCCAGGCGTCTTCCTGGTGAATACGGCACGAGGCCCCCTGATCGAAGAGCCCGCGCTGATTCGTGCAATCGAGACGGGCAAGGTCGCCGGTGCTGCCCTGGACGTCTTCGAGGCCGAGCCCCTTCCGATGAACAGCCCGCTCCGAGAGGTCGAGAGCGTGATCTTGGGCGCGCACAACAGCTCGAACACGGCCGAGGCGGCGCGTCGAGTCAGCGAGCTCGCTGTGAAGAACCTTCTCGACGCGCTCGCCGGCGATCCTGCATGAGGCGGGTGGCCGTCGTCACTGGAGCCGCCGGCGGGCTGGGACGAGCGATTGTTGCGTCCTTCCGCGACGACGGTTGGCGCGTCGTCGGGATCGATCAGGTCGAGGAGGCCGCAGCCCCCCCGCACGCTGACGTGTTCATTCGCGCCAACCTTGCCGATCCAGAGGAGGTGGAGTCTGCCTTCGCAGACGTGACGCAGTTCGACCGGATTGACGCGCTCGTGAACAACGCCGCGGTTCAGTCCGGCAGCACCATCCTCGAGACGAGCCCAAGCGAGTGGGATGCGGTCATGGCCTCGAATGTCCGCTCGGCATACTTGACCATTCGTGCGGCGTTTGGCTTGATGCGGCAGCGGGACGCCGCTGTTGTCAATGTGAGCTCCGTCCATGCCGTGGCCACATCCCCCGGCGTCGCGGCCTATGCGACGAGCAAGGCAGCGCTGGTTGGACTGACCCGTGCAGCTGCCGTTGAATTGGCCCCGAGTGGCATCCGCGTAAACGCTGTCCTCCCAGGTGCCATCGACACGCCGATGCTAAAGGCCGGCGCCCGGAGGCGGGGTGCCAAGAGTATCAACGTGGCCGTCTCAGAGCTGGAAGCGCGCACCCCCCTGCGACGCGTGGCGCGGCCAGAGGAGATCGCACAGGCGATCCTCTTCCTCTCTGATTCGGTGCGGTCGTCGTTCATGACGGGGCAGCTGCTGATCATCGACGGCGGCGCGAGCGCGCACCTGAGCACAGAGTGAAGTCATTCAAGGGCGCTGCCAAGGCCGCCGTTCAGCCCGTCCTTGGAGAGGGAAGAACGTTGGCCCTCGCTCGGCGTGTGGCAGATGGAAGGTCAGGGCTGGAATACGCCACGAGCCAACATGGGCGGCGGTCGGCCCGGCGGCTGCGTGAGCTGAAGGATCAATATCGCGGAGCGCGATGCTTCATCATCGGAAATGGTCCAAGCCTCAGGGACATGGACCTCTCACGGTTGCGCGGCGAGTTCACATTTGGGTTGAACCGCGCGCCATTGCTCTTCCCCCACATGGGGTTTGAGACCACCTTCCTCGTGTGCGTGAATCGGCTGGTGATCGAGCAGTCGGGCCACGAGCTCCTGGACACGTCGTGCACCAAGTTCTTGAGCTGGCATGGCCGTCGGTTCCTCCCGAAGGCCGCAGACGTGATCTACGTGAGACCGGTTCGTGGACTGCGCTTCGCCACGGATCCGTCGCGAGGAATCTGGGAAGGCGGAACCGTGACGTTCGTTGCTATGCAGTTGGCGTTCTACCTTGGGTTCGAGACGGCCATCCTGATCGGAGTTGACCACTCCTTCACGACCAAGGGCCCACCAAACGGGGAGACGACCTCGGGCGGCGACGACCCGAACCACTTCGATCCCAACTATTTCGGCAAGGGATACCGATGGCATCTTCCGGATCTTGAAAGGTCCGAGATCGCGTATGGCCTGGCGAAGGACCAATTCGAAAGATCCGGCCGCAGGATCGTCGATGCCACAGTTGGTGGCAAGCTGACCGTGTTTGAGAAGGCGTCCTATGACGAGCTGACACGGGTTTCGCACACCCCCGTTGAGCGCGCGCCCGCCACGCGGGCGGGGAACTAGGCCCGTCGTTGGGGATGGCAGAGAACGCATCTTCCACACGGGTCTCTGTGCTCACGCCATCGTTCAACCAAGTTCAGTGGCTCGGAGATACCCTCCGGTCCGTTCGATCACAAACGTATCCACACATCGAGCATGTGGTTGTCGACGGTGGATCGACGGATGGGTCGGTGGAGCTCCTAAGGACTGCCGAGCGGCCACAGCTCGTCTGGGAGTCTGGTGCGGACCGCGGTCAGTCGCACGCTATCAACAAGGCGTTCGCACGCTCCTCCGGCGAGATCATCGGATGGCTGAACTCGGACGACGCCTATTTCACGCGCGATGTCGTCGCCAGGGTCGTTGACGCCTTTGATGCCAGGCCCGATGTCGGCCTTATCTATGGCCATGCGGCTCGCGTAGACGTGGACGCCAACGTTCTATACGTACTCTGGGTCCCACCCGCCGCCTCGAGGTTGCTTGCCCGCGGTCTGAATCCTCTTCGTCAGCCCTCGGTGTTCATTCGTCGATCTGCTCTGGGTCGCGACCTGCTCGTCGATCCGGACTTCGACTACATGATGGATCGCGAGCTCTGGTTGCACCTTGCGCGACGAACCCGATTTCACAGGCTCAACAGCATCCTGGCCGTCGACCGACATCACACGGCGCGCAAGTCTTGGTCCCGCAGGGACCTCAGAGCCACCGACCGCGAGCTGCTGCAGGAGCGTTATGGGATTCCTGTCAGCGCTCCACACGTCGTCGTGCGTCAGGGCGTGGCGCTCGGTCTGAGGCTTGGCGGATTGATGAAGGTCACTGATGCCGCCGGAGGTGGTGATGCCATTCCAACGCGCCGAGCCCGAATCGTAACGGTCACCGCCCGCCAGATCACACACCTCCAGCGCCTGCGTCCTGATACGGGATGATCGGACTCACGCGGGATGCGCGTCAGCGGGATGACCGATGAGTCGCCCGGTCGCCGTCCACCTGACATCGGTGCACCCACCCGACGACGCCCGGATCGCAGCACGTGAGTGCCGAGCGCTGCGCGATGCTGGACTGTCGATTGCCTTGGTTGCACCTCACGTTGGTCGATCCCCGTTCCCAGACCTCCCAACGTTCATGATTCAGCGCCCGTCGGGCCGTTTCTGGCGCATGCTTTTGAGCCCGTGGCGCGTGATGATGATGGGGGTATCGCTCAAGGCCGAGATCTACCACCTGCATGACCCCGAGCTCATCCCGGCAGGGCTGGTCCTCAAGCTCCTGGGCAAGCGGGTGGTCTACGACGTTCATGAGAACCTGCCCAAGCAGGTCCTGGGCAAGAGGTGGCTCCCGCGCTGGCTGCGGCCGGTGGCTGCCCAGGTCGCGTCGCTGGTGGAGCGCGTCGCGGACGC
Organism: Candidatus Limnocylindria bacterium; assembly: GCA_036274575.1. Lineage (GTDB taxonomy): Bacteria > Chloroflexota > Limnocylindria > QHBO01 > QHBO01 > JACDBZ01. The sequence continues at coordinate 19,736 of DASUFJ010000137.1, forward strand.
GAGCTTCGATGCGATTGTCGTGGCCAATGCGACCAGCCTCTCGAGGTTTCGCAACCCTCGAGCCGTCCTCGTCGGCAACTACGCGGACGTCCGCGAATTTCCACAGAGTGCCCAACCCATGGCCTACCGGGACCGACCACCGCTGATCGCCTACGTCGGCGCGATCTCCCGAGAGCGTGGGCTGATCCAGATGGTCGACGCGATGGCGATGGTTCAACACCCTGGCGCGATGCTCGTGCTGGCTGGGCCGATGCCCGATGACCTCCTCGAACTCGTCGCGTTGCGGCCCGGATGGGACCGAGTGGCAGCCCTCGGGTGGCACAGCAGAAGCGAGGTCCATGATCTATTGGGCCGGGCCCGGATTGGAATCGCTGTCCTGCACCCGCTGCCGAACTACCTCGACAACTATCCGTCGAAGCTCTTCGAATACATGGCGAGTGGGATCCCCGCGATCGTCTCGAATTTTCCGCTTTGGCGAGAGGTGGTCATCAAGGCCGAATGTGGTCTCGTCGTCGATCCGATGGATGCACGAGCCATCGCCGGGGCCATTGATGCGCTCCTAGGCGACCCTGAGGGAGCCGAGGCAGCCGGCGGACGCGGTCGCGTGGCCATTCAGGAGAGGCTGAACTGGGCGATCGAAAGCGAGAAGCTCATTCAGCTGTACCGCGAGCTGACTCGGAGGACCGCGTGAGGCGGCGGAGGCTCTGGATCTTCAACCACTACGCCATAGCGCCCGACCGGTCGGGTGGCACGCGGCACTACGATCTGGCCCGCGCGCTCACTGCCCGCGGATATCAAGTGACGATCTTCGCCGCCGGCGTGAATCACGTCACGGGGGAGGAAGAGCGGGTGGCGCATGGCCGTCTCACGGCGAGCCGAGTGCTCGATGGCGTGCGCTTCGTGTGGGTGCGAACCCCCCGCTATCGAGGGAATGGCGTGGGTCGCGTCGTGAACATGGGCGCTTACGCGGTGATGGCAGTCATGAGCCAGTCCCGGCTCGAACGGCCGGACGTCGTGATCGGATCGTCCGTTCACCTCCTCGCATCGCTGGCTGGTCTCGGTGTGGCCCGAATCCGCCGGGCGCGGTTCATCCTCGAGATTCGAGACCCGTGGCCTGAGGCGCTCGTGGCCGCCGGCGCCATCCGACGAGAATCCGGCATCGCAAAAGGTCTGGCCTGGCTCGCCAGGTACCTCTACCGACGAGCGGAACTCGTCATCGTCGTCACCGAAGGCGTGGCGAATCTGCTGCAGGAGCAGGGAGTTGGACCCGAGCGCATTCTGATCGTCCCGCACGCGGTGGACTTCGCGCCCCGCGAGGATGAGGATCCCTCCGACGCCCTGTGGTGGCAAGCCGTGCGGCGTGAGCGGGGGCGAGCTTCAGTCCTCGCGGCATACGTTGGCGCGCATGGCCGCGCCAACGATCTCGACACCCTGTTACGCGCAGCCCGAATCCTCCGAGAGCGGGGACGTGACGACATCCGACTGCTCTTCGTGGGCGACGGCCCCGAGCGCGCGCGCCTCGAGCGAGAGTCGCGCGACCTGCCGGCAGTCTGTTTCATCGGTCCCGTTCCCAGGGCGAGCGTACCCAGAGTCCTGTCCCTGTCCGACGTGGGTCTCGCAACTCTGTCAAAGGGCTTCTGGGACACCGGGGTCAGCATGAACAAGGTCAGCGACTACTTCGCGGCCGGAGTGCCGGTGGTCATGCTTGGAGACCCCCCGGGCAATCCGGTCGCGTTAAGCGGCGGAGGGGCGGTTGTCCCATTTGGGGATGCTGAAGGCCTGGCGGCGGAACTGACGAAGTTCGCGGGAATGCACGCTGCCGATCGTCGCCAGCTTGGGCTCCGGGGCAACACCTATGCCCGCCGGCATCTGTCCCTGTCCTCGCTGGCCGATAGGCTGAGTGCCGCGATAGACGACGTGATGAGTCAATAAGCGGGCCCGCGCAGACGGTGATCGCCAGCCGGACTACTCGCTTCGTGCCAGGCCGCCGCCTGGTGTGGCAGGCGTGTGCTTGAAGAGCTCAACGTTCCTGCCCGGCGGCTCGACGTCGACCTCCTCGCCCGGGCGAGAGCGGCAGATCGTGCAGCGGTTCGCGAGGATGCGCGATGACCGGTGAGCGCTGGTCGGTTCCCCCCGTCGATGGAAGGTGGGCGGCCCTTTTGACCGTCGGCGCAGGAGGCGCGGCCCTCGCCGTCGGCTCGAGCTCAATCGGTTGGTTCGTGGCACTGGCAGTGTTCGCCCTCTGTGGAACTGCCTACGCCGCATACTTTTGGCCGCGGGCGACGCTCGTCGGCGCGGCGATGACGACGATCCTCGACCCAGTCGTCGCGGTGCGGATGCTGCCCGGCGGGCTGGCGGACGGGCCGATCGGGATCAGCGAGCCGCTCCTCGCGACCGCGGGTCTCGTCGCTCTTCTGCGGGTCCGACGTACCGGATGGATCACCGTGGGCAAGGACCCTACATTCGGGCTCGCCGTGCTGTTCGTCGGCGTCGCAATCCTGTCGGCGCTCGTCAACCGGACACCGCCGTCCGTCACTGTGCTTGGGATCGTCATGACCGTCGATGCCATGGCCGTGTATTTCGTATGGCGCCTCCTCGAGCCATCCCCCGAAGCAGCCGTCCGTGCCATCGCGGCCCTGGTTGGGGCTGGCGTGGTCGTCGCATTGTTCGGCATCGGCCAGGCGGTCCTTGCTCCGAGCCTGCTCGGATTCGAGCGATTCGCGATCATCCCCGGCGACCTCGGGCGGATCACCTCGATCCTGGGAAATCCAAATCTCCTCGCGCCGGTCCTGGCCTTCCTGCTGCCGTTCCCCATCTTCGCGGCAACGCGCCTGCCGGGGCGTCGAGTGAGGCTCGTTGCCGCTGGGGTTGCCCTGATCCTGCTGGTCGGGCTCATCCTCACCTTCTCGCGTGGGGCATGGATCGCCGCAGCGGTCGGGATCACCTTCGGCGCCGTGGTGCTCGATTGGCGCTCCGCAGTCACCGCTGCGGCCATCAGCGCGCTCGCGATCGTCTTCGTCCTCGCCCTTCCGCGGCACATTCTTGGTACCGACGTCGATGTCGCAGCCCGGGCTTCTCCGACCCAGTACCCGTCGGCCGGCGTCGCAAGTCCATCGCCGGGCAACGGTGCCCAGCCGCCCCCGACGCCAGCGCCGACACCTGATCCGCTCCGTGGGCGCACCGGCGACGAGATCCGGCTGATGTTCCTCCGCGACGGCTTACGGATCGTGGCCGAGAACGCGGTGCTGGGCGTCGGACCGGGACGCTACGGCGGTGCCGCCGCGAAGATAATTCCCAGTCCGGTGTATGACGAGTACAACACCACCATTGGTCGACTCCGGACCGTCCACAACTTCTGGCTGCACCTGGCCGGCGAGGGGGGAGTCATCGGTGTGACGGTGTTCCTGGCCATCCTCGTCTCGCTTGTTGCTCGGCTGGCGCGCGGCGCGCGCGCCGCGCACGGACAAAGTTTCGTGGTCCTCGCTGGAGCCGCTACGGCGGCTGTGATCGGCAGCGTCAACAGCGGCACCGAGATGGTGCTCGAGGGCAACATCCCGGCTGTGCTGGTCTGGCTGATCCTGGGCATCGGTGCGGCGATGGTCCCTGGTTGGCATGGAGCGGTGGCACGCCGAGAGAGCCCGGATCTGGCCCAAGATCCCGAACCGTATACTCCGAGCGATCGAGGGGGATCGTCCTCACAGGAGCATCCATGAAGATCACCGTGATCGGAGCCGGCTATGTCGGCCTCGTGACCGGAGTTAGCCTGGCATCAGCCGGGCGCCACGATGTGACCTTCGTCGAGCGCAACCCCGAACGCGTCGACGACCTTCGGCGTGGTCGCATGCCGATCGAGGAGGCAGGATTGGCGGAGGCGTTCGCAGCGGCGCGCAGCGCGATCGAGGCCGTACCCTCACTCGAGCAGGCAGATTCTCCGGACCTGGTGTTCGTCTGCGTCGCGACCCCCATCGGCGAGGACGGGGAATCCGACCTCAGTCAGATCTCGCTGGCGCTGGAGGCGCTCCGGGCCCGTCCCGAGCTCGATGTCTCGGTGCGCAGCACGCTGCCGCCGGGGTTCTCGGCGCGGCTTCCGAGCCTGATGGATCGCGCCGATGGGAAGCGCATCAGCACGAATCCCGAGTTCCTCCGACAGGGTGCCGCGATGGCGGACTTCGCTCGCCCCTCGCGGATCGTCGTAGGGCGCTATGACGAGACTGCGGATCACCATCTCTCCCTCCTGCACCGTGTGTACGAGCATATCGAAGCCCCGAGGATCACGGTGAGCGTGGCGGCGGCGGAGCTGATCAAGAACGCGGCCAACGCCTTCCTGGCGTTGAAGCTCAGTTTCGTCAACGAGGTGGCGGCTCTGAGCGAGGGGTATGGCGTTGAGGTCGAGGAGGTCCTCGCCGGAATCGCGCTCGACCCACGCATCGGTTCCACCTACATGCGGCCGGGGCTCGGCTTCGGGGGCTCCTGTCTGCCGAAGGAGCTGCAGGTCGTGGATGTCGCGGGGAGGCGCCGCGGGTTGGCGATGCACATCGCCCGTGCTGCCTCCCAGGTCAATCTCGAGCAGCAGGACCGGTTCGCGCATCGCGTCCTCGCTGAGCTGCCCTCAGGCGGCGGCCGCGTTGGACTCCTCGGGCTGAGCTTCAAGGCCGATACCGACGACCTGCGCGGTTCGCCCGCCATTCACGTCGCGCGCCGGCTCGTCGAGGCGGGACACTCCGTATCGGCATACGATCCGGCAGTACGTAGCGGGCGCGCCAAGGAGGCCGTACCGACGATCGAAGTGGTCGGCTCGGTCGAGGACGCGTTCGACGGCGCTGACGCCGTCGTGCTCGCCACCGAGTGGCCGGAATTCGCGTCGCTCGACCTCGCGGAGCTGGCGCCACGCATGCGGTCCAGGCTGCTCTTCGATGGCCGAGGCCTCGTCGACCCCGCCGCCGCCGTGTCAGCCGGGATGTCCTACCGCGGCGTAGGCCGTCGGTCGGTGGACCCTGTCGCAGTGCCGGCCTCGAAGTGATTCCCCGGGAGGTCGCTGACGAGCGAGAGCTCCGCCACATGCTCGGGGAACGGGCGGGTCTCGGGTCGCGTAGCGATCCCTCCAACGTCGTCCCAACGGCGGAGGGTGGCGCCGGGAATCGGCCGTGCCGGTATCCTCCGCCGCATGAGCGAAGATGCGTCACCGGCGGTCGCCGATCGGTCGATAGTGGTGGTCGGACTTGGGTACGTCGGTCTGCCGCTGGCGCTGGACCTCGCCGAGGCCGGTCACGAGGTTCTCGGCATCGATGCGTCGGAAGACCGCGTCGACCGGCTGAGTAACGGCGAGAGCTACGTCGACGACGTTCCACCCGAGCGAGTGGCGACGGCCGTCGCGGCCGGCTCGTTCCGCCCCGCCACGCCGGACGCCGAATGGACCGATGCCGGTGCAGCCTTCATCTGCGTGCCGACGCCGGTAACGGCCAGCCGAGAGCCCGACCTTGGAGCGATCCGATCGGCCGCGGGCTATGTGCAGCGCGGCCTGCGGCCCGGGAACCTCGTGGTGCTTCAGAGCACGACCTACCCTGGGACGACGCTGGGCCCGCTGCGAAGCGAGCTCGAGATGGGGGGCCTGCTCGCCGGCCGGGACTTCGACCTTGCCTTCTCTCCGGAACGCGTCAGCCCCGGCGAGGGCCGCCCGTCGTCGACCATCCCCCGCTTGGTGGGCGGCATCACGCCACCCGCCACCGCCCGTGCGGCCGCAATCCTGCGCAGGGTAGCGCCGTCGGTGATGGAGATGTCCAGCCCTGATGCCGCAGAGATGGCGAAGCTGTTCGAGAACGTATTCCGCAACGTGAACATCGCCCTCGTAAATGAGCTGGCGTTGATCTGCGAGCGCCTCGGGCTCGATGTTTGGGAGGTGATCGACGGGTCATCCACGAAGCCGTTCGGCTTCATGCCGTTCTATCCCGGCCCGGGGGTGGGGGGCCACTGCATCCCGGTCGATCCCTACTACCTCGCCGCCCGGGCCCGCGAGGTTGGCTTCCATGAGCGCTTCATCGAGACCGCCGGCGACATCAACTCGCAGATGCCGGAGCACGTCGTGTCGTTGGTCGTGTCCGCCCTGAACAGCCGCGGCCGTGCTGTGCGCGACGCTCGTGTGCTCGTCGTTGGTGTGGCCTTCAAGCCGGACGTCTCGGACGATCGAAATTCGCCGGCGCGACCGATCATTTCCGGCCTGCTCGATGCCGGCGCCATCGTGAGCTACCACGACCCGGGCCTGCCGCGCTTCGACCCTTCGGACGACCATCGACCAGGGACCCACGCAGAGCTCACCAGCGTCGACCTGGTCGCTGCGCTCGCCGATCGACCGGATTGCGTCGTCATCGTCACGGCTCACCGCGCGATTGACTGGGGAGGCGTGTTCGCCAAGGCCGACCTGGTCGTCGACACCCGGAATGCTTCCGAGGGACGGCAGGTGCGGCCCGCACAGGTCCTTCGGCTCGGGGCTGGCTGGAGCTAGGCCTACATCCGAACCTCGCCGCGATCCGGCGCCTAGGGCGAATTCGGTAAGCCAACCCCGTGCCGCCACAGCGCATTCCATGGTCGGCTCACCTATTCAGCGGTCTATCATGCGGCCGAGCTCACGCCAAGGGGCGCGGGTGAGGCGACGAGACCGCCGCTCGCGAGACCGCATGATCCCGATGCCGACACGACCGAACCGCACTGCCTACGCGCTATTCGCGTTCGACGTCATGGCAGCCACCATCGCCCCGCTGGCGTCCCTGTTCTTGCGGTTCGACACCGCCGACCCGACGGTTTGGCTGTTGCCTTTCCTGCCCATCGCGCTGCTGCCTGTGTTCGTCCAGCCCGCCGTGTACCTCGTTTTTGGTCTGTACCGACGTGAGTGGCGTCACGCATCCGTCCGTGACCTCCTGGACTTGGTCAAAGCCGTCGCCGTCGGGTCCATGCTGATCCTACTGATCTATGGCGTTCTCGCCGTACTGCGAGCCCCGGGCACTTCACCGTTCCCTCGCTCGTTCTTCATCGTGGAGCCGATCTTCTTCCTTACCATGAGCGCGGGCGTCCGGCTAATGATCCGCGCTACGCTCGAGCGACACGCGATCCGGCAGCATCCGGCGGATGCTCCGACACCGACGATCGTGTACGGCGCCGGGAGTGCGGGCGCGACCATCGGCCGGCTTGTGAACTCGGGCGGCCTTCCCGAGATCCGCATCGTCGGATACGTGGACGACGACCCGCGAAAGCAGCGGTCGCGGCTCATGGGGACGCGTGTCTGGGGCGCCCTGTCCGATCTCCCGTGGGCAGTCGACCAGACCGGCGCCACGCAGCTGCTCGTCGCGATGCCCTCCGGCCGGTCTGATCCAGTGCGACGTGCGGTGGCGGCGGCCCAGGACCTTCAACTCAGCGTCAAGATCGTCCCGCCCCTCCCGGACCTGCTCACAGGCCGTTATCAAGTGTCGGGCATCCGCTCCGTTTCGGTCGAGGATCTCCTGCGTCGTGAGCCGGTCGAGATTGACGTGGAGGCGATTGCCGCATCGATTAACGGCGCGTCGATCGTGGTCACAGGCGGTGGCGGCTCGATCGGGGGAGAGCTGGTCCGACAGATCCTCACGCTCGGACCGCGCGTCCTCACAATCGTCGAGTATCACGAGTGGACGCTCTGGAACATCGAGCGTGACATCGCAGCGCAACGCCGGGAGAGCGGCGGGACGCACGTCGTCGCGTCGCTCGCCGACGTGCGGTCACCCTCCGCGCTCGACGCCGTTATCCGCCGGGCAAGGCCGGACGTCGTATTCCACGCAGCTGCGCTGAAGCATGTTCCCTACGTCGAGATGTTTCCTACCGAGGGCGTTCTCACGAACGTCGTGGGAACACGAAACGTGCTGCGCGCCTGCGAGCAGTTCGCGGTCCAGCGCTTTGTCCTGATCTCGACCGACAAGGCGGTTGAGCCCGTCAGCGTGATGGGAGCCACGAAGCGTCTAGCCGAGCAGCTCACGGTGGTGGCCGGGCGACGGACCGAGCGCGCGTACGCGGCAGTCCGCTTTGGCAACGTCCTGGGTTCCAGCGGGAGCGTGGTCCCGCTACTCCAACGTCAGCTGGATGACGGCCTGCCGCTGACGATCACCCGGCCCGATGCGACCCGCTACTTCATGACGATTGCCGAGGCGGTGAGCCTGATCCTCGAGGCCGGTTCGAGCCCCGACCCTGGAGACATCTACGTGCTCGACATGGGAGAGCCCGTACGCATCATCGATCTCGCGCGCGACCTGGTCCGCCTCAACCGCATCGACCCGGATACCGTGGACTTCGCCGTGACGGGCCTACGTCCCGGCGAACGGCTGCATGAGAAGCTGTTCTACGACGATGAGAATGCGGAGCGAACCCGCCATCCCGGCATCCTTCGGGCGTCATCGGGTGCGGCCGGCCCCGGCCCGAATCAGATCGAGGCGCTGGTGGACGAGCTGGCGAAGGCCGCGCGGGAGCAGGACGATCAGACGATCCGTGAGCTGCTCGGGACGAGTCTCCTGGCGGCGCCGGATCATGAGGAGGCGGCCGACTCCGAGCGATGGATACGCCCACCCCCCGTCGAGGCGTAGACGCGATCGCTTTGAGAGCCAGGTTATCGATCGAGCGGTCCGCCGTCGTCCGTCCGCTGCGATGCCACTCGCGGAGGGACACGGCCAGGGGACATGTCGCCTAGCCGGTGAACGGAAGTGGGGTCCTGGACCGCGGCGAGCGGGTCATCGGCGGCGTGTCCGCTGATACCCCTCCCGCTGAATATCGTGAGGGCGGTCCACCACAGGATCTTGATGTCAAGTGCAGGTGACTGGCGATCAAGATATTCGAGATCGTGATCGATTCGGTGCGCCCATGTGATGCTGTTACGCCCTCGCACCTGAGCGAGGCCGGTGATGCCCGGCCGCACGTTGAGGCGGCGCCGCTGCCGCTCGTCGTAACGAGCGACCTGATAGGCGAGTGTCGGCCGTGGACCTACGATGCTCATCTCGCCGCGTGCCACATTGATGAGCTGGGGGAGCTCATCGAGGGAGGTCGTGCGCAGCAAGCGTCCGACCGCGGTGATGCGATCGGTGGCCGGAAGAATGGGATTGTCAGGCGCATCGACCATTGTTCGGAACTTCCAGACCCGGAAGGGCCGCCCTTTCCATCCAACTCTCACCTGCCTGAAGAAGACCGGACCGGGACCCGTCAAGCGGATGGCCGCGGCGCAGACGGCGCCGATGAGTAAGCTCGGTAGGGCCACCACGATGACGGTCGCAATGTCCGCGAAGCGCTTGCCGCGATACGGCCGGTCCTGGGTCTTCATCAGCGCACCGCGCGCAGCCGACTCGCACTGAGCGCGGAGCTTGTGGCGGGCGACAGTCCCGCAGGGACACAGGATCCAAGGGCACGACTGCGAAGAGGGCGCGAGGTCCAGAGCGCCGCCGATCGCTTCACTGTGGGCTGGTCATCACGCGTGCTTCCGACACGACGCGGACGAGCTCCGAGCACACGCGATCGATCTGCGCGTCAGATATCAGGCTCGAGAATGGAAGCGCCAACGTGGTTCGCGCGACCCGCTCGGTAACCGGGTAGTCACCCGGGCGATAGCCGAATTCGGAGCGGTAGAACGGCTGAAGGTGGAGCGGCGAGAAGTACGGGCGGGCCGGAATGCCACTGGCTTCAAGCTCGTTGATGATGTGGTCTCGATCGAGCGTTGCGGAGAGTCGCACCACATACACGAACCAATCAACGTCGGCACCGGTCCGGGGCGTCGGGAGTGATAGCCACTCGTAAGAGGAGAGCCGCTCGCGGTACGCCCGAACGGCGCGATCGCGCCCTTCGCGGAGAACTGCGATGCGACGCAGCTGCGCGACGCCGAGGGCGGCGGAGAGCTCGTCGAGACGATAGTTGAACCCCAGTCGGACGTGGCGCAGCCAGGTGCCATCCTCGTCGCGGCCCTGATTGCGCATGCTGGCCATGACGTCCGCCAGTTCCGGGTCGTCGGTAACGACGATTCCACCCTCCCCCGTAGTGATCTGCTTGTTTGGGTAGAACGCGAAGACCGAAGCGTTCCCGAATGAGCCCAACGGCCGACCGTTGATCGACGATCCGATCGCCTCGCAGGCATCCTCGATCATTCCCCATCCCCGTTGAGTGCTGATCGCTTCCAACTCCTCGATCTGGCACGGATTGCCGAATACGTGGACCGGCAGGATGGCGCGAGTCGCCGAAGTGCCGGCTTCCTCGACGAGTGCCGGGTCCATTCCCAGCGTCTGCTCCTCGATGTCGACGAACCGCGGTCGAGCACGCTCGTAGAGGACGCAATTCGCCGATGCCACGAAGCTGAACGGCGTGGTCAAGACCTCAGTCCCCTCGCCAATGCCCAATCCTCGAATCGCCAGATGCAGACCGGACGTTCCACTGTTACAGGCGACAGCATGCTTACGGCCCACGCGCTGACGCAGCAGGGCCTCGAACTCCTCGACCATGGGCCCGAGGGAAAGGACGTCGCTGGCGAGGACCTGCATGACGAGTTCGACTTCGTCCGAACCGATGTTCGGTTGCGCCAGCGGGATCCGTGGCCAAGACGAATCGCGGCTCATCGGTCGTTCTCCATGGGCCGAGCCGGTACCCCTGCAACCCGGACACCGTCCGGTACGCCGGTGACGACTGCAGCGCCCGCCGCGACCAGGCAACGGGTGCCGACCGCTATTCCCTCGTTGATCGAAGCTGCGATCCCGACGTGCGTGTAGGACCCAACCGACACGCGCCCGGCTAGGTGAGCACCGGGAGCGACGCTCGAATGATCACCGAGCACATTGTCATGATCGACCGTCGCGGCGGTATTCACGATGGTGTTAATCCCAACGTGGGCGTTGACACCGACCACGGCGCGCGCGCAGATCTGGCTGCCAGCACCGATATCGCATCCCCGGAGCAGCGTTGCGGTGGGATGGACGACCGATGCGGGCACGAGCTCCGCTCGAAGTGCACGCTCGTACGCGTGTGCCCGGATGACGTTGTCGCCAATGCCCACGACGAAGGCAGCGGCGCCCAGCCGGTTCCGCCACTCAAGATCCGACGTCAGATCACCCAGGGTATCCATGGCGCACCAATGTGCGCCGTGCGGAGCCGCGCCGTCGATCTCCACGAATCCGGACGGGATCCGGCCCCCGGCCAGGAGTGCTTCCAGGATGACGTGCGCATGGTCGCCGGTACCCACGATGACAAGGGGAAGCGGGTCGTCGTCGATCACAGTGAATCCATTGTGCCGGATCGGCCCTGCGCCTGGTCGAGACCGCGTGTGGGCCAGACTCCCGTGTTCGCCCCGGAGCGGGTTCGGCTACGATCCCGCGGAGGTCGGTCGGGAGAGGGGGTCGTGTGACTCAACGCTTGGAACCATGGCTCGGTGCGCTGGCGCCGTGGCTGTTGGGCACCTATCTCGTCGTACCGCCGCTGTTCAAAGCAGCCATGCAGCCCTTCTTTCCCGTGGACCTCACGGTCACGCTGGCGATTCCGACGGCGGCGGTCGGTGCGCTCTGGCTACTCCTCAACCGTGACCGACTCGGCCGTCGACAGCTGATCGTCCTCGCGATGTGGTTCGCGCTTGCTGCGCTGGTGGCCGCGGGCATCCTGTGGGCTCCGGATCCGACATCCGCCGTGCGTTCAGCGGCCTACTTCATCGTCCTTGGAACGACCCCGCTGCTCGCGGCCTTTGCAGTCGCCGCGGATGAGACCCGGACGCGCCAGTTTCTCCTGGTCTTCCTTGCCTCCGGACTGGTCTACATCGGGATCGCGATGATCGCGCTTCTCACCGGGGAGCTGGGCGGCGGTCTCGTAATGGGCGCAAACCGCATCTCCGTCGCGCGTGCGCTGTTGTTTGTCCCGCTCATCGCGATACCGCTGCTCGTATGGCATCGCCTCGGCCCGCGCGAGTGGATCCTCGTGGCGCTTGCGTCTCTCGGCATCTTCCTGGCGTTCGCGACGTCCTCTCGTGCGCCAATCCTGTTCTTCATCGTCGTCGGCTCGGCACTGACGCTCGGGGCCCTGGCGCGCTCTCGACACCGCACACGCGCTCTCGGACGCGCGGGAGCCGTGGTCCTGGGTACGGTCGTGGTCTTTGTGGCGTTCGCTGGTGCACTCCCCGAACGGTCGCCAGCCAGGTTCGGGCTGCTTCTGGATGTCGCCGCAGAGGTCATGGATGAGCCCGCTCCGACGGATGGCGGAGAGGGGGTGGAGGAGCCTCCTCCGGAGGGGGAAGATGGCCCAACGGGGGGCGAGTCGGTGGCACGTCGAGCCGATCTGCTCCGAATGGCCTGGTTGCTCTTCCTTGCCCATCCCGTAGCCGGCGCGGGGACCGCCGGATACGAAGCCGCGGCGGGATACGAATACCCGCATAACCTCGTCCTCCACCTCGCGTCTGAGTTCGGGCTCGCCGGCCTGGCATGGCTCGGCGCGCTCGTCGTCCTCACTCTCCTCACCTGGCGCCCGAATTCGACCGTCTCGGTGGCGCTGGGCGCGCTCCTGGCCTTCCTGGTGCTGAATGCGATGGTCAGCAACGGCATTTACGAGAACCGAATGCTTTGGGGCGTGTGGCTTGTCCTGCTGGCTGGCCCGCTCGAAGTGCTTCCCGCGAAGGCGGGTTCAGAGGCGCGAGTGCGCCAGCTCGCCAGGTGACGCGGGTAATCGCCTTGCCCTGAGCTCAGGGCAGAGACCGAAGCCGATCGGTGACGTCAGCCTCGTCGTAGAGGTGGCCCTGGTCGACGAAGACCAGGTTTCGATCGTCCAGGTATTCGAAGCCCGCGTCGAACGCGGCGTTGAAGATGGCCCGGAAGCTGTTGACGGGCGTGATCCGTTCCCATAACTCCAGCCCGTCGGGCACCTCGGCAGGCAGCCGGTAGGCCGCGAGGATCGAGAACTTTCGCAGCAGCTCCCGATCGGTCGCATCGGTCCAGCGGAAACCTTCCTCATCGCGCTGGTACCGGTCCGGGAAGGGGCCCTCATCCGCCTGGATGAGGACAATCGGTCGCTGTGCGGCCGGTCGTGAATCGAGCGCGTCGAGGAGCTCCAGGATCCGTGCGTTCGCGAACCGAAGCTGCTCGAGGTACTGCTCGTCGGCTGAGCGCTCTCTCCTCTGGGCATCCGTGACCCACGACCCATCCTCGTTGAAGACGTAGGGCGGATGCGGGAGGAGGATGTGGGCGAAGACGAACCGGGGACGCTCAGCGTCGGATTGCGCGAGCTGCCTGAGGACGCCGAGCTGGAACAGCGACTGATGGCCGTACAGTCCAGCCAGGCCCGTCGGCTCGCTTGTCTCGACGCGCTCGAGCGCCGCCAGTAGGGTCGTGTTCTCGAGCACCGCGGCGAACTCGCTCTGATCCCCGTAGACGTAGACCCTGTCGGCTTCGGAGTTCGTGTAGGTCGCTCCACGCCGGAGGCCCAGGTGGACGTACTCGTAGCCTCGGTCGTGGACGAAGCGCTCCACCGCCGTGCTTCCCTGGAGCTCGCGGTACACCGGTGACCAGTCATCCGGCGTCGAAGCAGCCTGCCCCAGGGCGTCGGAGTCCAGATAGTCCATGTTGAGGGTCGAAGTCAGGCTCAGCGCGGTCTTGAGATAGTTCGCCGTCGCGTGATCGACGACTTGAAAGCCGCGCCGCTCGAGCTCTGCCAGGAACGGCTCGTTGTCGAAGTCGTACGTCGCGCTCAGCCCGTCGGCACCGGCGTACCGATCGAAGACCAGGTACCAGATGTCCGGTGTCCCATGCGCCGGATCGCTCAGAGCCTGGGTGGACGATGGGATCGCCGTGCCGATCGTCGGCTCCGATGTCATGGCGAACCGGCCGATGGGAACCAGGTTGAGCGCGACCAGCACGAGGCCGACCACGTTGAGGAACCCGGTGGCCGCGCTCACCTGTCTGCGCGTGGCGCCAGCGATCAGCCAGGTGCCGAGGATCGCAACGAGGCCCCATGCGGCCAGCAGGAACCGATGCAGGCCGAGGGTCGGCCCGACGATCGCCCATGCGTGCCCGTACGAGAAGAACAGCACGACGAGCAGGCTCAGGACGAGGGCCGCGCGTCCGGGAGAGAATCCGCCCAGGCGCGCCGCTGTGACCGCGATCAGCAGCCCGACCGCCGCCACGATCAGGGCCACGGCGAGCGGCGGTCCCAGGGGTTCGAGACTGACCTGCTCGCCGATGTTGGACGCGAACAGGAAGACCACCGGGAACGCGCTCAGCAGGAACGGATGCAGCCACCATGCTCGGGCCAGGAGGCTGCCCTTGGCGTTCTTCACATCGGTTGCCGTCGCCACGTGAGCTCAACAGGCGGGTATCGAGCGGCGAGTCTAGCGCGGTCCACGAGAACGCGAGATGGGGCAGACGCGGGCCCTCAGCGCCAGGTGCCGGGCTCCCCGGTTGGCGCCTCGGTGCCCGCCGCGATCGCCCCGTCGATGATTCGCCACGCTTCGGCGACCCCAAGCCAGCCGCGCACGTCCGTTGGCCGCTTCTCCAGCGTCTTGTAGGTCTCGAAGAAATTCTCGATCTCGCGCAGCCGATGCGGGGAGACGTCCTCGAGCTCGGCCGCATCCTCCCAACGCGGGTCGTCGTGGGCCACGGCGAGGATCTTGTAGTCGTGCCCCTTCTCGTCGGCCATGTCGAGCACGCCGATCGGCCGGGCACGCACCACGCATCCGGGAAAGGTCGGCTCGGCGATGACGACCAGCACGTCGAGCGGGTCGCCGTCCTCGGCCATGGAGCCCTCGATGAAGCCGTAGTCGCACGGGTAATGGACGCTCGAGTAGAGGACGCGGTCGAGGACGAACCGATGCCGCGCGTGGTCGTACTCGTACTTGTTCCGGCTGCCGGACGGAATCTCGACGACGACCTCGATCGGGCCGCGCGCGTCACCCGCGTCACCCTCGTTATCCATGGGGCCGCAGTATGCGCCATCGGGTCGGGCCGACCGCCCGGCGCTAGACTGCCCGGCAGGCATGGCCCGCATCCTCGTCGTCGAGCCCGTGGCCCAGCCCGGGCGCGACCTGCTGTCCTCCGCACACCCCACCGATGTGCGCCGCGGCCTCGACCGAGACGACCTGCTCCGCACGCTGGGCGAGGACGGCGGCTGGGACGCGCTCATCGTGCGGTCACAGACGCGAGTCGATGCAGAGCTCCTCGAGGCGGGCGCACCACGCCTCGGGGTCGTCGGCGTGGCGAGCGTCGGCATCGATCGGATCGACGTCGAGGCGGCGACGCGGGCGGGCGTCATGGTCGTCAACGCCCCCACCGGCAACACCATCGCCGCCGCCGAGCACACGCTGGCCGTCATGCTCGCCCTTCTACGCCACGTCCCGGAGGCGGACACCTCGCTCCGGGCGGGAGAGTGGGAGCGCTCTCGCTATACCGGCCGCGAGCTGCGCGGCAAGACCCTGGGGATCATCGGGCTCGGGAAGATCGGCAAGGCCGTCGCGCGCC
>DASUFJ010000138.1:0-5035 GCA_036274575.1 Candidatus Limnocylindria bacterium
GCGGCGCTGAGCATCAGCCACATCCCGTTCCTCGGCCCGGTCGGCGCGGTGCGGGTCGGCCGCATCAACGGGGAGTTCGTCACGAACCCCACCAACAGCCAGCTCGCCGAAAGCGAGCTCGACCTGGTCGTCGCGGGCACCCGCGAGGCGGTGATGATGGTCGAGGCCGGGGCGAAGATCCTGCCCGAGACGATCATGGCCGACGCGATCGCCTACGGCCACGCCGAGCTCCAGAAGTCGATCGACCTCCAGGAGCGCCTGGTGGCCTCGGCCGGCACCCCGAAGAAGATGCCGTTCGTCGGCCCGAAGGCCGCATCGGTCCCGCAGCTTGGGAAGCTCCTGGGCGAGGGCCGCAGCGAGTTCGTCGTCTTCGATCTCGAGACGACGGCGATGAAGCCGGAGAACGGCTACATCGTCGACATCGCGGCCCTCCGCGTCCGCGACGGGCAGGTCGTCGACCGCTTCGAGTCCCTCGTCAACCCTGGGCGGGCAATCGTCGGCCACCAGGTCCACGGCATCAGCACCGATGACGTCGCCAACGCGCCTACCGCGGCGGAGGTCCTCACCAACTTCACGCAGTGGGTGGGCGAAACGCCGGTCGTGGCCCACAACGTGAGCTTCGACCTCCCCTTCGTCACGCGCCACCTGCCGAACGACGTGAAGTGGGAGCCGACCGCCGTCTTCGACACCCTGGAGCTGGGCTACCAGCTCTACCCCGATGCCGGCACCTGGAAGCTGCCGGACCTCGTGCGCTTCGTCTTCGGGCGCGAGCATGTCGTCGCGCATCGCGCAATGCCGGACGCCGAGGCAACCGCCGAGCTGTTCCTGCACTTCACCCAGGGCCTGGCCGAGCGCCTCGACGCGATTCGCGCCGATATCGCCGGCGAGGTCCGTCGCGCGCGCGAGTCCTACGACCGCTCCGAGCAGGGTCAGCGGCTGGAGGACATCCGCCGCCGCCATGGGATCGGCTCCGCGCTCATGGACGTCCTCACCAAGGCGACGGTGCGCGACCTCGTGCTGAGCGAGAACATCCGCATCGACGGCCGCGACACGAAGACGATTCGCCCGATCAGCGTGGAGGTCGGCGTCCTGCCGCGCACCCACGGCTCGGCGATCTTCACCCGCGGCCAGACGCAGGCGCTCTCGATCGCCACCCTCGGACCCTCGAGCGACGTCCAGCGCATGGACACGATCAGCCCGGAGACCGAGAAGCGGTACATGCACCACTACAACATGCCGCCGTACTCCGTGGGCGAGGCGCGCTTCATGCGCGGCCCCGGCCGCCGCGAGATCGGCCACGGCGCGCTCGCCGAGCGGGCCCTGCTGCCGGTGCTGCCGTCGGCCGACGAGTTCCCGTACGTCATTCGCGTCGTGAGCGAGGTCGTCAGCTCGAACGGCTCGACCTCGATGGCCTCGACCTGTGGCTCGTCGCTGGCGCTCATGGATGCCGGCGTGCCGATCAAGGCGCCGGTCGCCGGCGCGGCGATGGGCCTCATGACCGACAAGGAGACCGGTCGCTACGCCGTCCTCACCGACATCACGGGCAAGGAGGACGCCTACGGCGACATGGACTTCAAGGTGACCGGCACCGCTGAGGGCGTGACTGCGCTCCAGATGGACATCAAGGTCGCCGGCATCACCACTGAGATCATGCGCGACGCCCTCCAGCAGGCGTACGAGGCGAGGATGCACATCCTGGGCAAGATGACCGAGGTCATCAGCGCCAGCCGCTCCGAGCTCAGCCCGTACGCTCCGCGCATCACGACCCTCAAGATCCCGGTCGACAAGATCCGCGACGTCATCGGCGCCGGCGGCAAGGTCATCCGCCAGATCACCGCCGAGACCGGCACCGAGATCAACGTCGAGGACGACGGCACGATCCAGATCGCCGCGACGAGCGGCGAGGCCGCCCAGAAGGCGATCAAGTGGATCGAGGGCCTCACCAAGGACGTCGAGGTCGGCAAGGAGTACCTCGGCAGGGTCACCCGGATCATGAACTTCGGCGCCTTCGTCGAGATCCTGCCGGGCAAGGAGGGGCTGGTCCACATCAGCCAGCTCGCCGACTACCGCGTGCCGCGCGTCGAGGACGTCGTGAGCATCGGCGACGAGCTCATGGTCATCGTCACCGAGATCGACCGCATGGGCAGGGTCAACCTGAGCCGCCGCGCGGCGATGGAGCGCCACATGGCCAAGGCCGGGGCCGGAGCCGGGGCTGGCACCGGGAGCGACGACCGCTCCTGAGCCGATGGCGCCGCCGCCGCATGGCGGCGGCGCGGTACCCTCGTGGTCGATGGCCACGGAGGGCGCGCTGGCGGAGATCGCGGACGAGGTCCGCGCCTGCACGCGCTGTCCGCTCTCCGAGCGCCGCACGCTGGCGGTCCCCGGCGAGGGCAACCAGATGAGCGACGTACTGCTGGTGGGAGAGGGTCCCGGCGCCCGGGAAGACGCCACCGGCCGTCCCTTCGTGGGCCCGGCGGGGCAGCTCCTCGACGAGCTGCTCCACGCCATCGGCTGGGAGCGCGAGGACGTGTTCATCACGAACGTCGTGAAATGCCGTCCGCCCGGCAACCGGGATCCGGAGCCGGCCGAGGCCGCGGCCTGTGGCGACTACCTCGACCGCCAGGAGCGGGCCCTCGACCCGGCGGTGATCGTCACCCTCGGCCGGCACTCGCTTCAGCGCTACCTGCCGGGTGCTCGGATTGGCACCGTCCATGGTCGGCTGCGTCGCTCGTACTCGGGGCAGCACGTCTTCCCGATGTACCATCCAGCAGCGGCGCTCCACCAGGCTTCGCTGCGCGAGACCCTCTTCCGGGACGTGCGCGGGCTCCCGGCTGCGCTGCTGGCCGCGCGCGAGGCGCTCGACGCCGAGCGGAGCACGGTCCCGGCGGAGCCGGTCGCGGTCGAGATGGTGGCCGCGGCGCCGGCGGGCGTCGACACCGAACAGATGACCCTCTTCCAGGAGCGCTGAATGTCGGACACCCTGCGCATCATCCCGCTAGGCGGGGTGGGCGAGGTCGGGAAGAACATCACCGTCCTCGAGGCCGCCGGGGAGATCCTCGTGATCGACTGCGGCCTGGCGTTCCCGGATCCGGAGATGCTCGGGATCGATCTCGTCATCCCCGACGCGACGTACCTCGCCGAGAACCGCGACCGGGTGCGGGGCATCATCCTGACCCACGGCCACGAGGATCACACCGGTGGCCTCCCGTACGTCCTGCCCAAGATTCCCGGCACGCCGATCTACGCGACGCGCCTCACGGAGGGCCTGGTGCAGGGCAAGCTGCGCGAGCACAAGCTCCTCGAGGGGACGCCGCTCCACGTCATCGAGCCTCGCCAGGAGTTCGGCGTCGGCTCGTTCCGGATCACGCCCTTCCGGGTCAACCACTCCATTCCGGACGGAGTGGGGTACGCGATCCAGACCCCGCTCGGCACGGTCGTGCACACAGGCGACTTCAAGTTCGACCACACGCCGCCGGACGGTCGCCGCGCTGACCTGGGACTGCTGGCCGAGATCGGGAATCGCGGCGTGGCGTTCCTCCTCTCCGACTCGACCCGGGCCGAGAAGGAGGGCTACACCCTGTCGGAGACGACGGTCGGCGAGAGCCTCCACCGGCTGGTGGGCGAGGCACAGGGACGCGTCATCGTCGCCACCTTCGCCAGCAACATCGGCCGCGTCCAGCAGGTCATCGACGCCGCGTGGGCGCACGGCCGCAAGATGGTCGCCCTAGGGCGCAGCATGGAGCAGAACACGGCGATCGCCCTGGAGCGCGGCTACCTCGACGCGCGTGACGGCACCCTGGTTCGCAAGGACCAGCTCCAGCGGCTGCCGAAGGACGAGCTCGTGGTGATGACGACGGGCTCGCAGGGTGAGCCGATGAGCGGGCTGACGCGGATGAGCAACCGCGACCACCGCAGCATCACCATCGAGCCGGGCGACACGGTCATCGTGTCGGCGTCGCCGATTCCGGGGAACGAGGAGGCCGTCGCCAAGACGATCGACAACCTCTTCAAGGAAGGGGCGATGGTCCATTACGAGCCGCTCGTGCACTGCCACGTCTCGGGGCACGGGTCGCGCGAGGAGCTCAAGCTCATGCTAGGGCTCGTCAAGCCGCGCCACTTCATCCCGGTCCACGGCGAGTACCGCATGCTCGTGCAGCACGGCCTCCTGGCCGAGGGAGCCGGCGTCGACGTCGACAAGATCTTCGTCCTCGAGAACGGACAGGTGGTCGAGTTCGACGGCGAGCGTGCACGGATGGCCGGCAGCGTCACGGCCGGCGCCGTCCTGGTCGACGGCATCGCCGCGATCGACGGCATCGACGGAGTCGTGCTCCGCGACCGCCGCATGCTCGCCTCCGACGGCGTGGTCATGGTCGCGCTCACCGTCGACGGCTCGACCGGGCAGCCGGTCGGGATGCCCGACCTCGTCAGCCGCGGCTTCCTCTCCGATCCCGACGACCCGCTCATGACCCGGGCGCGCGATCACCTCGCCGAGGCCCTGCGGCAGCCGCACGAGGACGAGCACGCGGCGGAGACCGGCTACCTCAAGACGAAGACCCGCGACACGCTGAGCCGCTTCTTCCACCAGCACACCAAGCGACGGCCGATGATCCTGCCGATCGTGATGGAGGTGTGAGGGTGGCGACCCGACGACGGACGACGCGCCGTCGGACGACTCGACGACGGAAGCAGACGACGCCGTTCGTCCTCAGCGGCCGATTCGTACGCGAGGGACTCGCGCTCATCCTTCTGTTCCTGGCCATCGTCAGCGTCATCGCGCTCTTCGCGCCGGGCTCCGGCGCCATCGTCGAGCCGTGGCATGACGCGCTGACCACCGCCCTCGGGTGGGGGATCGCCTTCGCCGCGCCGCTCCTCGCCGGCTTCGCCGTGATGCTGTGGATGAAGACGATGCCAGCCGAGCGCTGGATGGCCGCATCCGGCGCGGCCGTGTTCGCGCTCGCGCTGCTTGGGATGTTCCACCTCGCCGTGGGCGGGGCGTCGGACGCGATCGCCACCGGTCAGGGCGGGGGAGCCATCG
>DASUFJ010000139.1:0-10742 GCA_036274575.1 Candidatus Limnocylindria bacterium
GTAGGCCGCCGCATTGTACCGAACGCACTTGGGCCGCCGCAGCGCGTCCGTTGCGACCGCACGGCTACGCTGCGCTCATGACTCGGCTCAGCGGCACCGCCGTTGCGGCACTCATGGCCATGCTGGCTGGCTGCCAGCCGGCGGCAGAAGGATCGCCGTCCGCATCCGCGAGCGTTCGGGCCTCGGCGACTGCCGAGGTCACCTCGGCGGCGTCCGCGCAGCCCGCCGCCCCGAGCGCCACGCCCGAGCCGCTGGCCTGGACAGAGCTCGATGCCGCTGGGCCGGCCGCGCGCGAGGACCATACCTGGACGCTGGCCGGGCATGGGCGGACGGCCTACCTGTTCGGAGGCCGTGACGGCGGCACGGTGTTCGGTGACCTGTGGTCCTTCGACCTCGAAACCGACACCTGGGCCGAGCTGGCCGCCGATGGGCCGCCGGCGCGCTTCGGGCACGAATCGGTGTGGGTCGATGGCGTTGGTCTCGTGATCTTCGCCGGACAGTCGGGTGCCACCTTCTTCGACGATCTCTGGGCCTTCGATCCCGCGGAGGGCGTCTGGCACCAGCTTCCCTCCGCCGGGGAGTCACCGGTTGCGCGCTACGGGACCTGTGCCGCCGTTGGACCAGACGGCCGGCTCTGGATCAGCCACGGCTTCACCGCCGACGGCACACGCTTCTCCGACACGCGCGCCTACGATTTCGCATCGGGGACCTGGAGCGACGAGACGCCGGATGGCGAGCGACCGGTCGATCGCTGCCTGCACGGCTGCTGGTGGACCGATGACGGCTCCCTGACGCTCTACGCGGGCCAGACGACGGGGGTCACCGCCCTCGGCGATCGCTGGTCGTTGGGTGACGCGGGCTGGACCGAGCTGTCTGGCACGGCACCTCCCGAGCGCAATCTCTACGCGAGGACGCGTCTCGACGGGGCCACACTCGTGTTCGGCGGCCAGGCGCTGGACGGCTCGTTCCTGGACGACCTCTGGCTCATGCCCGACTCGACAGCCGACGCGATCGCGCTCGAGGCCGGCGGCGGGCCCGCCCGTGCCGGAGCCGAGATGGTGCACGACGCGACCGCAGACCGCGTTCTCCTGTTCGGAGGCAGGGACGGCGATGGGGCGCACGCCGATCTGTGGCAGCTGCGCGGCAACCTCGAGGGCCAGCCTTCGAGCTAGCGAAAACGACGGAACCCGGCTGGCGGGAGCCGGGTTCCGATCTCGTAGGCGTGGTTGCGGGGGACGGATTCGAACCGCCGACCTTCGGGTTATGAGCCCGACGAGCTACCACTGCTCCACCCCGCGGCCGCCCATGGTAGTCAGGGCCCTCGGTTCGGTCAAACCTCGCGATCAGCGGCGCCGGAAAATGGCGCGAAGGGCAATGAGCGCGACGATCGCGACGATCTGGCCGCCGAGGATGACGCGGTTGAGGTCGAGCGCCGGCCGCCACTCGGCGTCACCGTCCTTGATGACGTACATACCCGCCGGCTTCGCCGTGAGGCCGAACCCGCCCCCGCCGTTGCCCTCGGTGTCGCCACCGGCGCCTCCCCCGCCGCGGACCTTCGCGGCTGGGACGAAGAGCACGCCATCGCGCTCGATCGGAGCGCCGAAGACCTGCTTCGCCTCCATGCCGCCGATGGTGCGTCGGATGACCTCGTCGAGGGTCTCGCTGCCGCTACGACCCTTCGACCGGCCACTCTCGGTCTCGCCCGCACCGCCCCTGGATCGCGATTCCTGAACTGTCGTCGTCACCGCCGGTACCTCCTGGACTGGGAATATCGATTATCCGCCCGACCTTGCCGAGACGCGAGCGTCGACCCAGAATCGACGCGTGCCCGATCGCGAGGTCGCTGCCCGGCTCGCGGGACTCCGGCGTGCCGGAGTCGACCTTGAGCGCCGCCTGCGCGGCGATCCCCTGCTCGCGTCCGACTCGGAGAGCTACTGGCGCGGGCAGATCGACTCGTGGCGTGCCGAGATCGACGCTCAGCTCACGCACCATCCGTTCCAGCAGCGTGCTCTCCAGGCACCCATTCCTGGCGATGCCGATGAGCCGAGCTGGTCGCGCGACGCGCTACATGAGCTGGCCGAGGTGAGGCACCGGCTCGATCTGACGATCGAACGGATCAGCGAGGACTGCTGATCAGGTCGGCCGATGCGCCCCCGGCTCCATCTCGACCACGGCGTGGTGGATGCCATGGAGATCGAGCAGCGCCAGGTACGGATCGGGGTCGAACGCCTCCGGGCCCAGGACGCCGGCGCCGGACCAGGCGCCGGTCGCCAGCAGCTCCATCGCGATCGTGGGGTTGAAGCCGGTCTGCCAGCCGACCACCTGGAGCCCCGTCGTACGCCAGATCTCCTCCGCGTCGGCCATCTGGTAGGCGAACGTCTCGCGCGGCCGGCCGCCCTTCGTGCCGAGCACCCACGTCCCGACGATGGCACGGCCGCGGAACTTGTCGCCAAGGCTGATCGGGTCGGGGGTGATGGCCGCGAGGACGTCGCGCGGCGCGACCTCGACGCCCTTGACGGTGACCTTATCGGTCCGGTCCATCCCGAGCGCGTGGATCGTCTTGAGCTTGTCGATGAAGTCGTCGCCGAGGGCGTACTTGAACGTCGCCGTGCGCGTCTCGATCCAGCGCGGCACGAGGAGCACCTCCTCGTGCTCGACGTTGACGCATTCGACGGGACCGATGCCTTCGGGGAACGGAAAGGACTCCGGGCCGCTGAACGGCTCCGTGGTGTGCCAGGCGCCGTCGGCCCAGATGACCGGCGGATTGAGGCACTCCTCGATCGTGGTCCAGATGCTGAACACCGGCGCGAAGGCGAAGCCGGGGATCTCGAGGTCGCCGCCGTCGCGGACATGGACCTCGTGAACATCGTCGACGGCGTGCTTCGCCGCGTGGGCGGCGAAGACATCGGTCAGTCCGGGATCCATGCCCATCCCGACCAGCGCCAGCTTGCCGCGGCCGAGCCAGGCGTCGTGCATCGCGAACTGCTCGTCGCCGAGCTTCAGGCCGGGACGCTCGAACGGCCGTTCCGGATCCGGCTTTGAGAGGCTCATCGCCATGTCGATGTAGTGCGCATCGGCCTCGAGGGCGCCGGTGAAGATCGGCATGACGAACTGCGGGTCGACGGCGTTCATGACGAGGTCCGCGCGGTGGGCACGGGCCGCATCGGTCACCGCCTCCGCGTTGCGCGCGTCGATATGGATGGCGGGGAAGCGTTCGGGATCGCCGAGGGAGTCGGCGAGGGTGCGGGCGCGCGACTCGTCGTAATCCGCGAGCACCAAGGTCTCGAGCCAGTCGGCGCGAGCCGAGATGCGGGCGATGGCCTCCCCCACCGTCCCGACCCCGATGAGCAGGACTCGCATGGGTCACCGATGCAGCGTGTTCCGACGGGGCACGCGTCTGCGCGACCCAGATCTCGAGTGCCGCCGGCTACCGAATCAGTGGCCGCGGGCACGAAGGCCTGCTGGGTCGGTGGCGTCCGGGGATGATAGCAGCGGAACCAGCCGCCATTCGTCAGGTGCCGACGCGCATCGCGAGCGACAGCAGGCCGACGAGAACCGCCAATCCGACGAATGGAAGCGCGATGGCCGAGGCGCGCAGGATCTGCATCGGTTCACCTCCTTCGCGTAGAGATGCTCGAGACCGCCGAGGTGTTGCGCCATCCGGCAGGTCACCGAGCGCGATTGCGTGATCTCCCGCATTGGTGGACCGATGGGCCTCTGCTACCGTCGCGAGCATGTCGATCTCGCGCAGCGACGTCCTCGCGCTGCTCATCGCGGCCGGTGCGATCGTCGCGAGCCTCGTGGTCTGGAACTACGGCAAGGTCGACATCGGCATGACGCTCCGCGATGCCAACGAAATGGTGTTCGTGGACGACGTCACGCCGGGGGGCAACGCCGTTCGCAGCGGCTTCTATCCGGGCATCGGGATCCTGGATCTCACCACGACCGACGGTGGCGAGGTGGAGCGGGGTGAGCCGATCCCCATCGAGGAGGGCCAGTGGGACCCGAACGCGTACGGATTCGGGGAGTACGGATGCTGCCCCGAGGCCGTCGAGTTCAACCCACAGACCGAGATTCGGCTACCGTCCGAGGCCATTCCGTCGGCAAGAATTCAGACCGCCGTCGCCGGCGACGTCGACCATGAGTACGGATTCGTCAACGCGTACGCGACGATCGATCGCGGCCTCCTCGAGTACTCGCTCAGTCAGTCGATCTGGATCTCAGGCATCTGGCTGCTGATCGGTGGCGTCGTCTGGCGGCTGCTGGTGCATGGCCTCGGCGGCGACTTCGGCCGGAAGCATGCGGTCAAGGTCGGCCTGGCGGTTGCCACCCCGGCGCTCATCTGGCCCGTGGTCCAGGTGGGAACGGCGGCCGGGGTCGCGGCCGCCTGGCTCGTGCCGGCGGCCGTGGCACTCGTCCTGGGCTGGGCGATCGCGGGACATCACCCGGAGAAGCAATGGGTGCAGACCGCTCGGGCCGGAGCGCTCATGGCGGCCGCCCTCCTCGCCATCCTCGTCGTCGGCAACCTGACGTCGCCGCTGCTCGTGGCCAGCGATCACGGCCCAACGCTGGCGCTCGTGGCGGCCATCGGTCTCATTCCGGCGATGGTCGTGGCGCTCTCCCAGAAATACTCGATCCGCGACCGCGCTCGGCTCGGCAGCCTGGCACTGATCCCCGCTGCTGCCATGACCCTGGACGGAAGCTTCGGACCCGATCCGGGGATGCCGCTGCTCCTGCTCGCGCTTCTCCTCGGCTGGCAGCTCATCCCGATCGAGCGCCTCGCGGGCATTGTGGGTGAGCGCGCAGGACGCGTTCGCTCATCGTCGCCGGTGCTCACATCCGCGCCGGCCCTCGACTCGCCGCGCGTCGCGACACGCGACCTGCTCTCGTACCTGCTCATCGGCGGATCCGCCTTCGTCGGACTCGCGGGCCCGACCGTCGTGGGCGTAGGCGATATGGCGTTCGGTGCGTGGGCGCTGCTTCTGGGCGTCGGCCTTGCCGTCCTGGTCGGGTTTGCCGTCCGACGCGGCTTCCTTGGTGAGGACTGGGTCGATGTTGCCGTTCCGCTCGCCGCGGCCGTAAGCATTCCGGTGATCCTCGCGAACCAGACCCTCGGGGGCGATCGACTCGCCGTGGCGGCAGGACCAGCGGCGCTCGCCTCTCTCCTGGTCGCTCAGGCACTGAGCGAGCGCCACCCCGACGCCGACTGGCGACGCCGGCTGTTCGGCGCCTCCGCCGCGCTGGCCATCCTCGCCGTCCTCACCGCGCTCTACGGGACGAGGCTGACGATCGGGGTCATTGGGCTCATCGCGCTGGTGCCCGGCGTCCCGATCGCGTTCTCGTACGTCCCCGGCGAGGTGCGGGCCATGGCCGTGCGCCTGGAGACGCTGGCGGTCGCCATGACGCCCGGGGTCGCGGCGACCATGCTCGTCCCTTCCATCGGCATCGTCCTCCTGCTCGTGTGGCTGATCGCGATCGTCGTCTGGCGCCGGTTCACCCTGGCGCCCCTCCTGGTGCTCATGCAGCGCAGCCAGGTCCAACGCGACCTCGCGGTGGCGGCCGCCGAGACCGAGCGGGCGCGGCTGGCGGCCGATCTCCACGACGACGCGCTCCAGCAGCTGACGCTGCTCGTCCGAGTTCTCGACGAGGGCGGCCACAAGGCCGAGGCCGATGAGGCCCGCGAGGTCGCCACCAAGCTCCGCTCGGTCGTCGGCGACCTGCGGCTCCCGATCCTCGACGACCTCGGGGCGGGCGCGGCGCTCGAGTGGCTGGTCGAGCGGGTCGAGCCGCTGGCCGGCGGCCCGGTGAAGCTCGAGCGTTCCGACGAGACGCGACCCCCGGCGAACGTGGAGCTGGCCGTCTTCCGCGTGGCTCAGGAAGCGTTGACGAACGCGATCAAGCACGGTCGCCCACCGATCGAGGTCCGCTACGACGTCCGCACCGACGGCCGGGTCACCCTGGCCATCGACGATGCCGGCGAGGGGATCGCCGCCGAAGAGGCGAGCGAGGCGCCGGGCAGGGGCCACTTCGGCCTGGCCAACATGCAGCAGCGGGCGGAGCAGATCGGCGCGCTGCTCGACGTCCGTCGCTGGCCGGCCGGCGGGACGCGCGTCGCGCTCGAGTGGCGACCACAGGGGACGTGATCCGCGTCGCGGTCGTCGACGACCATCCCCTCGTCCGCGAGGGAACGGCTGCGATCGTCGCGCGGTCGGACGAGATGGAGATCGCCGGCGTGGCCGGCTCACTGGAGGAGCTACGGCCGATCCTCGAGGATGGGTCGGTGGACGTGCTCCTCCTGGATCTCCGACTGGGCACGGAGTCCGGCTTCGACCTCCTCCGGGATGGGACCAGGCCGATGCCGGCGGTGGTCGTCCTCACCTCGTACGACTACCCCCAGTACGCCGATGCGGCCCTCCGCCTGGGGGCGGCCGGCTTCGTCGTGAAGACGGCGCCGACCGCCGAGCTGCTCGACGCGATTCGTCGCGCGGCGGCAGGCGGCCTCCACTTCGGCGTCCGCCCCGGCAACGGCGTGACGCTATCCCCGCGGGAGCAGGAGGTGCTGCGGCTGGTGGTGGACGGCGCCTCGAACGACGAGATCGGGGGGCGGCTCGGGATCAGCTCGCGCACGGTCGAGTCGCACCTGCGCCGGCTGTTCGAGCGGGTCGGGGTCGCCTCACGCACCGAGCTCGCGGCTCGGGCGCTGCGCGAGGGCTGGCTGGAAGGGGTCGGCTAGCCGCCTCGCTCGATTCGAGGGAAATTTCGCACCTGGCCCTTGGCGGGTGCGGTTCCCACCACGCATCGAGGACCGGTGCGCACGAACGGCGCGCGCGGGCGCGCGTCACGCTGCCTCGCTGTATCGCGGAAAAGCCGCGCGCCGCCGTCCTGCGGCGAAATCGCCTCGATTCCGCGAGACGCCCAGAGCTCAGGATGTCGCGGCGACGGGCTCCATCTCGCGGATGCGGCCGTCCTGGATCTCGAGGATCCGATCCGCCAGATCGAGCAGGGCAGGATCGTGGGTGGCGACGATGGCGGTCACGCCCTCGGCGCGCACGACCTGGCGGAGGGTGGCCATGATCGCGTGGCCAGTGGTCGAGTCGAGCTGGCCGGTCGGCTCATCGGCCAGCAGCAGCTTCGGCCGGTTGGCGAGGGCGCGGGCGATGGCCACCCGCTGCTGCTCACCGCCGGACAGCTCGTGGGGCCGATGATTCGCCCGCTCGCCGAGGTGGACGAGGTCCAGGAGCTCCATGACCCGGTCGTCCCGCTCCGAGGGGTTCGCGCGCACCAGGCGCAGCGGGATCTCGACGTTCTCGGCGGCCGACAGGATCGGCACCAGGCCGAAGGCCTGGAAGATGAAGGCCACGGTGTGACGGCGGAAGTCGACCAGTCGCGACTCGGACATCGTCGAGACCTCGTCGCCGTCGACGAGAACACGGCCCGAGGTCGGCTTGTCGAGGCCGCCCAGCAGGTTGAGCAGGGTCGTCTTGCCCGATCCGGATCGGCCCTTGACGGCCATCAGCTCGCCGCGGTGCACGGTGAACGAGACGCTGCGCAGGGCATGGATGACCGAGTCGCCCGACGGGTAGTCGCGGACGAGCGTTTCGGCGACGACCATGGCGCCACCGCCCGGAGCCCATCGGTCCGGCGCTGAGCGGTCCGCAACCGTCATCCGTCTTCCTCCTGGTGATGGTGGAGATCCGGCCAGATCTCGATGTGGTCGTCCTCGAGGTGGACCCGAACGCGACCCTCCAGCCCGAGGGCCTCGACGTGGGCGCGCGGCAGCTGGAGCCGGCCCGCGCGGTCGAGGACGGCGAACTCCTCGGCCACGATCTCGTGCTCCCCCTCCTCCGAGACGCGGCCGCGACGGAGCGTCTCGGACGAGGTGCGGCCGTCGCGGATGGCGACCGTGCGCTGGACCTGCTCCGAGACGAGCGGGTCGTGGGTGACGATCACGACGGTCGTGCCGAGGTCGCCGTTGACGCTGCGCATGAGGTCGAAGATCTCGGCGCTCGTGGCGGTGTCGAGCTCGCCGGTCGGCTCGTCGGCGAGGAGGACCTCCGGTGCATTCGCCAGGGCCACCGCGATCGCCACGCGCTGCTGCTCACCGCCCGACAGTCGATCGGGCCGATGGTCCGCGCGTTCCGCGACCCCCACCATCTTCAGCAGCTCGAGCGCGCGCGCTCGGTCGCCGGAGCGGTTGAGGATCATCGGCATCTCGACGTTCTCGACGGCCGACAGGTAGGGCAGGAGGTTCTTCGCCGTCTGCTGCCAGACGAAGCCGATGGTCTGGCGACGGTAGCGCGTCCGCTCGGTGCGGCCCATCTGGGTCAGGTCGTGCCCCGCCACCGTCGCTCGACCGGCGGAAGGCACGTCAAGTCCGCCGAGGATGTTGAGCAGCGTCGACTTGCCCGATCCCGAGGCGCCGACGATGGCGACCATCTCACCCGGGTTGACGAGCAGGTCGAGGCCCTGGAGCGCGACGACCTCGAGGTCAGCGACCTTGAAGATCTTGACGAGGTTGTCGCACACGATGAGTGCGCCCTCCCCAAACCGCTTTCGCGCGCGGGCGGCCCGTGCCTCCGGTGCCGGCGCCTCGGTCGGCGCGGCCCACGCCGCGGCATTGGGCGGCGGCGCCTCGCGTGGCAGGTCGACGATCTCGCTCTCGGGATCGCGGGTCGAATCACGCATCGACATATTCTGGCCCGTCACTCCATTCCGGATCGAATCGCGCGGGCCGGGTCGGCGCGCCGCTGGGCCCATGCCGCGAGTCCGACGCCTACCGCCACGATCGCCAGCAGCACCGCCGTCAGCAGCGCCAGGCGGCCGACGTCCACGGCCAGCGCGGGGTCGCCGGCCGCGCCGGTGAAGGCCGAGAGCCCGAGGCCGGGAAGCACGACCCACGCGACCGCCACGCCGAGGACGAGCCCGGCGATGACCGCCACCAGAACGAGAGGCGCATGCTCGAAGATCGCCAGCAGCGTCACCTGCCGCCTGCCGATGCCGAGCGTGCGCAGGTGGGCGGTCTCCCGCGCCCGGGCGCTGCCCGACAGGAGCAAAGCGATGATCACGGCCAGCGCGGCGTAGCCGAGGGCGATGATCAACGCCGCGGTGAAGCCGGCCTGCACCGCGTCGACGAGCGGCCGCTCGCGCAGCTCGGCGAGGGTCGTCGACTGCGAGACGACGTCGATGCCCGTGCCCGCGCCGACCGCGTCGACGATGGCGTCGTGCGCCGATGCGGGGGCGCGAACGAAGAGGCTCGTTGGCTCCAGAGGTCGGTCGCCCAGCGCGGACCCGAGGACGCCGCGCGGAACGATCATGAAGCTTCCCGAGCCCTGGCCGGGCATCGATTCGACGACCCGGACGACCTCGAACGTCGCGAACCGGGCGGCGATCGTCAGCTCGAACGTGTCGCCCGCGCCGAGGCGCGTCGTGCTCGACTGCGCCAGTGAGCGCGAGACGATCACGGGCACGGGGTTCTCGCTCGTCCCCACTCGGGCCTCGCTGGGTGCGGGGTCGACGAACTCGTTCGGGAAATTCACGTCGGCCGGCGTGGCGTCGGTCACGTCCTCGTACTCCGGCGCGTCGATGGCGACGAGGTTGACATGCCCGCCGCCGGCGAGGCCCAGGGTCGCGTCGGTCTCATGCGAGGCGGCGACCGCGGTGACGCCGTCGATCGTCGTGAGATCGAGCTCGGGCAGGCTGTTGGCGACGGCATCGACCCGGTGCGCGGCCCCGACCTCCTGCCACGAGGCCGTGACCTGGCCGCGGTCGACGGTCGCGAGCATCGTCGAGCTGAACGTGCCGATCGCCACGGTCAGCAGCAGGACGATGAGCGGCAGCTGGCCGGTCCCGGTCTGGCGCTCGGCGCGCCGCAGGCCGAGCGACGGGATGAGGCCGCGGCCGGAGGCGGCCGCCCAGCCGGCGGCGCGGATCGGATAGGGGTAGAGCCGCACGGTGACGATCCCGACGGCGAGGCCGACGAGCGCCGGCACCGCCGCGAGGAACGGGTCGACGCCGGCGAGCTCGCCCGCGGCGCTGCCACCGGCCAGCCCACGCTGGCGGAGGAGGAACACGCCACCGATCGCCAGCCCGACCGCCAGTCCCTCGAACGCCAGGCGACGCGGGCTCGCACCGATGGCCGCCGGCGCCTCACGACCGATGCGTCGCATCGGCGCCACGGCAATGGGGACGACCGCCGCGGCGAGGACGACGATGGCGCCCGCGGCGGCGAGGCCCGCGGCCACCGACGACATCGGTGCCGCGCGCGCGTCGATGAGGGTCGTCGCGATGAGCAGCGCCGCGGCCGCGGGAGCCACCGCCAGGAGGAGGCCCTCCACGACATGTGAGCCAATGAGCTGCGCGCCGGATCCACCGCGGCCGCGCAGGAGGATGAGTGCGCTGCGACGCCGCTGGATAGCGAGCAGGGCGAGGATGGCGATCGCCGCCACGGCCACGGCCGCCGGCCCGATCGCGGCGGTCGTGAGCACGGCCTCGGTCGCGCGGCGCTCGTCCTGGTAACGATCGGTCAGCTCGAGGAGCCCGGTCTGCAGCGTCGTGACGGTGTCGTCCGGCTGGCTGGCGAACGAGGCGTAGCTCGACTCCATCCGCTGGAGATCGGTGACGAGGTCGTCGAGCATGCCGGCGTCCATGCGCTCGGGATCGACGTAGTAGCGGAACGCGTAGCGCATCGGATAGGTCGTCTGCAGGAAGCCGGGATAGGCGTCGGGCGAGGCGAGGCCGGTGGC
>DASUFJ010000140.1:0-13597 GCA_036274575.1 Candidatus Limnocylindria bacterium
CTCTACGGCAGGGTCGTGCCCGTGGTCGTCATCGGTCCGGCGCAGCTGGCCGGGATTGGCAATGGCGCCCGCGTCGCGCTCGCCGAACACGGAATGATCACCAGTGAAAGAGGATCGCGCGGGACTTAGAACGGCTTCGCCAGCATGAGGTAGAGGATCACCAGGAACGATCCGATCCCGACGACGGCGATGGGCATCGGGTTCCAGGCGGCCTGGAGGCGTCGGACCTCCTCGATGTTCTCGACCGGCGCGGGTGCGTTGCGATCCCTCGGGTTCGGGATGCCGGCGGCGACCCGCATGGCATTGAGACGCATCGTGACCAGCGGCGTCATGCCGAAGCCGACGAGAAGCAGCAGGACGAGGGAGATCCAGACCCACAGCTCTCCCCACAGGCCGTGCATGAACGCGGCAACGATCCCGGCGAGCAGTCCGGTGAGCGAAAGCACGATCGTCGCCGGACCCATAGCCATCTGCGAGAGGTCCAGGACGGCGCGGAGCCGATCCATGTTCTGCTCGCGCTTCACCGCGAACGAGACGGCCATCGAGGCGCCGTGGGCGATGAAGAAGAGCAGGATCGCGGCGGCGTGGACGAAGACGATCCAGGGATACCAGTCCATGCGGGGATTCCTCCGATGCTCGTCCGCGCATTATCCGCGGCGCACTACACTGCGGCCATGGACTTCTGGGAGCCGCTCGAGACCGAGGATCCCGAGATCTGGCAGGTCGTCAAGGATGAGGAGGAGCGGACGCGCTCGCACCTCGAGCTCATCGCGTCGGAGAATTACCCCTCGCTCGCCGTCCTCCAGGCGATGGGCACCGTCCTCACCGGCAAGTACGCGGAGGGCTATCCGGGCCGGCGCTACTACGGCGGCTGCGAGGTCGTCGACGTCGCCGAGAACCTGGCTCGCGACCGGGCGAAGGAGCTGTTCGGGGCGGAACACGTCAACGTCCAGCCCCACGCCGGCGCGCAGGCCAACATGGCCGTCTACCACGCGCTCCTGCAGCGCGGCGACACGGTTCTCGGCCTCAGCCTGGACCAGGGCGGTCACCTCACCCACGGCTCGCCGGTCAACTTCAGCGGCCAGTACTACGAGTTCGTGGCCTACCACGTGGACCGCGAGACGCACCTCATCGACATGGACGAGGTCCGCTCGCTGGCCCGCGAGCACAAGCCGCGGATGATCGTCACCGGTGCGACCGCATACCCGCGCTTCTGGGACTTCGCGGCCTTCCGCGAGATCGCGGACGAGGTTGGCGCCCTCCTCGTGACCGACATGGCCCACTTCGCGGGCCTCGTGGCGGCCGGAGTCCACCCCTCGCCGGTCCCGCACTCGGACGTCGTGACCACCACCACCCACAAGACCCTTCGCGGGCCGCGCGGTGGGATGATCCTCAGCCGGGAGGAGCACGCCAAGGCCATCGACAAGAGCGTCTTCCCCGGAATCCAGGGCGGGCCGCTCATGCACGTCATCGCCGCCAAGGCGGTCGCGTTCCGCGAGGCCATGACCGATGCATTCCGCGCGGACCAGCAGGCCACCGTCGACAACGCCCGGGTCCTCGCCGCCTCACTCGCCGATGCCGGCGCGTCGATCATCTCCGGCGGTACCGACAACCACCTCATGCTCGTCGACGTGCGCCCGCTCGGCGTCAACGGAAAGGAGGCCGATGCCGCCCTCGGCCAGGTCCGGATCACGGTGAACAAGAACACGATCCCCTACGACCCGGAGAAGCCGATGATCGGCTCGGGCATCCGCGTCGGGACGCCGGCGGTCACCTCGCGCGGGATGCGCGAGGCGGAGATGGGCGACATCGCGCGCCTCATCGTTGATGGGATCGCGGCTCGCGGGGACGAGGCGGCGCAGGCTGCCATTCGCGCGCGGGTCGCGGCCATCGCCGACCGATTCCCGGTGCCGGGCCTCCCGGCGACCCGCTCCGTGGTGGACGTTCCGGCGTAGAGCCCCTCGCCCGGCACATGCGAACCGCCTGACGCTCCGTGGAGGCGCGCCGATTCAACTCGGGGTGCCGCGACTGGAAATCTGCGCGCACGGCGGCACGTTCGACGGCCGCTGCGCCTCCAACCCCCGCCATCCGAGCGTAGATCCGGCCACCGCGCAGCCCATCCCCCGTCTAGTGCGCTCCAAGATGCACAGCTTTCAACTTGCCTGAACCAGCGAGCGCCGGTTCGTCCCGCCATTCGCGCCTACGAAGACCCTCGGCTATACTCCCGCCGTCCGACCGCTCTGAGTCGAACCTCAAGGACAATGAAACAGCTGACGCCCATGGGGCTCGTCAAGATCCTGGCCCAGGTGACCGCGATCATGGTGATCCCGATGGTGGGAGGCGCGGTCACCGGGCTCCTGATCGACCAGGCCCTGGGGACCCCGCCCCTTTTCGTGTTGATCGGGTTGCTCCTCGGCACGGCCGTCTCGGCGATCGGGATCTGGCTGCTCATTCGCGCGGGAACGCGCGGTGCGCCCGTGGCGCGGAGCCCGCGCCATGACGGATGATCCCGGCCCGACCGACGGTCCGAACCGACCGGCGTCGACGCCACCGCCCAACTGGGGACTGGCGTTCGACATCGGGATCCGCCTTGGCGTCTGCGTCGTCATCGGCCTGGGTGGCGGACTTCTGCTCGACAACTGGCTCGGGACGCGGCCGATCTTCACACTCATCGGCATGGTCCTGGGGATCGCCGCCGCGATGTACACGCTCTGGGACGTCGCACGCGACGCAATGAGGAGATAGATGCCCGAAGACGAGGCGATCATCCACGTCTCGATCAAGCCGGAGGTGCTGTTCACCATCGGCGGCTTCGAGGTGACGAACAGCATGGTCGGGGCGGTGATCGCGTCGCTCATCCTGCTGGTGGCGGCGTGGTACATCGTGCGCCGCTCCGCGATCGTCCCCGGGCCGATGCAGAGCCTCATCGAGCTGCCGATCGAATGGATGGCCGACATCGTCCAGGGTTCGAGCAGCCGCTGGCGCAGCTACGTCGCCCTCGTGGTCGGCCTCTTCCTCATGATCCTCGTCGCTAACTGGATCGGCCTGCTGCCGGGAGTCGGAACGATCGGCATCGTCCATGAGGGCGAGCACGCGATCACCCCGTTCGTGCGCCCCGCGGCCGCGGACCTGAACTTCACCCTCGGCCTGGCCCTGCTCTCGTTCGTCGTCTTCGTGGCGTATGGCATCCGCAGCCACGGCCCCTTCGGCTATCTCAAGGAGATCGCCGGCGAGCCGAAGTATCTTGCGCCGCTCATGTTCCCGATCCACGCCATCAGCGAGCTCAGCCGGATCATCAGCCTGTCGATGCGACTCTTCGGCAACGTCTTCGCCGGCGAGGTCCTGCTCGCCACGATGCTCGCCCTGACGACGGCGGCGGTCATCGTGCTGCCGCTCGCCTTCGTGGTGCCGGGCGTCTTCCTCATCCTCGAGCTGCTCTTCGGCGCCGTCCAGGCCATGGTCTTCGCCCTCCTGTCGATGACCTACATCAGCCTGGCCATCGCCGAGCACCAGGGCGGCCACGGGGACGAGCACGAGGACACGTCGGACCACGAGCACGAGGCGCCGGCCGGGGCCGCCACCTCGACATCAGCGCCCGCGTAGGGCACATCACATCCACGCCTGCGATCGCAGGCACCACCTAGGAGGAATCGAACCAAGTGGAAGGTGACATCAAAACGATTGCCGCCGGGCTCGCCATGCTGGGCGCCATCGGTCCGGGCATCGGCCTCGGCATCGGCTTCAGCAAGGCAATGGAGGCCCTGGGGCGCAATCCGGAGGCGTCGGGCACGATCTTCGTCCCGTACATCCTCGGCCTTGCGCTGACCGAGGCCATCGGCATCTACTGCCTGGTCGTCGCGCTCATCCTGATCTTCGTCTAGCCGACGCGAACGCGGAGAGATGGAGTTCTTCAACGCCTTCGGCGTCAACCTGCCGGCCCTCTTCTTCCAGGTCGTCAACTTCCTGCTGCTCCTCTACCTGTTGAACCGATTCCTGTTCAAGCGGGTCTTCGCCCTCGTGGAGGAGCGACGGTCGAAGATCGAGAAGGGACTGGAGGACGCGGAGACCGCCGCCCGCGACCGTGAGCTCGCCCGCGCCGAGCGCGAGGCGGCCGTGGCCGAGGCGCGCAAGGAGGCGGCGGAGATGCTCGCCAGCGCGAACAAGATCGCGACCGATACGCGGAACGAGATCCTGGCCGAGGCGCGCGCGGAGGCCGAGAAGGTCACCGAGCGGGCGCGCGAGGAGATCACCGCGGAGAAGGAGCGCGCCATGGCCGACCTTCGCGCCCAGGTCGCGGAGCTGGCGCTCGATGCGGCGGCGAAGCTCGTCCGCTCGGACATGAACGCGACCACGCAGCGGCGTCTCGTCGAGGAGTTCCTCGCCGAGGTTCCGGCCGACTCGTCACGCTCGAGGAAGAACTGACCCATGGCACGGCGTGACACGGCGGCGCGACGGTACGCGGAGGCGGCCTTCGAGATCGCCAGCGCAGACCGCAGCATCGACGACTGGGAGCGCGACCTCGAGCGCTTGCAAGAGGTCCTCGCGGACCCCGAGCTGCGAGCCCTCGTCGAGCATCCGGCGGTCGCCTACGCCGACAAGGAGCGCGTCCTCCGCCGCGTGGCGGGCGACGTGAAGCCAGGCGCCGCGAACCTCGTGCTGCTCATGGTGCGCCGCGGACGGCCGCGGGCCATCGCCGCCATGGTCGAGCATTTCCGGGCGCTCGTCCGGCGTCAGCGTGGCGTGGCGCTGGCCGAGATCCGGACGGCGCTGCCGTTGGAGGACGCGCAGCGGGACGAGGTGAAGGATCGCCTCCACCAGCTCACCGGCGACGACATCGAGATCACCGAGGTGGTCGACGAGTCACTGATCGGCGGGATCACCGTCCGCATCGGCGACCAGCTCTACGACGCGAGCGTGCGGAACCGCCTCGAGCGGCTGCGCGCACGCCTGACCGCCGTCTAGGCGAAACGGAAGGGAAGACAAGAGACAGATGGCGATCAGATCCGACGAGATCACGTCGATCATCAAGAGCGAGATCAAGGGCTTCGACGCCGGGGCTGACGTCAGCGGCGTCGGCACTATCGTCGAGGTCGGCGATGGCATCGCCCAGGTCTTCGGGCTCTCCGGCGCGCTGGCGCAGGAGCTCCTGGACTTCGGCAACGGCATCATGGGCATGGCCTTCAATCTCGAGGAGGAGACGGTCGGCGCCCTCATCCTCGGCGACTACACGTCGCTGAAGGAGGGCGACCAGGTCAAGACGACCGGCCGCATCGTCGAGGTGCCGGTGGGCGACGCACTCATCGGCCGCGTCGTCAACCCGCTCGGCGAGCCGATCGATGGCAAGGGACCCATCGAGACGAAGGGCACCCGGCCCATCGAGCGCATCGCGCCGGGCGTCATCGTGCGGCAGCCCGTCGACACGCCGGTGCAGACCGGCATCAAGGCCATCGACTCGATGATCCCCATCGGCCGTGGCCAGCGCGAGCTGATCATCGGCGACCGGCAGACCGGCAAGACCGCGATCGCCGTCGACACCATCATCAACCAGAAGGGCCAGGACCTGATCTGCATCTACGTCGCCATCGGCCAGAAGCAGTCGACCGTGGCGAACGTGGTGGCGCAGCTGGAGGAGGCCGGAGCGATGGAGCACACCATCGTCGTCGCCGCCTCGGCGTCGGATCCGGCGCCGCTCCAGTTCCTGGCCCCCTACGCCGGCGTGGCGATGGGCGAGGAGTTCCTCGACACCGGCCGTGACGCGCTGTGCGTCTACGACGACCTCAGCAAGCACGCCTGGTCGTACCGCCAGGTGTCCCTGCTCATGCGCCGCCCGCCCGGCCGCGAGGCGTTCCCCGGCGACATCTTCTACGCGCACTCGCGCCTGCTGGAGCGCGCGGCGAGGTTGAACGAGGAGAACGGCGGCGGCTCGCTGACCGCCCTCCCGATCATCGAGACGCAGGCGGGCGACGTGTCGGCCTACATCCCCACGAACGTGATCTCCATCACCGACGGCCAGATCTTCCTGCAGACCGACCTCTTCAACCAGGGCCAGCGCCCGGCCGTCAACGCCGGCATCAGCGTCTCTCGCGTCGGCGGCAATGCTCAGATCAAGGCCATGCGCCAGGTCGCCGGCAAGCTCCGCCTGGACCTCGCGCAGTACCGCGAGCTCGCGGCCTTCGCGCAGTTCGCCTCCGACCTCGACAAGGCCACCCGCGATCAGCTGACCCGGGGCCGTGCGCTGACCGAGATCCTCAAGCAACCGCAGTTCCAGCCGCTGCCCGTGGAGAAGCAGGTCGCCATCATCTGGGCCGCCACGAACGGCCATCTCGACGACGTCGACCCGACGAAGATCGGCGAGTTCGAGTCCGCCTTCTACCGGTTCCTTGAATCCGAGCACGACGCGCTGCTGCCCGCGATCGCCGAGGAGAAGGCCCTGTCGGACGAGCTCAGCGCCGAGCTCGAGAAGGCGGTCAAGGCGTTCAAGCACCAGGCCGGCTACGGCAAGGAGGAGGACGACGCGGCCGCGCGGGCGAAGGCCAAGGCCGCGGAGGACGCCGCCGAATCGGCCGGCGCCGAGGAGAAGTGAGTCCGCTCTCGATGGATCGAGCTGAGTTCACCGGAACCGTCCGTCACGTGCGATTCGCGCGCTGTGGCGAGACCCCGGGAACGCCGGACGAGGGCGCGCGTGCCCGTCAGGTATCCCGGCGCTCGATAGAGCGCGGAAACCGCACCCTCCGCCGACCTCATGTGAAGCCGGCTCGGTTCATCGAGAGGGGACCACGCACCGGGACGGAACGAACGAACTAGATGCCGAGCCTGAAGGACATCCGCGGACGGATCGGATCGGTCCGGAACATCGCCCAGATCACCCGGGCGATGGAGATGGTCGCCGCGTCGCGCATGAAGCGCGCGCAGGACGCCATCCTGGCCGCGCGCCCGTACAGCGACGAGCTGCGGAGCGCGCTGAGCCGCGTTGCCGCGGTCGTCGGCGAGGAGATCGACCCGCTCCTCGCACGCCGTCCCGTGCGTCGCGTGGCGCTGATCATGATCACCACCGACCGTGGCCTGGCCGGATCGCTGAACGCGAACGCCATCCGCTCCTCGCTTCGCTGGGTCCAGGACCGGATCGCGTCCCGCAACGGCGACGGCCCGTTGGAGATCGAGGCCATCACGATCGGCCGCAAGGGCCGCGACGGCCTGCGCCGCGCGGGCATCCCCATCGCCGCCCACTTCAGCCAGCTCGGAGATCGGCCGGCCTTCACCGATGTCACGCCGATCGCCCGTCTGGTGACCGAGGACTTCCTCGAAGAGAAGTACGACGAGATCCACGTCGCCTACAGCACGTTCATCAGCACGCTGACGCAGCGGCCGGAGATCACGCAGCTGCTCCCGATCCAGCAGCCGGCTCAGGAGGAGGGCCAGTCGGCAGCCAACGACGAGTACCTCTTCGAGCCATCGCCCGCGGCGGTCCTCTCCCGGCTGCTTCCGCACTTCGTGGCCATCGACCTGTATCGGGCCGTGCTCGAGAACCAGGCCTCCGAGCAGAGCGCCCGGATGATCGCCATGCGCAACTCGACCGACAACGCGCACGAGCTCATCGAGGACCTGACCCTCGTCTACAACAAGACGCGCCAGGCCACCATCACCCGCGAAATGATCGAGATCGCCTCCGGGGCCGAGGCCCTGGGCGGCTGACCTGCAACAAGGAGAACGGATAGACCGATGGCCACCGGAAAGGTGATCCAGATCACAGGCCCCGTGATCGACGTCGAGTTCCCGCCGGGCGACCTGCCGGCGATCTACAGCGCGCTCGAGATCGAGCGGCCGAAGACTGACGGCGATAGCAAGGACGGCGATCGCACCCTGACCGTCGAGGTGCAGCAGCACCTGGGCAACAACTGGGTCCGCGCCGTGGCGATGTCCTCGACCGACGGCCTCGCCCGCGGCCTCGAGGTCAAGGATACCGGCGCCCCGATCAGCGTCCCGGTCGGCGAGTCCACGCTCGGTCGCGTCTTCGACGTCCTCGGCCATCCCATTGACGGCAAGGGTGCGGTGAAGTCGAAGTCGACGCTGCCGATCCATCGCGACCCGCCGGCCTTCGACCAGATGGAGACCGAGGCGCAGATCTTCGAGACCGGCATCAAGGTCATCGACCTCATCGCGCCCTTCAAGCGCGGCGGCAAGGTCGGCGTCTTCGGGGGCGCCGGCGTCGGCAAGACGGTCATCATCCAGGAGCTCATCCGCAACATCGCCGCCGAGCACGGCGGCTACTCGGTGTTCGCCGGCGTCGGCGAGCGGAGCCGCGAGGGCAACGACCTCCTCGGCGAGATGACCGCGTCGGGCGTCATCGACAAGACCGTCATGGTCTTCGGCCAGATGAACGAGCCGCCGGGCGCTCGCCAGCGGGTGGGTCTCACCGCGCTGACCATGGCCGAGTACTTCCGCGATCAGGAGGGTCGCGACATCCTGCTGTTCATCGACAACATCTTCCGCTTCACGCAGGCGGGCTCGGAGGTATCGGCCCTGCTGGGTCGCATGCCCTCGGCGGTGGGCTACCAGCCCACCCTGGCCACCGAGATGGGTGACCTGCAGGAGCGCATCACCTCCACCAAGAAGGGCTCGATCACCAGCCTGCAGGCCATCTTCGTGCCGGCCGACGACTACACCGATCCCGCGCCGGCCACGACCTTCGGCCACCTGGACTCGACCATCCGCCTGGAGCGCTCGATCGTGGAGATCGGGATCTACCCGGCGGTCGACCCGCTGACCTCCACCTCCACGGTGCTGGATCCGCGCGTCGTCGGCGACGAGCACTTCCAGGTCGCGCGCGAGGTGCAGCGCACCCTGCAGCGCTACAAGGACCTGCAGGACATCATCGCCATCCTGGGCATGGATGAGCTGTCCGAGGAGGACAAGCAGACCGTCGGTCGCGCGCGGCGCCTGCAGCGCTTCATGTCGCAGCCGATGTTCGTGGCCGAGCAGTTCACGGGCCGCCCCGGCAAGTACGTGCAGCGCCTGGAGACGGTGCGCGGCGCCAAGGAGATCCTGGACGGCAAGCACGACCAGCTCCCCGAGCAGGCGTTCCTGATGACGGGACCGATCGAGGATGTCGCCGAAAACGCCGAGGCGATGAAGTAGATGCCACTCCAGCTCGAGATCGTCAGTCCGGAGCGGCGAGCGTTCACCGATGAGGTGGACATGGTCGTCGTGCCCGGCATCGATGGCGAGCTGGGCATCCTGCCGCACCACACGCGGCTGATCAGCGCCCTGGGCATCGGCGAGCTGAAGATCAAGAAGGGCGGCACCGAGACGCTGATGTTCATCAGCGGCGGCTTCGTCGAGGTGCGGCCCGACAAGGTCATCATCATGGCCGACCTGGCGGAGCACTCCGACGAGATCGACGAGGCCCGGGCCGTGGAAGCGCGGAAGCGCGCCGAAGCGGAGCTGGGCGAGGTCAAGGACCCGGTCGACATCGCTCGCGTGCGGGCCGCGCTGCAGACGGCGCTCATGCGGGAGCGGATTGCCACTCGCCGTCGCTCCCGCGGCTAGGGGCCGCAGCACAGGCCTAAATCTTTTCAGGTGCTGCTGTCAGTCGCGTTAGAGACCCTTCAGCCCTGCTGGACGGCCATCGGCCGCGCTTCCGAAGCGTGGATGCCATACGCGGACCGCTCAATTCGGGGCCGCCGGACATCTAACGCGACTGTTGGCGACATTTGAAGAGATCTGAGTCCCTGCGCCCTGCCGGCGGACCGTTTCCTGGCCGGTCCGCCGGCAAGAGCAGCCTGACCCCCGGTTTGTACGGTGTGGTGCGCATAAGTAGCTCAGCGCCAGTCTGCGCGGCCCGGAGGACCCTCCGATGAGCGTGACGGACCCGTCGGCCGCGGTCACCCGACCACGTAACGCGACTGATGACAGCATTTGGCAAGTCGGAGCGTCGGAGTGCCGCTGCGCCTCTCGTCACCGGCTGCGCTACGATCCGAAGACATGACTGTCACTGCCCAGCTGATCGGCTATCCCCGCATCGGCCCCAACCGGGAGCTCAAGTGGGCGCTGGAGCGTGCGTGGTCCGGTCGCCTGGACCGTGACGAGTTCGAGGCCCGCGTCGGAGGGCTTCGCGCCGCCCACCTGGACGAGCAACGGGACATCATCGGTTCGGCCGCCGACGACTACTTCCTCTACGACGCCGTGCTGGAGACGGCGATGATGCTGGCCATCGCCACGCCCTGGGCGCGCGAGCAGCTGAGCGCCGACCCCTTCGCCGCCCTGACGGCGCTGGCCCGCGGTACGCCGCAGCACGAGGCCTGGGAGATGACGAAGTGGTTCGACACGAACTACCACTACGTCGTGCCGGAGATCACCAACCCGGTGACGACCTTCCAGCCGCTGCCATGGCGTGAGCCGATGGGTGGGGAGGCCGTCACCTGGACGGTGATCGGCCCGTACACCATGGCGCGCCTCAGCCGCCTGGGAAACGGCCTCGACCCCGTGACCGTGGCCGGCCAGATCGGCGACGCGCTCTGGGCCTGGGTCGCGGTGCAGCAGCAGGGCAACCCGGCCTTCCGGCTGCAGCTCGACGAGCCGAGCCTGGGCATGGCCCTGTCCGAGACCGATGAGGCCATGCGCCACGCCGCCTATGCTGGCGCGCCCGAGTTCGCGCACACCCCCATCGTCACGGTCCAGTTCGGCGAGGCCTCAGACGAGACCGCCTCGGCGCTGGCCAGGCGCGGCCTGGCGGTCCAGCTCCCGCTCGCACGTGCCACTACCGAAGCCGCAGAGCACCAGCCCGAACTCGTCGTCTCGGTCATGGACGGGCGCAGCGTCTGGCCCGATGACTTCGCGCCGGTCGCCCAGGCCTTCGCCGACGTGGCACGAGCAGAGGCCCGCCCCATCCGGCTGGTGCCGTCAACCAGCCTCATGTTCCTGCCC
Source organism: Candidatus Limnocylindria bacterium (assembly GCA_036274575.1). Taxonomy (GTDB): domain Bacteria; phylum Chloroflexota; class Limnocylindria; order QHBO01; family QHBO01; genus JACDBZ01. The sequence continues at coordinate 10,924 of DASUFJ010000140.1, forward strand.
TACACCGTCGAGGGCGAGGACCTGCCCGCCGGGTTCCAGTTCGCCCGGGAGAAGGCCCGCACCCTCGCGGCATGGGCCGATGCGCTGGCCGGCGGTGCCGAGCCGACCCACGTCAGCGCGCCCATCGCCGACTGGGCGCCTGTGGGTGAGCTGCAGCCCCGCGAGCCGCGACCTGACCGCCGCGCAGCGCAGTCGGACATCGCATTGCCGTCCTACCCGACCACCACCACCGGCTCGCTGCCGCAGACCGGGGAGGTGCGCCACCTGCGCGTGCAGCTGCACAAGGGTGAGATGGATCGGCCCGCGTACGAGCAGGCCATCGGTCAATTGATCACCGACGCCATCGGCTGGCAGGAGCGGATGGGCCTGGACGTCCTCGTCCACGGCGAGTTCGAGCGGACCGACATGGTCGAGTACTTCGCCGAGCAGATGGACGGCTACCTCACCACCGCCAACGGCTGGGTGCTGAGCTACGGCAGCCGGTCGACGCGGCCGCCCATCCTGACCGCGCCGCCCACCATCTCCGAGCCGATGACCGTCGACGAGTGGCGCCTCGCCCAGGCCGCCACCAGCAAGCCGGTGAAGGGCATGCTCACCGGCCCGGTGACCATCGTGAACTGGTCATTCCGCCCGCCGGGGGTGCCGGACGATCGGCTCTTCTGGGCCGTGGCCCAGCCCATCGGGGAGGAGGTCCGTCACCTGGTCGAGGCCGGCGCGCGCATCGTGCAGATCGACGAGCCGGCGGTCCGCGAGCGGTGGCCGCTGCCCACCATCGACGCCGCGGAGCGCCGCGAGGTCTACGCCCGCGGCGTGCGGGCCGCGCTGAACCACGTCTTCAACCAGCCCGCATCGGTCCAGATGCACACGCACATGTGCTACGGCGACTTCGGCGACATCGTGCCGCTCTGGTCGGACGCCGGCGTGGACGTGGCCAGCATCGAGTTCAGCCGCAGCAAGGACGACAGCTACATCCGGTCCTTCTACCAGCTCTTCGACGACGGGCACCTGCAGATCGGTCCGGGCGTATTCGACGTCCACTCGCCGCATTCGCCGGGCGAGCCGGTGATGGACGAACGGCTGCAGCACTTCGAGGCATTCATGGACGGGGCCGATATCTGGGTCAACCCCGATTGCGGCCTGAAGACCCGCAGCTGGGACGAGATCGAGCGCCAGCTGGGCGACATGGTGGCCGCCGCCCGCTCGCGACGCGAGGCCGCCACTCCGGCCGTCAGCGGCTGACCGTGCTCTCCGCCCCCGGCGGCTGGGAAGAGATGGTGGAGGTCAACCCTCCACGCCTGCCCAGCATGCTGCACACCCGCCTGCGGGGCCGATGGACGCGCGTTCTCATCACGGACAACCCGTTCAAGGAGGTCCGCGTCTCCCCGTACGCCTTCGCGGCACGAATCACCCACGACGTTCCCGACGTGCGCCCCACGGTGGTGTGCTCGACCCGCGACCGGAACATCCTGGCCATCGAGTCGGAGGTGCGCGGCGCGCTCGGTAACGGGGTGGAGTCGTTCCTCGTCGTGCAGGGCGACATGCTTCCGGAGGTCGAGCACTGGAGCAACAGCTACGAGATCGTCGAGCACCTGCGCGCGCTGCAGCAGCAGATCGGTCAGGGCCGCTTCGAGGTCGGCATGAGCACCCGCTCGCGGCACTGGATGTTCCAGCGCCGGATCGAGGTCGGTGGCCAGTTCTTCATGACCGGTCCCGTGATGGATCCTGCTTCAGTGCGGCCGACGGCCGAGCGCCTGCAGCTGGCCGATGCGCCCCCGGTCTACTTGGAGCTCACCCCGCCAGTCTCGCCGCAATGGGTCGAGCGGATCGAGAAGGTCGGCGGCACGCCGATCGGGGAGGCGCTGCGCCAGCGGCTGGCGGCCACGCCCGAAGGGGAGCACCGGCTGCTGGGCTGGCGCGTTGCCAAGGCCGTGGCGGCGGAGGCGCGCGAGGCCGGCTTCGCCGGGATCGTGATCATGGGCCTGCGCTTCTCGACCGCCATCGACGAGGCGTACGAGATCTGGCAGGACGACCGCGTCACAGCGCTCTATCCCTCCCAGGAGGCGTAGCGGCTCCACGATCGGCCGGATCTCTTCAAATGCCGTAGTGGGGCGCGTTAGAGAGGCGAACGGCCACCGGCTCGGCCGTTCCCGCGACCCGCTGAGCACGAATCCGGCGCCGCCGCCGCCGCGGCCGAATCAGCCCTCTAACGCGACTGGTGACGGCAAATGAAGAGAAACACGTCCAACTGGCGCCGGCTCGCCCTCGGAGCCGGCGGCAGGTCCTGCCGAACGGTCGCTGTCGAACGGTCGCTGCCGCGCGGCACCTGGAACCCGCGTAGCATCGGTTCAGATGCAGTCGTGTGATCAGTGCGGTGCCCGGATGCCGCAGCTTCCCATCCGGATCGAGGTCGTGCGCGAGTCGGGGCCCATCGGCCTCGCCAGTGACCCGCGCCCGGGTGAGACCGCCAACTTCACCAAGGGCTACCACTTCTGCTCCGCGGCCCACGCCTACGAGTGGGCGCGCGAGCGGCGCTACATGCTCTGCAACCAGCAGCCCACCGCGTTCGAGGAGGGGATGCAGCCCTACCTGCCCAGCCGTCATATGGGCGGGCGGGTCGGCCTGTGCGACGGCCATCACACTGGCGCTCACGAGTGGAAGGAAGCCTGGCCCGCCT
>DASUFJ010000141.1:0-21119 GCA_036274575.1 Candidatus Limnocylindria bacterium
GAGCCCGGCGATGCGGCCGCGGACGTCGAGCGCCTCCTCGCGATCGAGGAGCTCGTCCTCCGGCGAACGCACCACGTCCCGCAGGACAAGCTCGTGAGCGCGTCGCGACGCGACGCCCTGATGGCGGCCACGGCTGGCGGCAAGGTTCGTCCCGACCCGGAACAGCCACGCCCGGAGGTGGACCGGCCGGCGGCCTGCCGCGACTTCGGTCAGCAGCCTGAGGTAGGTCTCCTGGACCATGTCGTCGGCCGCCGCCATGTCACGAGTGACGCCGGTCAAGCGGGTGCGCAGCGCGGCAGCGTGCTCGGCATACGCGGCGCCGACGCAGGCGCCGATGGCCACCGCGGCGACCGGTTCCCCCCGGGCGCCCCCCACGCCCCGGTCACCGCTCGCCTCCCCCCGGGCCATCCCCATGCGGGACAGGATGGCACTAAAGGTTCGGCGCGCGCATCTGGAGAACCTTTATTTTTTGAGCGTGAGCGGGCCGTCTCCCTACGTCCCGGACTCCCACGACTCGGAGTACGCCTTCTGCTCCGGCGTCATGTCGTCGATGACGATGCCCATCGAGATGAGCTTGAGGCGGGCGACCTCGCGGTCGATCTCGTCCGGGATGCCGTACACCTTCGGCTCCAGCTCGCCGGCCTGCGGCCGCAGCCACTCGAGGCCGAGCGCCTGGTTCGCGAAGCTCATGTCCATGACCATGGCCGGATGGCCCTCCGCGGCGCCGAGGTTGACGAGGCGCCCATCGGCCAGGACGTAGACCCGCCGTCCGTCGTCCATGAGGTACTCGCGCGTGAACGGTCGGACCTCGCGTGACGAGACGGATTGCTCCTCGAGCGCCGGGAGCTCGAACTCGTCATTGAAGTGACCGGCGTTGGCGAGGATCGCGCCGTCCGGCATGTGCGGGAAGTGCGGCGCGCCCCACACGTTGAGGTTGCCGGTGCCGCTGATGAAGACGTCGCCGATGCGGGCCGACTCCGCCGCATTCATGACGCGGAAGGCGTCCATCGCCGCCTCGAGGGCGCGGACCGGGTCGACCTCGACGACGACGACATTGGCGCCCATGCCGTGCGCGCGTGAGGCAATCCCCCGCCCGACCCAGCCGTAGCCGCCGACCACGACGGTCTTGCCGGCAAACAGGATGTTCGTCGCACGCAGGATGCCGTCGATCGCCGACTGGCCGGTGCCGTAGCGGTTGTCGAAGAGGTGCTTGGTGAGCGCCTCGTTCACGGCCACGATGGGGTAGGCCAGCTTGCCGGCGTTGGCCATGGCCCGCAGGCGGATGACGCCCGTGGTCGTCTCCTCGGTTCCTCCGACCACTTCGCCCAGGAGCTCCGTGCGCGTCGTGTGGAGCTCGCTCACGAGGTCCGCCCCGTCGTCCATCGTCACCTGCGGCCGGTGGTCGAGGGCGGCGCCGATGTGGCCGTAGTAGGAGTCGCGGTCCTCACCCTTGATGGCGTAGGTCGGGATCTCAAAGTGGGTCACCAGCGACGCGGCGACGTCGTCCTGGGTCGACAGCGGGTTGGACGAGCAGAGGACCGCATCGGCTCCGCCGGCGGCCAGGGTGCGCATCAGGTTCGCCGTCTCGGCGGTCACGTGGAGGCAGGCGCTGATGCGCCATCCCTCGAGCGGCCGCTCCTTCGCGAACCGCTCCCTGATGCCGGCGAGAACCGGCATCTGGCGATCGGCCCATTCGATCTTCAGGCGCCCGGCATCGGCCAGGGCGAGGTCGGCCACGTCGGCCGTCTTCATTTCGGTTCGCGTTGCCACGGGATTCGAATCGCCTCTCGTAACGGTCGCATGAGTCCCCACCCGCCGGCGCGGCGGCGCGCGAGGCGCTCGACCAGCTGGCAGTGGGTACGGTAGCCGAGCCTCGTGTACGCCGCGACCGCTGGGTCGTTGTCGGCGTGGACGTTGAGCGCGACGTCGCTGACGTGATCGAGGAGCTCGGCCGTGACGGCGCTCGTCACCATCTTCGCGAAGTCGTGCCCGCGGAAGTCGAGATGGGTCATGACGTTCCCGACGACCGCGATCCCCTCCCGCGGGTTGATGGCGTGGGTGCCGGCCGCGCTCACCAGGCGACCGCGCACACGGACCCCGTAGTAGACGCCGTCCTCCAGGACGGAGGCCGGGAAGCCGGCCCGAAAGCCGAGCTGATAGAGCCGGTTGAGATCCTCGACGTCCAGCCCCGTGAGGCGCTCTGCGGGGCCTGCGAAGGGCACGAACGTCTCACGGTCGACCACCATGCGACGCATGAGGAGTGGCGCGTCGAGGTCGTAGATGTCCCGGATGGCCGCCTCGTGGAGCTCGGTGCCCTGGAGATAGGCGTCGCGTGGTTTCAGGACGTGCTCGAGGATGGCGCGGCAGCCGTCCGGGGCACCCATGAGGAACAGCGGCTGCGGGACGAGCCCCTCGTGGTGCATGACGAGCGCCATCGGACGGCTGTCGTCGTCGTAGGCCATTCCCCACGCCACGCGGCTGCGGTTCGGGCCGTCGAGGTCGCCGAGGGCGTAGGCCGCATACAGGCGGTCGCCGCGCAGGAAGCCGGCGATCTCCTCGCGGTCGGCGACTGCGCGCGCCCGGCTGCGGCTCGTGGTCGCGACCGCCATCCGACCCTGGCTCCGCTCAGTAGCTGAAGATCGTGTGGATCTCGAACTCGCCCAGCTTCTCCCGGCCGTTGAGGGCGGAGAGCTCGACCATGAACGAGAGGCCGGCGATCTCGCCACCCAGGCGCCGGACGAGCTCGATCGTGCCCATCACCGTCCCACCGGTCGCCAGCAGATCGTCGACGATGAGGACGCGCTGGCCCTTCTCGATCGCGTCGGCGTGGATCTCGAGCGTGGCGGTGCCGTACTCGAGCTCGTACTCGACCTCGATCGTCTCCGCCGGCAGCTTGCCGAGCTTGCGGACCGGAACGAAGCCGGCCCCGAGCTTGTAGGCCAGCGGCGACGAGAAGATGAAGCCCCGTGACTCCATGCCGACCACCAGGTCGATGGGCGTCGACGACACCTGCTCGGCCATGCGGTCGATGACCTCGCGGAACGCATCCGCGTTCTTCAGCAGGGTCGTGATGTCGTAGAAGCGGATCCCCGGCTTCGGGAAGTCCGGAACCTCGCGGATGAGCCCGCGCAGGTCGTCGACGCTGGAAACGGTCACGGCGGTTGGGGCACTCCCAAGTGGCGGGGTGGCTTCGGCGCCCGGTGAGTCTAGACCGATGCGTCCCGCGGCGGCAACGCAGGTCGATCGGCGCGCCATCGCCTGCGGCGTGGGCTCCGGCCGGCTCGAAAGCTGCCCGCCGGCGGAGCAGATTACGAGTCGGCATCACGCGACCGGAAATTTGAGCTGTGGCACGCGCGTTATCCGGCCGAATCGCGTCGCAACCTCGCCATTTGAGCGTGAAGCAGCGCCGATTTCGACCGACGGGCCCTCTAATGTGCGGCCATCGGCGCAAATTTCAAGTCACGCGTCGGGGAGACCGTCGAAACCCCAGACGATGACGATCGCCTCGTGGCACATAGGTGTCAGGCGGAAGCGAGCCGCCTCAGCACCGTCTGAAGCACGCCGCCGTTCCGCAGGTACGTCACGTCGATGTCGCCATCGAGGCGGGCAACGGCTCGGAAGCGCGTCTCGCGCCCGTCGTCGCCGCGCGCGACGACAGTGACCTCCATCCGCGGGCGAAGCCCTGCCGACAGCCCCAGGATATCGAAGGTCTCGCGTCCGCTCAGCCCCAGCGAGCCGGCACTCTCTCCGGGCAGGAACTGCAGAGGGAGGACACCCATGCCGACGAGGTTGGACCGATGAATCCGCTCGTAGGACTCGGCGATGACGGCGCGCACTCCTTGAAGCATCGGTCCTTTCGCGGCCCAGTCGCGCGAGGAGCCCGCGCCGTACTCCTTGCCGGCCAGGACCACGAGCGGCGTGCCGTCATCCGCGTACTTCATGGCCGCGTCGAAGATGCTCATCCGCTCCCCCGACGGCAGGTGCTCGGTGACGTTGCCCTCCGCGTCCGGGGTGAGGAGGTTGCGGAGCCGGATGTTCGCGAACGTGCCGCGCATCATCACCTCGTGATGCCCGCGGCGTGAGCCGTACGAGTTGAAGTCACGCGGCTCGACCCCGCGTGCGATCAGCCACGCCGCCGCCGGCGAGGTGCGGGCGATGGAGCCGGCCGGGCTGATGTGATCCGTCGTCACGCTGTCCCCCAGCATGGCAAGCACGCGCGCCCCGGCGATGTCCGCGATGGGCGCCGGATCCGAGCCGACTCCATCGAAGAACGGCGGCCGCGCGACGTAGGTCGAGCCCGAGTCCCACGCGTAGCGGTCTCCCGGCGGGACCGGCAGGTTGCGCCACCGCTCGTCGCCATCGAAGACCGATGCGTAGTTCCGGCTGAAGACCTCGCCCGACACGGCGCGGCTGACCGTCTCGACCACCTCGGCCGGCGAGGGCCACAGGTCGGCCAGAAAGACGGGCTCGCCGTCGCGGTCGATCCCCAGCGGGTCGGCGCTCAGGTCGATGTCGATGCGGCCCGCCAGCGCGAAGGCGACGACCAGCGGCGGCGAGGCGAGGTAGCTGGCACGCGCGAGGGGATGAATGCGGCCCTCGAAGTTGCGGTTCCCGGAGAGCACCGCCACGCCGACGAGGTCGCTCTCCTCGATCGCCGCGGCAATCGGCTCGGCGAGCGGGCCGGAGTTGCCGATGCAGGTCGTGCAGCCGTAGCCGACGAGGTTGAAGCGCAGCGCCTCGAGCGGCTCCATGAGCCCGGCGATGGCGAGGTAGTCGGTCACCGCCCGCGAGCCCGGAGCGAGCGACGTCTTCACGTGGCGCGGGACCGTCATCCCGCGCGCCACAGCATTGCGGGCCAGCAGCCCGGCGGCCACCATGACGCTGGGGTTGCTGGTGTTCGTGCAGCTCGTGATCGCGGCGATGACGACCGAACCCGAGCGTACCTTGAATGTCTCGCCGTCCAGCTCCACCTCCGCCGCCTTGTAGTGCGCTCCCTCGGGGAGGTCGCGGAGCGTCCGCGGCTCGGCCGGCGGCTCGTCGCTCGGCCGTGTGCCGTTCTCGAGCGCCGGCGGGTCGCTGGCCGGAAACGACTCGGCCGACGCCTCGTCGACCTGCGACAGGACTCGCGCGGGGACGGGCGGGATCGGCTCGCCGCCGTGGACGTGGAGACCGTCTGGGAACGCGGCGCGGAAGTCGTCGCGCAGCTCGGTGAGCGCCACGCGGTCCTGGGGCCGACGAGGCCCCGCGACGGACGGCTCCACCGTCCGGAGATCCAGGCTGAGCGACTCGTTAAAGCGAGGCTCCGGGGAGTCATCGGTCCGGAAGAGGCCCTGGGCCTTGGCGTACGCCTCGACCCGCTCGACGACCTCGGCCGGCCGGCCGGTCATGCGCAGGTAGCGCAGCGTCTCGTCGTCGACCGGGAAGAGCGTGGCCGTCGCGCCGAACTCGGGCGACATGTTGCTGATCGTCGCCCGATCGGCGAGCCCGAGACGCGAGAGTCCGGGGCCGTGGAACTCGACGAACTTGCCGACGACGCCGTGGGCGCGAAGCATCTCGGTCACGTAGAGCACGAGGTCGGTGGCCGTCGCGCCGGCCGGCAGCTCCCCGTCCAGGCGGAAGCCGACGACGATGGGCAGCGGCTGGTACAGCGGCTGGCCGAGGAGCGCGGCCTCGGCCTCGATTCCGCCAACGCCCCAGCCGACGACGCCGAGGCCGTTGATCATGGTCGTGTGCGAATCGGTCCCGACGAGGGTGTCGGGGAAGAGGACGCCGTCGCGCTCGGTGACGACGTCGGCGAGGTACTCGAGGTTCACCTGGTGGACGATGCCGGTGCCCGGAGGCACCACGCGGAAGTCCTTGAATGCCCGCTGCGCCCATCGCAGCAGCGCATAGCGCTCGCCGTTGCGCTCGTACTCGCGATCGACGTTGATGAGGAAGGCGGCATCCGACCCGTACTGGTCGACCTGCACCGAGTGGTCGATGACGAGGTCGGCCGGCACGAGCGGGTTGATGCGCGACGGGTCGCCGCCCATATCGGCCATCGCGTCACGCATGGCGGCGAGGTCGACCACGCAGGGAACGCCGGTGAAGTCCTGGAGGATGACGCGCGCCGGCATGAACGGCAGCTCGGCCTCGCCCGGGCGGCCCGGATCCCACGTCGCCAGGGCGCGGACGTCGGCATCGGTGACGAGCTCCGGCTGCGTCGACGCGCCGCGCAGCATGTTCTCGAGCAGCACCTTGACGGTGTAGGGCAGCCGGTCGAGGTGCTCGGCGCCCGCATCGGCCAAGGGGTAGTAGGTGAACGAGCGGTCGCCGACCTGCATGGTGGCGGGAGTCACGGTCGCCTCCTTTCGTCGTCGCCCTCGCCATCGGTGAGGTGCGACATCGGTCGAAGATCGGCGCCGGACGGGTGCGCCCGCCGCGGGTCGAGAAGGGCTCGAGTATACCGCGCCCCGCGCGCGTGACCGCTTCGCGGGGCTTCCCGATGGCGGTATGGTGCACCGCGAAATGGCGCGCATGCGCCGCTAGCTTCGCGAGGGAGTGGACTATGCAGGACCCAGAGCAGCCTCAGTCCGGCGGAGCACCGCCGCCGCCAGACCCCGAACCGGCGACTACGCCGCCGGCCCAGCCCACGATGGCATCCGACGCGGCCCCGCCGCCGGCCAGCCCGCCCCCGGCCGCGACGACGACGTCCGCCGCACCCGCGGCCGGCGCACGCCCCCTCGGCATCACCGTCCTCGCCATCCTTGCCGCGATCGCCGGCGTGCTGGCCATCCTGGGCGGATTCACCGTCATGTTCGCTGGCGCCGCCATTGGCGTGGCCGCTGGCAGCGCCGGCTTCGGTGCGCTCGCGGGGGTCATCGGGGCAATCGTCCTCGTCGAGGGCATCGCCTATCTCGTGTTCGCATGGGGCGCGTGGGGCCTCAAGTCGTGGGCGTGGACCCTCGGCATCATCCTTGCCGCTGTGTCGATCGTCCTGGGCCTGTTCAGCCTCATCCAGGGCGACTTCAGCTCGCTGATCAGCATCGCGATCGCCGGGGCGATCACGTACTACCTCTTCCAGCCCGAGGTGAAGGCCGCGTTCGGGCGAACCTGAACGACGCCGTCGTTGATGCCGCGGGCCCGCACCGGATCGGTGTGGCGCCCGCGGTAAGGCTTCAGCATCGATGACGATCGAGGAGCTTCTCCCCCTCATCATCCCGCTCGCGATCCTCCAGATCGCGATCATGCTCTTCGCCATCTACGATCTCACCCGGCCGGAGCGTCGCGTGCGCGGCGACAACAAGCTCCTGTGGGGCCTCGTCATCGTCCTCGGCCAGATCCTGGGATCGCTCATCTACTTCCTCGTCGGGCGCGAGGAGACCTGACCCATGGGGGCGGCCGTCCCCGGCATCGAGACCCATGCGCTCACGAAGCGGTACGGCACCGATGTCCTCGCGCTCGACCGCCTCGACCTCGTGGTTCCCACCGGCAGCGTCTTCGGCTTCCTCGGCCCGAACGGCGCCGGCAAGACGACGACGCTGCGCATCCTCGCGTCGCTGGCGAACGCGACCTCGGGCGCGGCCGAGATCCTCGGCGTCCCGGTCGGCTCGTCGCTGCCGAACCGGCGAGGGCTGCTCGGCTACCTCGACCAGGACCCGCGCTTCCATGGATGGATGCGCGGCCGCGAGCTGCTCGAGCTGGTCGGCAGCCTCTACGGCATGCGCGGGCAAGCGCTCCGGACGCGGATCGACGAGACGCTCGAGGCCGTCGGGCTGGGCGACGCGGGTCGCCGCACGATCGCCACCTATTCGGGCGGGATGCGCCAGCGCCTTGGCCTCGCCCAGGCCGTCCTCAACCGGCCGCCCGTTCTCCTCCTCGACGAGCCGGTGAGCTCCCTCGATCCCGAAGGGAGACGCCATGTCCTCGAGATCATCCGTGGCCTCGGTGGCGAGTCGACGGTGCTCTTCTCGACCCACATCCTGAATGACGTCGAGCGCGTCTGCGATCGGGTCGCGATCCTCGACCACGGCCGCCTGCTGAGCGAGGCGCCGATCGACGAGCTGCTCGACCGCTACGCGCAGCCGGTGTACGCCATCGAGCCGGACATGACCGATGCCGGAGCCGCCGAGCGCCTTGCCGTCGACCTGCGCCGCGTGCCCGGCGTCCAGGCTGCCGAGGTCGACGCCGGCCTCGTGCGCGTGGCCGTCGGCGATGACGCCGACGTCGGGAGCCGGCTCCTCGCCGCGGTCGCCGCGAGCGGGATGTCGGTGGGGCGCTTCGAGCGGCAGCGGCCGACCCTGGAGGACGTCTTCCTCCGACTCGTCGCCGAGGCCGGGAAACGCGCGGCGTGATCGGCTTCGGGCCGCTCCTCGGCAAGGAGCTTCGCGAGCAGTGGCGCACGCGGCGGCTGATCGTGGTCCTCGTGGTGTTCGTCGCCCTGGCGATCGGCTCCGCGTTCCTGGCCCGCTACACGGCCGAGCTCATTGAGTCGCTTGGCGGACTGCCGTTCGAGATCGAAGTGCCGCCACCCACGACGGCCGATGCCGTCGACCAGTTCCTCAAGAATATGGGCCAGGCCGGCATCCTGACCGCGATCCTCCTCGCCATGGGCAGCGTCGCGACCGAGAAGGAGCGCGGGACCGCGGCGCTCATTCTTTCGAAGCCGGCGTCGCGGGGCGCGTTCCTGGCGTCGAAGCTGGCGGCCATCGGCGCGACGCTGGCCCTCGGCCTCGTGGCCGCTTCGATCACCGGCTACGCCTACACCGCGTTCCTGTTCGAGGCACCATCGGCCCTGGGCTGGGCCGGCATGACCGCGCTGCTGCTCGTTGCCCTGCTGGCGTACGCGTCACTCACGTTCCTCGGCAGCACCCTGACGCGGTCGGCGCTGGCTGCCGCGGCGATCGGCATCGGCGGGATGATCGTGCTGGCCGTCGTCTCGGCGCTGCCGAGCGTCGCGCCGTACACCCCGGCCGGTCTGTCCGGCGCGCCGGCGCGCGCCCTCGCCCTGGGCACCGATGCCGGCGCGCTCATCGGTCCGCTCATCGCGAATTTGGCGATCATCGCCGCGCTGTTCGCCGCCGCGTGGCTCGTCTTCCGCGACCAGGAGCTCTAGGCGGGCGTCGCGACCGCCGGCGCGATCAGCGTCTCGAGCGCGCGCAGCGCCACGTCGATCGGGTCACGCCCGGCGGCGACCGGGATCCGGACCTGGTTCGAGGCCGTGTCCGGACGGAAGCCGGCGACCTGCAGCGCCACGCTGATCTCCCTCCGATCCGGCATCCGACCCGACCACTTCAGGGTGACGAGCCGCTCGTCGGCGCGAACCTCCGGCACCCCGGCCGCCTCGGCGGCAAGGCGGACGCGGACGGCGGTGAACAGGTTCTCAACCTCTCGCGGCACCGGCCCGTATCGGTCACGCAGGTCGGTGCGCAGGGACTCCGCGTCGGCGTCGGTGCGGGCGGCGGCGAAGCGCCGGTACGCCTCCAGCTTCGCGCCGGAGTCGGCGACGTAGTCGTCGGGCAGGAAGGCGGACCCGGGGAGATCCAGCCGCACCGGGGCCGGCTCGGGCGGCGGCAGCCGCCCGCGGAGGAGGTCGACGGCCTCGGCCAGCATGCGGGTGTACATCTCGAAGCCGACCGCGGCCATGAAGCCGTGCTGCTCGGCGCCGAGGATGTTGCCGGCGCCACGGATCTCGAGGTCGGAGAGGGCGATCTGGTAGCCCGCCCCAAGGTCGGACGCCGAGAAGATGGCGTGCAGCCGCTTGCGGGCAACCGGAGTCAACGGCATGCCGCGCCGATGGAGCAGGTAGGCGTGCGCGCGCCGATCGGAACGGCCAACGCGGCCGCGGAGCTGGTATAGCTGCGCGAGCCCGAACGTGTCGGCGCGGACGATGATGATCGTGTTCGTGTTCGGGATGTCGAGGCCCGACTCGATGATCGTCGTGCACACGAGGACGTCGAAACGGCCGTCGGCGAAGTCGAGCATCACCCGCTCGAGCATCCCCTCCGCCATCTGGCCGTGACCGATGGCGACCCGCGCCCCGGGCACGAGGCGCCGGACGCGCTCCGCGGCGGCCTCGATCGTCTCGACCCGGTTGTGGACGTAGAACACCTGCCCGCCGCGGTCGATCTCGCGGCCGATGGCGTCGCGCACGAGGCCGTCGTCATCCTCCGCGATGCGGGTCTGGATCGGCAGCCGCGCCTCCGGCGGCGTCTCGATGACGCTCAGGTCGCGGATCCCGACGAGGCTGAGGTGCAGCGTGCGCGGGATGGGCGTCGCACTGAGCGTGAGGACGTCCACCTCGCGGCGCATAGCCTTGATGCGCTCCTTGTGGCTGACGCCGAAGCGCTGCTCCTCGTCGACGACGAGCAGCCCGAGGTCGGCGAATGCGATGTCCTTCGAGAGGATCCGATGCGTCCCGATCAGGATGTCGACCGTGCCGGCGGCGACCGCCTCCACGATGCGCTCCTGCTCCCTCTTCGCCACGAAGCGGCTCAGCATGGCCACGCGCAGCGGGAAGGCCGAGAGGCGTCGCTCAAACGTGAGCAGGTGCTGCTGGGCCAGGACCGTCGTCGGGACCAGGACCGCGACCTGCTTGCCGTCCTGCACGGCCTTGAACGAGGCGCGCAGCGCCACCTCGGTCTTGCCGTAGCCGACGTCGCCGACGACCAGCCGATCCATCGGCCTGCGGCGAAGCATGTCGGCCTTCACCTCCTCGATGCTTCGCGCCTGGTCCGCCGTCTCGGTGTACGGGAAGCTCTCCTCCAGCTCGCGTTGCCAGGTCGTATCCGCGCTGAAGGCGAAGCCGGGCGCCGACTCGCGCGCGGCGTAGATCTCGATGAGCTCCCGAGCGAGGTCGCCGACCGCGCGACGCACGCGCCGCTTCGTCCGCGCCCACTCGGTCCCGCCGAGCTTCGACAGCGCGGGCGCCGGGCCGCCGGCGTAGCGGGTGATCCGGCCGATCTGGTCGGCGGGAAGGAAGATCTTGTCGCTGCCCGCGAAGTCGAGCTGGAGGTACTCCTTCACGTCTTCGCCGAACGTCCGCTGGGTCATCCCGGCGTAGCGCGCGATCCCGTGATCGACGTGGACGACGTGGTCGCCCGACGTGAGCTTGCCGATGAGGTCGCGGGTGACGACCCGCTTGGCACTCGCCAGGCGCCGGACGCGCGTGGCGCCGAACAGCTCCCGGTCCGTGAGGACCAGGACGTCGCTGGCGGCGTGGCCGAATCCACCCGACAGCGACCCATGGACGACGGCGACACCACCACGCTCCGGTACATGCGCCAGCTCGGCGGCCGGCGCGGACGGTCGGCCAGCCTCGTCGAGCAGCTCCCCGACGCGGCTGGCCTGGTCGGTGGTGACCACGATCCTGCGGCCGGCGGCGGCGAGCTCCACGAGCCAGCCGCCGGCCCGATCCGCGCGGCCAGGGAGCGGCGGCGCCGAGGCAAAGCCGGCATCGGCTTCCGCCTGTTCCTCCATCCACTCGCCGGCGCCTGCCTCGAGCTCGGCCAGCGTGCCGCGCGCGTCATATGGCAGCGGCCAGTCATCCGGCAGCTCGCCGCTCGTGACGAGGCCGTCGCGACGGTCGGCGGCCTGCGCGTCGAGGTCGGTCGCGAGGGCACGGAGCTCCTCGACGTCCGTCAGGACGAGATGGGCAGGAGCCGGAACGTGCGCCGCCGCCGGCGTCTCGGTCAGGTAGGCGGCCCACGTCTCCGCCGCCTCGCCGAGGTCGCCCTGTGCCAGCCGCGCGGCGTCCTCCCGCAACGCGTCGGACTGCACCGGCGCCGTCGTCAACAGCGCCTCCCAGCCGTCTGTAGGGAGGAACTCCGAGGCCGGGAGGAGATCGATGCCGTCGAGGCGGCGCCGCGAGGCCTGGGTCATCGGGTCGAAGGCGCGGATCGAGTCGACCTCGTCGCCAAAGAGCTCGATGCGGACCGGCTCGCCGAGACCGGGCGGCCAGGCATCGACCAGGCCGCCGCGGTGCGCGAACTCCCCGATCCCGGTGACCTCGACCGTCGGCTCGTAGCCGCCCGCCACGAGACGCTCGAGGAGCGAGTGCTGCGGGACGTGGTCGCCGATCTTCAGCGAGGTCCGCGCCGCGGCGAGCTGCCCCGGTGCCAGCGTGCGCTGCACCAGCGAAAGCAGCGACGCGACCACCACCAGGCCACGAGGGCTGGAGCTCAGCGCCGCGAGCACCGAGAGGCGTTCGGCTGACTCGTCGTGCTCCGGCAGCGCCCGCTCCAGCGGCAGCGCCGCGCGTTCCGGGAGCGTGCGGACGTGTGCCGCCCCGATCCAGGCGGCCAGGTCGTCCGCCAGTCGATGGGCCTCGTCGTCGGTGCGCGCGACCACGACCATCGGGGGGCCGGCGGACAGCTCGGCGCGTCTCGCCGCAAGGTGCGCGGCCCGTGCCGCCGCGGGCACACGAAGGACGCCCGATTGCGGCAGGTTGGGCCGAAGGGCGTCGACGAGCGCTGCGACGCGGCGATCACCGCCGCGCGAGGAGGACATGCGGAGATGGCATGGTAGCGCCTGGGCCGGGGACTACGGATCCGTCGCGGCCGCCATCCCGTCGGGAGGAGGAAGGCCGAGCCAGCGCGCGGCCCATGGAAGCGCCGTGGCGGCCTGCTCGAGCTGAACGCGGCGAACGTGGGGAGCATCGGTGATGATCGGCTCCGGCGCCCGCGAGCAGAAGTAGCCCGCCAGCGCCGCGGCGAAGATGCCGGCGTCCGGTCGCACAGACTCCGGCGGCGGCCCGCCCTCGTGCGCGAGGCTCGGCAGCCAGGCGGCCACGTCGAACAGCGGATTGCCGCGGGCGACGAAGTTCCAGTCGACGAGCAGCGTGCGCTCGGGGGTGAAGCACATGTTGTCGCTCCGAACGTCGAAGTGAAGCAGCGCGTCGCCCTCCAGCTCGGACGGACGCTCATGGGCGATCAGCGCCGGCAGCGCCGCGTCCAACCAGCTCCGGCTCGCCAGGCGCAGGCTCAGGAAGGGCGTCGGATCGCCGGCGATCTCCGACCAGCCGCCGAAGAGGTCGCTCATCTCGCTGATCGGCGTCGCCCATGCCGGGCATGGCGTGGCCGCCACCGCATCGAGAGTCCCGAGAACCCTGTCGACCATCGTTCGGTTCCAGGGCGGCGGCCAATGCGCGCCCGAGAGATCCTCCAGCAGCAGGACCGGAACCGGCTCCTCAGCCCAGCCGATGAGGCGCGGCATAAACGGGGCGGCGATCTGCTCGTACGCGCGACGCTCCTGACGGAGCCAGTCGCGCAGACGGTCAACCACGGCCGCTTTGACGAAGGCCGACGAGCCGTCGTCCAGCTCGACGATCCAGCGTTCGGCCGGCGTGTACCCACCGCCGGTCGACCGATGCCACCCGATCGGACGCCTGCGGCCCGCGCGCGTGGCCGCCTCGACGATCGCCGGGGACGGACCGGCGTCAGCCGCCAACGTCGACGCCGTTGAATGCGTTCATCGCCTCATCGATGCCGTCCGCCAGCCAGCGCTCGGCGGCATCGGCCCCGACGGCGACCATCTCCGTCGCGATGTCCCGCTCGTCGGGCCGGAACGTGGCCAGGACATGGCTCGCCGCCTCGCCGGCCCGCCCGACGCCGACGCGCAACCGGTTGAACTCGTCGGTCCCGAGGGAGCCGATGACGTCGCGCAGGCCGTTGTGGCCGCCGGCCGATCCGGAGCGCCGAAGGCGGACGCGTCCAAGGGGCAGGTCGATGTCATCGGTGACGACGAGGAGGTCGGAGCGGACGTCGACGTCGGTCTGGCGCAGGGCGGCGCGAAGCGGACCGCCGGAGCGGTTCATGTAGCGCATCGGCTTCACCAGCAGGACGCGGCCATGCTGGGGATGGCGAACCTCCAGCAGCGCTGCCCCATCTCGCAATCGGCCCGCGCCGGAGAGCCCCCAGCGATCGGCGAGGAGGTCGACCACGCGAAACCCGACGTTATGGCGCGTCATTCGGTAGCGGTCGCCAGGGTTGCCCAGCCCGCAGATCGCCTTCACCGGGCCGATCCTACCCGGCCCCTTCGGTCAGGCGCGGTGGAATCCACAATTCGATATTCTCCCGGCCATGGAGCACCGCGAGCGACCTAGGGTGCCGGGCACCACCGACGTGGTCGTCATCGGCGGCGGGATCGTCGGCTGCGCCGCGGCAGCGATGTTGGCCGACCGCGGCGCGCGGGTCATCCTCGTCGAGCGCACGGGCATCGGCGCGGGGGCATCCGGGCGCAACCTCGGTGCCGTCCAGCACCCGTTCGACCCCGTCCTCGCCCCACTCCACCGCGAGAGCCTGGCGCGCTACCAGGCGCTTGCCGCCGGCTCCGATGGTGCCTTTGAGATCGGCCGCCGGCCCGCAGGGCTCCTCCTGCTCAACCACGACGCCGATGCCGCGGCGGCCCAGGCCGACCGCCTGGCGGCGACGTATCCGGAGCTCCAGCCGCGGCTCATCGCCGACGACGAGCTCGTCGAGCTCGAGCCGTCGCTGGCTCAGGGGCCGTCGGCCGTTCGGC
The DNA here is from genome assembly GCA_036274575.1 of Candidatus Limnocylindria bacterium. Lineage (GTDB taxonomy): Bacteria > Chloroflexota > Limnocylindria > QHBO01 > QHBO01 > JACDBZ01. Next base: position 14,497 of record DASUFJ010000141.1, read on the forward strand.
TCGAGACCGGCTACCCCATCCCACCATCGTCGGCGACCGAGGCGTGGGCCTCGAGGGCGGAAGAGAACGGCGCGCGTCTCGTCATCGGGTCGGCGGCGACACCGGCCGTCGAGGGCGGCCGGGCCCGCGGCATCACCCTGGACGACGGCTCGTCCATCGCCGCCGACGCAGTGCTCGTCGCCTCCGGCCCGTGGAGCGGCGCGCTGCTCGATCCGTCCGGCGGCTGGGACCGAATCCGGCCCACCTACGGCGTGACGGTCCAGCTTCGACTGGACGGCGATGCCCCGCGCCACATCCTGGAGGAGGACGACGTGGACGGCGTGAACCGGGCAGCTGCCGCCACCGCGCGGGCCGCGGCGGCCGTCCAGGATTCCGACCCGCCGTCGCTGTTCAGCATGGCCAGCGCCGCGGGGCTGAGCACAATCGGCTCGACCTTCCTGCCGGCCGAGCCCGACGCAGCGCGCATCTCACCGCTGCTCCTGCGCCGCGCCGCCGGATACCTTCCCGCCGTCGCCGGCGCCGAGGTCGTCGGTCGGCGGATGTGCGCCCGGCCGCAGTCAGTCGACGGTCGCCCGTTCATCGGCCCGATGGCCGGGGTCGAAGGACTCTTCGTGTGCGCCGGCCATGGCCCGTGGGGCATCAGCACCGGTCCGGCCTCGGCGGCGATCGTCGCCCGCGCCATCCTCGACGGCACGCCGCCGCCACCCGAGCTCGACGCAAGCCGCGCGACCTGACCCGATCCGCCTTGTGCGACATGCACAAGTGCACGCGCTCCGGTGGGTGGGGCGGCCGATGCGCCGGCGTGCTTGCGTCCCTAGGCTCCCTGCACAACGACACCACGCATGGAGCCACCGATGCCCGAGATCAGCGCCGGAGATACCGCCTGGGTCCTCATGAGCGCCGCGCTCGTCATGCTCATGACCCCCGGCCTGGCGTTCTTCTACGGCGGGCTCGTGCGCCGCAAGAACGTGCTGTCCACGATCATGCACAGCTTCTTCATCCTCGGGCTGGTGAGCATCACCTGGGTGCTGTGGGGCTACACCCTCGCCTTCGGCCCGGACACCGGCCTTGGCCTCATCGGCGGCCTCGACTGGCTGGGTCTCGATGGCGTGACCGGCGAGCCGTCATCGGTCTACGCGACGACCGTTCCCCACCTCGCCTTCATGGCCTTCCAGATGATGTTCGCCATCATCACGCCGGCCCTCATCACCGGCGCCTTCGCCGAGCGCAAGCGCTTCAAGGCATTCGTCCTCTTCGCCGTCGCGTGGTCAACGCTGGTGTACGCGCCGATCGCGCACTGGGTCTGGTCGCCCGACGGCTGGCTCTTCGGGCTCGGGGTCCTCGACTTCGCCGGCGGCACGGTCGTTCACCTGGCGAGCGGCGTCGCCGCGCTCGTGGCGGCGATGTTCATCGGCCGGCGCAGCGGGCTCCTCGCTCCGGCCACCGAGCCCCACGACGTGCCGATGACGGTCCTCGGCGCCGGCCTTCTCTGGTTCGGCTGGTTCGGGTTCAACGCCGGCTCGGCGCTCGGCGCAAACGGCCTGGCCGCCACCGCCTTCGTGACGACCAACACGGCGGCGGCGATGGCCGCCATCACCTGGGTCACGATCTCCTGGCTCCACCGCGGCACGCCATCGGTGCTTGGCGCAGCGATCGGGGCCGTCGCGGGTCTCGTGGCCATCACCCCGGCCGCCGGCTTCGTCACTCCGGCGGCGGCAGTGCTCATCGGGCTCGGGGTCGGGGTCGTCTGCTACGGCGCCGCACTGCTGCGGCTGCGCGCCCGGGTCGACGATGCGCTCGACGTGTTCAGCGTCCACGGCGTGGGCGGCGCGTTCGGCGCCATCGCCACCGGTGTCTTCGCCACGGTCGCCGTGAACGCGGCGGGCGTCGATGGGCTGCTGGCGGGCAACCCGTCACAGGTCCTCGTCCAGGTCATCGGCGTCGTCGCCGTCGGCGCCTACTCGGCTGTGGCGACCGCGCTGATCCTCCTCGTCATCAACCTCGTCGTTCCCATCCGCGTCCCAGGCCCGGCCGAGGAGGCCGGCCTCGACCTCGCCCAGCACGGCGAGATCGCGTACCAGCCCTGAGTCCCGAGAAGGAGTCTCAACCGATGGTCATCGCCGCACTCGTCAGCTTCGGCCTGCTGCTCGTCGCATGGATCCTCGCTCCGGGCGACTCGGCTCGTGCGAACGTGGAGCCGATCGCGATCCAGCCCGAGCCGGAGCCTGAATCGGTGCCTGTCGCCGCCTAACGATCGTCTCGATCCATCGAGGCCGATGCGCCCGAGGGCCAATCCGGGCGCCGAATCCTCGCCGCATCGAGTGTCGGTGAGCGTGACCTGCGCCGCGGAGCGCGCCTCGTGCGGCGTGGCCCTCGATGGAGTGAGGGAATCACGCGCGGAAACGTCCATCAGTGAATCCGCCTCGATTGATCGAGGCGAGTCGGGCGGCGTCAGCTGCCGGTCGTGACGGCGTGGCCGGCGCGGTCGAAGAGCGATCCCGGCTGCCAGGCGATGTCACGGTGCCGCCGGTGAAGGACGCCCAGCACGTGGTGCTCGCGCTCCCGCATCCGCTCCTCCTCGTCGATCTCGGCATGGTCGTGGCCGAGCAGGTGGAGCGTGCCGTGAATGGCGAGCAGGACGAGCTCCTCGGTGACGCCCCAGTCGCCCTCGGCCGCCTGGCGCAGTGCCTGGTCGAGGTCGATGACGACGTCGCCCAGCAGCATCGGGCCTGGCGGCGAGACGCCGTCGTCATCGGACAGGTGTGAGAGGCGATCGCCGTCGAGCGCCCACTCGTGGAGGGGGAAGGAGAGGACGTCGGTCGGGCCCCGCTCGCCCATGTGGTCGAAGTTGAGGCGCTCCATCTCGGCATCGCCGGTGAGGGTCAGCTCCACCTCCGCGGGGACCTTGCCGAAGGCGGCGTGGACGGTCTCGCACACCGCCGACTCGACGAGCTCCAGGGTCACGTCGGCGCTCATCGGCTCGACCGCCTGTTCGATGCGGTCGCGCCCGATCCGGTCGTGGAGAGTGACCGAGCAACCCATGTCCCGCCATCGTAGTCCCGGGGCCATGCCGGACTCAAGGATTCGCATGGGCCGCGCCCTTTGACCCGTGCCGCCATCGATCGCGGGAGCTAGCCGAAGTTCACCGATCGTGCGTGAGGCTCGATGACGAGAGCGATCCGGTCGGTCCGTTGCGGACCACGGGTGGATCACCCTCGAGGCGCGCCTTGCGCGACTCCGGTCCCGTCAGGACTGCGAGGCTGTCACCTTCGAGGCCGATCCAAACCGGAGGTAATGACTGCTCGTGACCGACAAAGTCGTCGCATTCGAGCCTCGCTCGAGAACTAGGCCTGCTCCCGTCGTTGCTCCATGGGCACGACGTTGTCGGGGTACTTGATGCGGGAGTGGTACATCCCCAGCAGCTGGCCGACGAACGCGTCCTTGATGAGGGCGATGTCCTTGAGCGTCAGGTCCGCGTCGTCAAGCTGCCCGTCCTCGACCCGCGCGTCGACGATGCGGTTCACCATGCCGCGGATGGACTCCTCGTCCTTCTCGTCCAGCGAACGCACCGAGGCCTCGACGCCGTCGGCGAGCATGAGGATCGCCGCTTCCCGGCTCTGGGGCTTCGGCCCCGGATATCGATAGCTCCGCTCGTCGACAAGCTCCTCGCGCCCACCCGCCTCGCTCAGTGCCTTGGTGTGGAAGAAGGTCATCACGCTCGTCCCGTGGTGCTGCGGGATGAAGCCGATGATCTGGACCGGAAGGCCGTTCTCGTAGCCGAGGTCGATGCCGTCGCGGATGTGCCCGGCGATGATCCGGGCGCTCGTGTCGGCGGTGAGGTCATCGTGGATGTTGCGGGCGCCCGCCTGGTTCTCGATGAACGCCAGCGGGTTCTTCATCTTGCCGATGTCGTGGTAGTAGGCGGCTACCCGCGCGAGCAGCGGATCGGCCCCGATCGTCTCCGCCGCGCGCTCCGCCAGGTTGCCCACCATGACCGAGTGGTGGTAGGTGCCGGGCGTCTCGAGAAGGAGGCGGCGCAGCAGCCGGTTGGACGGGTTCGCCAGCTCGAGCATCTGGAACACGGTCATGATCCCGAACAGGTTGCCGAGGACCGCGAAGCTGCCGACTGCGCCCACCACCGCCAGGATGGCATTGAGGATCCCGGCGGCGCCCAGCTGGGCGACCGCGGCCAGGTCGCGCGGCTCGAGCAGGCTGAAGGCGGTGACGACCACGATGTTCGTGACCGCGAGCACGGCGAAGACGCGGAAGAATGCGTTGAGACGCTCGGCGCGCGCCATGGCGATGAGCGCGGCAAGCCCACCGGCGAGCACGTACACGGCGAGCTCGAGGGCGTCGCGATTCATGACGCCGGCGAGCACGGCCAGCGCAGCGGCCATGGCCGCTCCAGCCCCGCCCTGGAGGAGGATCCCGACCAGCAGCACGGTCGCCGTGGTCGGCACGACGAAGGCCCACAGGGTCCGATCCGCCGCAATGCGCAGGACGAGGGCCGTGGCCACGAGGGCCAGGAAGAAGAGCAGGACCGACCGGTTGCGGTGCCAGATGGCCGGCTCGAAGCGCCACAGGTAGGCCACCATCAGCGTCGCGATGAGGATCGCGAGGAGCGCGTTGCCGAACACGGTCGCCATCTCGACGCGAGGCCGGGTGAGTCCGAGGGCATCGAGCATCTCGAACTGCTCGATGGTGATCGGGTCGCCCTCGTTGACGATCCGCTGGCCCGCGAGGATCGTTACCTCGACCGCCGGGACCTCCGATCGACGCTGGTCGATGGCCTGCTGGGTCAAGGTCTCGTCGATCCGCTCGGTCGGCTCGACGAGCGCCGCCGCCAGGTCGCCGGCGAGATCGCGCTCGGCGCCCTCCAGGTCCGTGGTCACCAGATCGTGCGCCTCGGAGCGCGTGGCGAAGAGCTCGTCCTGGCGGATGCGATCGGAGAGGACCGTCTGGAGCGCGACTCGGCCCGCGTCGCTCACGGCGTTCCAGCGCTGGACCGACATCGACGCAACCGCCTGTCGCTGCGCGAAGGGGATCTCCTCCGCGTCATCGTTGAGCCGGCTGAGGACCTCGGCGTCGTCGATCGAGCCGGAGTCGCGGAGCTCCAGGATGCGGAGCACGCGACGGGACAGGGTGTCGAAGGCGAGGAGCTGGTCCTCCTGGTTGTCGGTCGGCGACTTCACCGTCTCGGTCACCGGCGTGACCTCGTCCTCGGCAGCGTCGCGCGCCGCCTCGGTCCGGCTCTCCGACGTGAAGGTCTGGTCGCGCTGGGCACGGATGTCGCGCGGTGCGATCTGGCCGACCGCGAGGTTCTCCTGGCCGAGCGTGATGTTCGCAGAGAGGACGAGGAAGAGGGCGACGGCGACCATGGCGATGATGGCCAGCGCGCGGCCGGCGCCGCTGCGGGTGACCGCGTCCTCGCGCTCAGACAGGGTGCGCGGGATGAACATCGGTCAGGAGGCCTCGAGCACGCGGCGGGCGACGTCGCTGACGAGCTTGCCGTCAGCCCGTCCCTTGGTCTGGGGCGAGACACGACCCATCACGCGGCCGAGATCCGCGGGTCCACTCGCTCCGGTCTCGGCTACCGCGGCCCGCACGAGCATCTCGATCTCGTCCTCGGTGAGCTGCTGCGGCAGGAACTCGGTCAGGATCGCGGCCTCGGCCTCCTCCTCCGCGGCGCGGTCCTCGCGGCCGCCGGCCCGGTACAGGTCGATGCTCTCGCGTCGCTGCTTCACCTGGCGGGCAACGACGTCGACGACCTCCTCGTCCGTCAGGTCGCGGCCGCGCGCGATGCGCTGGTTGTGGGCGGCAGCCATCACCATGCGCAGGGTCTGCGTGCGCCGCTCGTCGCGGGCGCGCATCGCGTCACGCATGGCGGACTCGATCCGCTGGGAAAGGGTCATCTCGGCATCGGTCGGCGGCATCGGTCGGTCTCCTTGCGGGTCTCCGTGTGCCTGACCGGCTGGGGTTGGGGAGGCGTCTGGCGACTAGGCGCGCGAGGTTGCCTTGCGCTTCTTGGCTTCCTTGCGCTTTCGCTTCACGCTGGGCTTCTCGTAGTGCTCGCGGCGTCGTGCCTCAGCCAGGATTCCCGACTGCTGGATCTTCTTGTTGAATCGACGCAGCGCGCTCTCGAACGTCTCGTTCTCGCCCACGCGGACTTCTGCCAAACGTCTCAACTCCTTTCCGCCTCGATTTCGTGCGTTCCGCAGGCTGGTCGCCGACTTGGCACGTAAGCCGACGGAGGGTACCAGCGGGGCCGAAGAGGGTCAATCGACGCGAGTTCAGCCGGGGGGCCAGGCCATCGGTCGGCCACCGAGCAGGTGGAGGTGCAGATGGAAGACGGTCTGCCCGGACTCGGGGCCGACGTTCGTCACCACGCGGTAGCCGTTCCCCAATCCGGCCTCGTCGGCGATCCGACGAACGGCTGCGAACAGCGCGCTGAGCAGAGGCCCGTCCCCGTCGGTGAGCGCGTGCGCGTCGGGGATGTGGCGCCGCGGAATGACGAGCACGTGCGTCGGCGCACGAGGGTTGATGTCCCGGAAGGCGATGACGTCATCGTCCTCGAGCACCCGGTCGGACGGGATCTCGCCCGCGACGATCTTGCAGAAGAGGCA